>JBKDZS010000097.1:0-62074 GCA_047971445.1 Flavobacteriales bacterium
AAAATATTTTTCTACAAAACCCAATAAATACACTTTCTTTTTAGCTCTTGTAAAAGCAGTATAAATCCATCTTAAATAATTTTCATCTATCTGTTCTGTATAAGGTTGCTCAACAAAAATATAATTCCATTGTCCTCCTTGCGCTTTATGACAAGTTACCGCATAAGCATATTTCACTTGAAGCGCATTGAAATACGGGTTTTCTTTAATTTTTTTAAATCTTTTATATTTGGTAGGTTCATCTTCGTAATCTTCCAACACCTTTTCGTATAATCGATTACTTTGCTCATAGGTTAGTCCAGAAGTTTCAGACTGAAGTGTATCAAGTATCAAAACGGTATTAAAATCAGGCTCTTCTGGATAATCGGGCAATGAAATTGTTACTTCTGCGAATTGAAAACCGTATAATTCAACAATCTTCCTAACTTTTCTAATTTCAATAACTTCTCCATTTGCTATGAAACCCGGTTTAGAAGTCTCGTTCAACCAAAAGTAGTTGTTTTTTAAAACCATCAATCTATCTCCTTTTTCTAAGATATCATCACGTAATAAAATTCGCTGACGTATTTGTTCGTTATACAAATTTGCCCTTTTATTTGACCTAACTATAACTAAAGTTTCGTCCAAATTTTGAAGCAAATTATCTGCCAAAGCAGTTTCAACATCATAACGATCCGTAAGTCTTTCAAAATCATTATTAGACGTATTCAATTGTAAATCATACATTCGTTCTGATATAAATTCTCGAATTCTAGTAGCATTTTCTATAATCATAGAATGCTCTTCTTGGCGAACTACTTCTGTTAGTTTAAACTCTTGAACCTCTTTACAGTAATTAAAATTTAAATAATTTTGATCTAAAGCAGGACTAATTTCTAAGTGAACAGGTGGAAGCTGGGCAACATCTCCTATAAAAAGGATTTTATTTTTTGAATTTAATTGAAATACATATTGAAATAACTCGTCTAATAAAACCCCTCCTGACAACCCTTTCGAATTCATTGCCTGATTGCTTACCATTGAAGCCTCATCCACAATAAAGAGTGTATTTTTTAATTTATTTTTTTTTAAAATAAATTCTGTTCCATTTTTACCATTTCTAACATGATAAATATGACTATGAATGGTAGAAGCTTTCTTACCTGAGTAATTCCCTAAAACTTTAGCCGACCGACCTGTTGGAGCTAATAATATCACCTTATATTCTGTGTTACGTAATGCTTCTACAATCGTTTTTGTTAGACTTGTTTTTCCTGTCCCTGCATAGCCTTTTAAAATGAATACTTCTTGCTCTTGTTGAATTATAAATTTTGAAAATATTTTAAAAAAATCATATTGCTCCTCCGTAGGTTTAAAATTAAACTGAGATAACAACTCTAATTTAATACTATCTAAAGTCATATTTCAAAAATAGCCAAAATATTTCTTTTATAACTGAAAAAAAATTGTAGTTTTGTTTTCTGTGGAATTTTGAATCTAAAAAAGTAATATAAAGTATTTTATTATGAGCAGAAGTCTGAGAGTTGGTTTGCAATTGTTCTTGCTAGTGGGAGCATTATTAGTTGCTTACTTTGGTTGGAACAGTGTAAATGAACCCGTACAATTTGACAAAGAACGTGATGAAAAGTACATTGAGGTAATTCATAAGATGAGAGAGATTCGTGATGCACAAATTGCTTATCGTGATTACCATAATCAATACGCCCCTACATGGGACGAACTAATTTCTTTTATCGACACAGGAAAATATGTAGTATTAGAAAAAAAAGACGTTAAAGTGATGAAAACTCAACGCGGTCTTTCCTATGAAGGTACTAAAACTGTTATTGACACCTTAGATGTAGTTCCGTTAAAAGATTCTTTGTTTAAGAAGTACAAAACAGCTTCCAAAACTCAAATTAATGAATTACGCTATATTCCAGGATTAAAAGATAAAAAAGAGTTTGAAATAGAATCAACTTTAGAAGAAAACTATGATAGCCTAAACGAGCGCAATATTCGTACTATTCGATTTGAAGTTCGTGTGCCAAAAAGAATTTTACTAAATTCTTTGAATAATAATTACGATCAGTTTTACGTAGAACGTGAAATTAATGCTAAAAAGGATATCAAAGACTCTGTCTTAAAGATTGGCTCTTTGTACATCAATTCTACTGACGGTAACTGGCCTAAAGCTTATGACCTTATGGTTGATGATAAGTATAAGAAGCGTAACGGATAACTTATTATCTATAAAATGACACCCAGCACTATCGATATACTGTCCATCCACCTTAATGTGGATGGATTTTCTTTTTACTTTTTTGAAAAGGACAAAGTACTTGTTACAAAGAAAAATTATTTTATTGAATCTCAGTCTCCTCAAAATTACGCTGAACATCTAATAAAAATTATCCAAAAAGAGAAAACAGAATATTTTTCTTCAATACGTCTTATTTTTTCCAACAAACTCTTTACCTTAGTTCCTAACGAACTTTTCAATGAAAATAAAATTTCAGACTACATTGAATTTAATAGTTTCTTATTACCTCATGATCCTATTGAATCCATATTAATCAAGGAACTCGATATTCAATTTTTATACAGTTATGCTGAATCTATAGAAATTCAGATTAAAAATCTTTTTCCTAAAAAAGAAATTAAAATTCTCCATAGTGGTTATTCACTAATCAATCAATTATCCAATTTCTCATCTAAAAATCAATATTTTGTTTGGTTTAACTTCTCTAGTATTGAACTCATTTATTTCGATAAAGAACAACTCATTTTTTATAACTATTTTGATACTAAAACTAAAGAAGATATTTTATACTATGTACTTTTCATTGCTCAACAACTTGAAATTGATGTTAATGAAAAACACGTCCATCTACTTGGAAACATAGAAAATCACAGTGAGACTATTTCCATGATGAAAAAGCACATCCGTCACGTTAAAATTGGTATTGACGAGAATATCACCTTTAAAGATTTTATACTTTGATGCGAATTATTTCTGGGCAATATAAAGGTAAGCGATTGATAGCCCCTAAAAATTTACCTGTTCGGCCTACCACAGATATGGCCAAAGAATCATTATTTAACATTCTCAATAATCGTTATTACTTTCAAAATATACGTATTTTAGATTTATTTTCAGGAACAGGAAATATAAGCTACGAATTTGCTTCTCGAGGAGCAACTGATATCACCTCTGTAGACAAAAGTGTTCAATGTATCAAATTTATCAAAAAAACCATTTCAGAATTATCATTTGAAACACAAATAAATATAATTAAAAGTGACGTATTTAATTTTTTAAAAAATCACTCACTATCATATGATATTATTTTTGCAGACCCTCCCTATGATTTCTCCGAAGATCAGCTTTTTATGATTTCTGATATTATTTTTCAAAAAAAAATACTTAGTAAAGATGGCGCATTAATTATTGAACATTCTCCTTATAGACAATTTAAAGATCATTCTAATTTTATTGAAACAAAAAAGTACGGAGGTATATGCTTAAGCTTTTTTTCCAATAAATGTTCTTCAGAATCTATATAATTTATATTACCTTGCGTTCAAAATTAAAAAAATGAAACATTTAAAATCTATTTTATTCACTTTTTCCTTAATAACAGGAAACTTAATTCTTGCACAACAGATTAAAGGATTCGATGTCGGAACATTGTTAAAGTCATTAAACAATTCTATCGATAATGTAGAAGGCGTAACTTTAGACTCCTCCAAACGAGCTAAATTCGAAAATGTAAACAAGTTATTTTCAAATAACTTAACAGACTTTTTAACCGATTATGATTCTAGGTCTAAAAGAGAAAACACCGTTTATTTGAATGAAATATTCAATAAAAGAGAAGATGACTTGGAACACTTATTCGGCAATGATGTTTATAAAAAATACAGAAAAAGCACAAAAAAAACACTTAAGAAAACCAAACGTAAAGTAAAAACTAGCGTCATAAAAAGTATTTTATAGTATATATAAAAACATCCCGATTTCGTCGGGATGTTTTATTTTTTGTATTCTATTACAACTAGATCAAAAATACGATCCTTTTCGATTTTAAATTTTAACATCGTTCTTACCTTATGAAAACCGTACTTTCCAATGGCTCCTGGGTTCATATGCAATAACCCCATTTTTGGGTCAGGGACTACTTTTAAAATATGAGAATGTCCACAAATAAATAACTTAGGAGGGTTTTCTTTTAATTCATTATAAATTTTAGGACTATATCTACTTGGATAACCTCCAATATGTGTAATCAGAACCTCAACCTTTTCACACATAAAACGATTATGTAATGGGAATTTATTCCTTATTTCAGTTCCATCAATATTTCCATATACAGCTCGTAATGTTCCGTATTCTTGTAATTCATCTGAAACATGAATAGCACCAATATCTCCTGCATGCCAAATTTCATCTACTTCTTTCGCATGTTTTATTATTTCTTGACCCATATAACCATGTGTATCCGATAGTAATAAAATATTTTTCATAAAAATCTGATCTTAAATTTAACTTTCAAAAAAGGAATTCTTCCCACCTAAATTTATTTTTCTTCTTACCTTTGTTCGATAAATTTACAAAATTTGAGGTATTTCTTAGAGTTAGCATATGACGGAAGCTATTATCACGGTTGGCAAGTTCAACCGAACGCGATCTCTGTTCAAGAAACTATTGAAAAATGCCTTTCAGTTTTACTTGCTTCCAAAATTAAAATTACAGGAGCTGGAAGAACGGATTCAGGTGTTCATGCAAAACAAATGTTCGCTCATTTTGATAGTGAAAAACCTCTAAACAAAAGTTTAGTTGGGCGTGTGAATAATTTCTTGCCAAAAGATATTGTTATCTTAGATTGTTTTCCTGTTAACGAAAATGCTCACGCTCGATTTGATGCTATTTCCCGTTGCTATAAATATTATATTTCTTTAAGAAAAAACCCTTTTAATTATCACTCAACATGGCAATTTTCAAATATAGATTTGGATATCAATTTAATGAATCAGGCAGCTCAAATATTATTTAACTATGACGATTTTACTAGTTTTTCAAAATTACATACTGATGTAAAAACTAATCATTGTAAAATTTCTAAAGCAAAATGGCTTTTTCTAGAGAAAGATTTATTATGTTTTGAAATCACAGCAGACCGATTCTTACGTAATATGGTTCGAGCTATCGTAGGGACTTTAACAGATGTTGGAAGAAAGAAACTATCTTTAACCGAATTTAGAACTATTATTGAAAAAAAAGACCGTAGTAAAGCAGGTGCTTCAGCTCCTGCAAAGGGACTTTTCCTAGTAGAAATAATTTACCCTGAAACTATTAAATGACTTTTATTAAAAAAAATATTATTCAAAAGCTGATTCATTATCCCTTACAATATAAAGGATTATTTATCGCTACTATTTTAATTGCTCTATCCAATTCGTATGCCTCAGCTTACCGTCCCAAATTAATTAGTGAGGTCATTGACGTAGTTATTCCTAATAAAAATCTCGAACTACTTTTACAAAGTATTTACCTTATTGTTGGTATTATTATAATAGAGGCTGTTTTGCAGTTTATTTTTATCATACTAGCTAACACTTTTGCACAAAATATTATTCAAGACATTCGAAATGATCTTTTTAAAAAACTAATCTATTTTAAATTAGATTTCTTTAACAATACCCCTAATGGAGTTTTAGTCACACGTGCTGTTTCTGATATTGAAACAATTTCTACAGTATTTAGTGATGGTCTAATCATGATTTTTGGAGATATCTTAAAAATTTCTTTTATCATCTTAATGATGTATACCATCAACTGGAAGATGGCTACCATTATATTACTTATCATACCCATCATGATTTTTTTGACTCGTTATTTTCAAAAATCTATAAAAAAAACGTTTCAAGATGAGCGGTCCTTAGCTGCTAAATTAAATAGTTTCGTTCAAGAACGTATTACGGGCATTAAAATCATACAAATTTTCAATCGAGAAAAAGCTGAATTTAAAAAGTTTCAAAAAATTAATACAGAACTAAAACAAGCCCATATACGTACCGTTTTTTACTTTGCTGTCTTTTTTCCTATCACAGAAATCATCTCTTCCATTGCTATTGGCTTGGTTATCCTTTATGGAGGATACGCTACATATAATGATCTCCCTATAAATGCTGGAGAAATTATTGCTTTTATCCTTTACATTCAAATGCTATTTCGCCCTATGCGACAAGTTGCCGATCGTTTTAACAATATGCAACGCGGATTGGTCGGAGCAGAACGGGTTTTAAAGCTCATGGATAGTCATGAAGTGATACCTAATCATGGTATCACCCAATTAAATCAGATGAACGGCAATATTGAGTTCAAAGATGTTCATTTTTCATATAAAAAAGGTGAAGAAGTTCTAAAAGGAATTTCTTTTCAAGTAAAAGCAGGGGAAACAATTGCTATAGTTGGAGCTACAGGTGCAGGAAAATCAACTATAGTTAATCTTTTAACCCGTTTTTATGATATAGATTCGGGAAAGATAGAAATTGATGCCATTGATATCAAAGATATCCCTCTAGAAACCTTAAGAACAAAAATAGCTGTCGTACTACAAGACGTATTTCTATTTAACGATACTATTTTTCAAAATATAACTCTTGGAAATAACGCTATTTCAAAAGAACATGTTATCAATGCTGCAAAAAAAATAAAACTTCATCAATTTATTCAAAACTTACCTAATGAATATGATTATGAGGTAAAAGAACGAGGAGCTACTCTTTCTGTTGGACAACGTCAATTAATTTCCTTTTTAAGAGCTATGGTTTACAATCCTGATATTTTAGTCTTGGATGAAGCTACTTCTTCTATCGATAACCATTCTGAACATCTCATTCAAGAAGCAACTCAAAAAGTAACACAAAATCGAACCTCTATTGTAATTGCCCATCGGTTAGCGACTATTCAAAATGCTGATAAAATCATTGCTTTAGAAAACGGAACTATAAAAGAAATTGGAACACATCAGGAGCTATTACAAAACCCTAACAGTTATTACAAAAGGCTTTACGATGCACAGTTTTCTACTTACTCTAACCTATAGCTTATAAATCATCTTTTCTATTACAGTTTACAAAACCTCAAAGCTCATGTTTATACTTTAACTTGAAGTAAGAAATATTTTACAAAAACTTTTTCTTACATTTATAATTTTTTACTCTATATTTGCCCAAATATTTAATATACATATTAAAAAACTTAAAGAGTATGAAAAAGACATTATTTGCATTGTCGATAATTGGATTAGTAGGATTCACTTCTTGTAAGAAAGCTGTTGAAGCTACAGAGAACGCTGTGGATAAAACTGCAGAAGTTGCAGGAGAAGCTGTAGATAAAACTGCAGAAGCTGCAACCAATGTTGTTGAAGGAACAGTAGATGCAGTAAAAGGAGCTACAGAGGAAGTAAAAGATTTAGTATCAGAAATTCCTGCAACAGGAAATGAAAAAATTGATTCTTTCTTAAAAGAGGCTGATGCTTATTTTAAAACAGCTAAGGAAGCTTATAGTTCTAAAAATTCTGAAAAATTAGCTGAAATAACAAAAGCAGGAGAAGAGTTTGCTAAAAAACAACAAGAAATGGCTGCTGAGTTTCAAAACTTACCAGCTGATATTCAAACTAAGATTAGTGAGTATTTCACTTCTAAGAGTAATGAATTAATGGAAGCTATGAAAGCTGAATAAATTAAAAATTCATTTTAGTTTACATATAAACCTGGCTCATTTGTCAGGTTTTTTATTTTTAATTATTAATAAAAAATTTATACTTGTTTAAAGAGATTTTATATAAATCCGGCTATACTTTATTGACTCTTTGGGGAGTTATTACCGTTATTTTCTGTTTATTCTTTATTCTTCCAGGAGATCCTGCTAGGATGATGCTAGATCAACGGGAAGATAAAATGCAACTAAAAATAGTTCGTCAAAAATTAGGATTAGACTTACCTATTTTTGCACAATATGCCTACTATTTAAATGACCTATCCCCTATTTCTCTTCACAATACAACAACTCCGAATAGTATTGACTACTATTCTACATCAAAGTATAATTCTATTGTATTATTTGAAACCGATACAAGCAAAACTATTATAAAAACACCCTACCTTAGGGAATCTTTTCAAAATCAAGGAAAGAAAGTAAGCTCAATTTTAAAAGAAGTTTTACCTAACACCATTTTACTAGCTTTCTGTTCTATTACCATTGCCTTTATACTAGGTGTTTTATTGGGTGTTTTTTCAGCCCTGACACAAAATAGCTCATTTGATCGAATCATAGCTATTATTACTTCAATAGGCATGAGTATTCCCTCTTTCTTTTCAGCTATTTTAATGGCTTGGATTTTTGCTTTCGTTTTAAGAGAATATACTGGATTAAATATGACAGGAAGCCTTTATGAAATTGATGATATGGGAGAAGGTAGACATTTAACTTTAAAAAACTTGATTTTACCCTCCTTAACACTGGGAATACGACCTCTTGCAGTTATCACACAATTAATGAGAAATTCGCTATTAGAAGTTTTAAACCAAGATTATATTCGAACAGCAAAAGCCAAAGGACTTTCAACTTTTACAATTATTAGAAAACATGCCCTAAAAAACGCCTTAAACCCTGTAATAACTGCCATTTCAGGATGGTTTGCAAGTATGCTAGCCGGAGCTGTTTTTGTAGAATATATTTTCGGATGGAATGGATTAGGAAAGGAAATTGTTGATGCTCTTAATAACCTAGATTTACCTGTTATTATGGGAGCTGTTCTTATTATTGCTTTTATGTTCATTTTCATCAATATTATAGTCGACTTACTCTATAAATTATTAGATCCTAGAGTTCGTTAAACAGGACTATAATTAAGATCTTCTTATAAAAAATTAAAAACCTATAACTCTAAAGTCAACTGATCTTCTAATAATTTAAAACTCATTCGATGAAAAAAAGTTATCCCATGTTTTTTAATTCCCTCCCGATGTTTTTTTGTAGGATAACCTTTATTACTATCCCATCCGTAATAAGGATATTTTTCGTGTAATTCAAGCATAAAATCATCTCGATAAGTTTTAGCAAGAATAGAAGCTGCAGCTATGTTAAAATACTTCCCATCTCCTTTTACAATTGTTTGATGAGGAATTTTTCCATACGGTTTAAATCTATTCCCATCAATAATAATATGTTGAGGAACTATTTTCAAACTATCTAATGCTCGATGCATAGCTAATATAGATGCATTAAGAATATTAATTTCATCAATCTTTTGATGATCCACAAAAGCCACAGCATAAGCCAAGGATTCTTCCTCAATGACTTTACGTAAAGCATATCGTTTTTTGACTGTAAGTTGCTTAGAGTCGTTCAATAATTCAGATGTAAAACCATTTGGCAAAATAACAGCTGCAGCTACCACAGGGCCAGCTAAACAACCTCGACCTGCTTCATCACATCCCGCTTCTAACAGGTTTCTTTTTAACTGGTTTTGGAGCATTACTCCTGCATTGCATTTTGTACTAATAATAAAGTACGCATTTGTTGATAAACTGAGTCTTTTGCTAATTCCTTCTCTGTTTTATAATGCTCTTTAAATTCCATAACTTCTTCATATGGATAGGCTAACATCATAAATTGGGTCACTTTTCCTCTAGAAGAAAGTTGTTGAATCACTTGCTGAGAATCTTCTTGAAATTTTTTAGCACCCTTATAATTTTCCTTAATAGCATTCATAATATCAGAAGGAATACTATCATCACTCACACCTTGCTTCTTTAAGTTTTCATACATTTCCTGAGCTTCAAAGAAAGCCTCATAGGCAGGCATTAATTCATCCATAGATTGTAAATAATTTCCAAATCCTTCTTTTAAAAAAGTACGCGCGTAATCATCAATTTTAATTTCTATGTCTTGAATAATGGAGGTTATTTTATTTTGAATCGTTTCTATTTCCTGATTATTTAATTGAAGCTTTTCTTTAAGTCCCTTAATTGAAATGCTATCACTGTGCAATTTAACCGCTTCCAACTTACGACTTTCCATTAATAGTGTAGCCAACAAAGTAGATGTTTCAGCTCCATTTCTACGTGCATCATAAGAAACTGTAGACAATTGATTGGAATTTAAACTAAGGTAATAATCATAATTGCGTAACAAATCATTTTTGAAAAGCGCTATTAAATCGAATGCTTTTTGATAGGCTCCTGCATCTAAGTAGCCTTCCATGATAAAGGAGGTTAAAAAACTTTCGTAATATTCATATGGAATATTTTTCATTAAAGTATCTAAAACTGCTATAGCTTCTTTACTACGCCCTTCTTTAATCAGCTGATCAGCCAACCGTGTAGCAGTATTTCTGAATGTAATGAGGTTTCTCGTACGAGAAGTATTATCAAAATAAGCTTCACGATCACTTAGATTCCCCCATTTAAAATTATTGTAAATAGATAAAAGTTTGTTCGTATCAATCATTCCATAATCTCCTCGAGATCCTTTTTTTGTTTTAACAGGAACTAACTGGTAAACAAAACCGTTGTATTCTAAATAATCTTGTAAGAAGAATACACTTTGTGCTTCAGAAGTTCCTCCGCCTCCAAAATAAATTCCACGGTCCCAATCATTAGTTGCTAAAATATCCAACATCATAATATCGTTTTTCATCAAACTAGACGCTCCGATAAACTCTTCACTAACTTCATACGAAACAGGTAAACTCAGTGCAATAGAATCTACAATTTGATCAGCATATCTTTGAGAAACAATACCATTTTTCAATACCTTTTGTTTATCAACCGGAATAATAATTTTAGGTGTAGGCAAAACTGCTATCTTTTTTAAATCTAACTTTTTAAAATCATTTCGAATACGTGAAAAATATTTCATACGACTCTGAACGTCACCCAACTGTTGCATAGCTTGTGCTGCACGATCACTCCCCTCAGCAATAGCTCCTTTCATTCCAGTTTCTAACTGATTATAAAAAGCTACAACATCATTCATTTTTTGTAGCTCACTCTCCTTTAAGTTTTTCAAATATTGGTCATACTTTCCTGTTTTTTGATCACGTATAAACTCAATGGCCTCTTTAGCAGTTAGAGACTTTATCGTAGGATCATCAAAAACAATGAGTTCGTCATTCATTTCACGACCATAATCCTCCAAAGGAAGTATAGAAGGAACTGCTTCAGCATCCAGTGTTTTTCGCTTAGCCTGTTGAGCATGCCAATCGGAAGCCAACAATAAATGGTTAATAATTTTTAGATCACGTCGGTATCCTTGAACTTCTTGTAGAGACCATAATGGGTACGTATCATTGTCTCCATATACAACTAAAATACTGTTCTCTTTACAAGCATTAAAATAATTATTAGCCTCTGCAAAAGCTGTATAACGTTTCGACCGATCATGATCATCCCAATTTTGAAACCCCATTAAAACAGGGGCAATAGCAATAATTGCTGTAGCACCAATAGCAACAGAAACACTTTGTTTTTTCTTACTAAATTCAAATAAAGCTAATACAGATAGTCCAATCCACACAGCAAAAATATAAAACGACCCAACTAAAGCATAATCCCTTTCTCGTGGTTCAAAAACTTTATTATTAGTGTATAATAAAATTCCTATCCCTGTTAATAAGAAGATGGTAAGAATTGCATAAAAACGCTTTGGATCAGTATTTACATGAAATAGCAAACCTATTACACCAAAAATTAAAGGTAAAAAATAATATTGATTATTCGCTTTGTTATTTTTTAAATCACGAGGTAATTTGTTTTGATCACCTAGTAATATCGTATCAATAAAACCAATACCACTTTTCCAGTTTCCTTTACTAATTTTCCCTTCACTTGGAATATCATTTTGACGTCCAGCAAAATTCCAAAGGAAATACCGTAAGTACATATGTCCGAATTGATAGTTCATAAAAAAAGCTATTTCATCTAACAAACTAGGCATTTCTCCTGGAGGCATTTGTTTTCCAAGAAAATCTTCATAATGTTCTTTTGATGAAGGTGCATACATTCGAGGAAAAAATTTGTTGTATTCTGACTTAAATTTATATTCTTTTTTACGTCCTATTTCTTTATATATCCCTGCTTTTTCATCTTTTTCATAGATGGCACCTTTATCCACTTGACCTTCTAATCCCTGTTGAATGTAATCATATGCAGCATAACTTGGCCCATACAATACTGGCCAATTTCCATATTGTTCTCGATTGAAGTAATCCAACATTCCAATAGCATCTGAAGGGTCGTTTAAATTAATCGGAGGATTAGCACTTGCCCGAATGGGAATTACCAACCAACATGAGAAACCAATTAACATAAACGTTAAAGATAAAATAGCTGTATTTAAATAATATTTTCCTTTTTTGTAGGTAACATATAGCCCTCCTACAACGGAACCAATTAATAAAACCATAGCAATAAAAGTCCCTGAGTTAAAAGGAAGCCCAAAAGTATTCACTACAAATATCTCCATCATTCCAAAAAACTTCATAGTATAGGGAAAGATCACTTTAAAAATAACCCCAAAAATAATGGCAATGATGATGTTTGCTATAATAAAGCGAAAGAAGGTTATGCTATTTTTAAACCTTTTAAAATAATAAATCAGTCCAATTGCAGGAATAACCAATAGTACTAATAAGTGAACACCTATTCCTAAACCTGTTACAAAAGATATCAAAATTAACCAGCGATCTGCAAATAAAGAATGATCATTTTCCCATTTCAGAACAAGCCAAAACAAAAGTGCTGTAAATAAAGAGCCCATGGCGTAAACCTCTCCTTCAACAGCTGAAAACCAAAAAGAATCAGAGAAAGCATAAGCTAAAGACCCTGTAATTCCGCTACCCAAAATGGCTATACTTTGGGCTTTAGTGATTGGATCTTGAGAAAGAGATAGCACTATTTTTCTAGCCAAATGTGTAATCGTCCAAAATAAAAATAAAATCGTTAAAGCACTAGAAAGTGCTGACATCAAATTGATAATCATAGGAAGCTTCGCTTGATCACCAAAAGAAAATACAGAAAGTGCTGCACCTATTATTTGAAATAAAGCAGCTCCTGGTGAATGTGCAATTTCTAAATTACACGCAACGGCAATATATTCTCCACAATCCCAATAGCTAGCATTAGGCTCAATTGTTAAAGCATAAACTACAAAGGTTACAGCAAACAAAATCCAACCTATCATATTGTTGTAAAAATGGTCTTTAGAAGTCATATATTTTCATTTTCAAATTAGTGCGAATTTAAAATTTTTATTTGAAATTGTCTCTTAAAAAAAAACGAAACTTTTTCATTTTTTTATTTGAAGAATAAGGCTTTTCGACTATATTTGCATCCGCCAAGATGACGTTGGATAAAGAGCTAGACTCATGGTGTAATGGTAGCACATCGGTTTTTGGTGCCGCTTGTCGGGGTTCGAATCCCTGTGAGTCTACAATTTGAATACGTTATGAATTTTACTAGACCCATGGTGTAATGGTAGCACATCGGTTTTTGGTGCCGCTTGTCGGGGTTCGAATCCCTGTGGGTCTACAATTATAAAATTATAATGGCGAGGTAGCTCAGCTGGTTAGAGCACTGGATTCATAACCCAGAGGTCGGCGGTTCAAGTCCGCTCCTCGCTACTTAAAAATCCTTGAGACCTTTTCTTGTAATGGTTTCAAGGTTTTTTTATTTATTCTCATGTCATATTTGTGTTATCCCAAAAATGACTAAATTTCCTTACACTGGAAAAGTTATACGCTTTTAAATAATTTATTAACCTAAAGAAACACTTATTTTACAATATTTTCATTTAAGCTCATGTATATTACTTATAATTACTAATTTTGATTTACCTAAAATATTCATCTTTCATAAAATGATTTCCGACTTACAAAAACGTGATTTAAAACATCTTTGGCATCCTATTACTCAACATCAATTAACAGATAATCATCTTGTTATAAAAAAAGCACAAGGTGTTTTCCTTTATGATGAAAGTAATAAAAGATATATTGACGGGTTTTCTTCTTGGTATACTTGTATGTACGGACATTGTAATGAAACAATTATTCGAAAAGCAAGTGAAAGCTTACAGCAATTCAGTCATATTCCTTTTGTAGGTTTAACACATGAACCTGCTATTGAACTTTCGGAAGCATTAATTAAAATTTTACCTCAAAATCAACAAAAAATCTTTTTTTCTGATAATGGTTCCACTGCAGTTGATCTAGCTATAAAAATGGCTCTACAATTTTTTCATAATCAAAAAATATCCAGAACACAAATCATTGCTTTTGAAGGAGCTTTTCATGGTGATACTTTTGGGGCAATGTCAGTTTCTAACTCCCCTATTTATCATAAAGCATTTCACAATTTTTTCATCGATGTTATTCATATTCCAATCCCTAATGAAAATAATTTTCAAGAAATAAAAAACCAATTTTCTGATTTAATTTCTCAACAAAATGTAGCTTGTTTTATTTACGAACCTTTAATTCAAGGTGCAAACTGTATGAACATGTATGATGCATGTTTTTTGGATGAACTTATTCAAATTGCACAACAATACGATACATTATGTATTGCTGATGAAGTCATGACTGGTTTTGGAAAAACAGGAAAAAACTTTGCTTCAGCTTATTTAAAAACCAATCCTGACATCATTTGTTTAGCAAAATCTCTAACTACAGGCATAACCCCTATGGCTATAACCACCTGTTCTAAAAAAGTTTACGAATCCTTTTTAGACAACAAGATTACTAAGGGATTAATGCACGCACACACCTATTCAGCCAGTCCATTAGGCTGTACTGTTGCTAAAGCAGGAATCGATTTATTAATTTCCGATGAAATACAATATAATATTTCACACATCTCTCAAAGGCATCAACTTTTCTTACAAGAACTTAACGATCATCCTAAAGTAAAAAATGCACGAAGCTTAGGGGTTATCCTAGCTTTTGAACTCGACATTCAAACAAAACGATATGGAAAAAAAAGAAATGAATTATACCATTTCTTTATGAAACAAGGTGTTTTTTTACGACCACTGGGAAATACTATTTATCTACTTCCTCCCTTTATCATTTCAGATGACCAATTAGATCAAATTTACGATTCTATTAAACTATTACTAACAAAACATGATCTTTAAATTCTGAATTTAGTTTAATCATTGTTATCTTTGCTCCATGGATTATAACTATATTGAATACACCTTTACGGTTGCTCCCTTACAACCTACTACAGAAATCCTTATTGCAGAATTATCCTTGATAAAATTTGATAGTTTTTCTGAAACTAAAACTGGTCTACAAGCCTATATTTTAGCTGAAAATGAAGATAAAGACGCGCTGGAAAATTTACAAATTATCCAAAATAAAGATTTTTTGATTTCCTATACGCGTAATGTAATTGATCCCATAAACTGGAATGAAGAATGGGAAAAAAACTTTGATCCAATTGAAGTAGCTGATCAATGTTATGTTCGAGCAACTTTTCATAAACCAAAACCGATGTATCCCTACGAAATTGTAATTAATCCTAAAATGTCATTCGGAACAGGGCACCATGAAACCACTTATATGATGCTCCAACAAATACTACATCATAACATGAAAAAAAAACATGTTTTAGATATGGGGTGTGGAACAGCTATTTTAGCTATGCTTTCCAAAATGAAAGGTGCTGATTTTGTTAAAGGAATTGATATTGATAAATGGGCTATTGAAAATGCTATTGAGAATATAAAGCGTAATAAGTTGGATATTTCCTTAACTCAAGGGACTGCTACTTTACTAAAGCCTGAAACTTTTGATGTTATTCTTGCAAATATAAACCGTAACATTTTACTACAAGATGCTACTCATTATATAGACGCTCTAACTACAGATGGTGTTTTATTCTTAAGTGGATTTTATTTAGAAGATCTACCTATCGTTTGTGAGTGTTTTGAAAAAAATGGTGTGAATTTTGTATCTTATAAAGAAAAAAACAACTGGGTTTCGGCTCACTTTAAAAAATAGCTTATGAACACGCAAGAAAAAGAAGAAGCTCAATTACTCGAACAAAACTCACAATCCTATAAGATTGTGTTACACAACGACGATTTTAATACGTTTGATTTTGTAATTGAATCTCTAATAGAGATTTGTGAACATAGTGCTATTCAAGCTCAGCAATGCACCATGCTAATTCATTACAGAGGCAAATGCGAAGTTAAAACAGGTGATTTAGATGATTTAAAGCTACGCTGTTCAGAACTCTTAAAGAGAGGATTAAGTGCTGAACTGGTTTAGCAATCATGTATTGTGATAAAAATAAAACAATTTATTTTATGAAAAATATGATTTTAACAACTACCAATACCTTACAAGGAAAAAACATTTCCGATTACAAAGGAATTGTATCAGGAGAAACCATTATTGGAGCTAATGCTATCAAAGATTTTTTTGCTTCTGTAACTGATTTTTTTGGAGGCCGTAGTTCATCCTATGAAAAAGTTTTAATCGAAGCCAAAGAAATTGCCATCGAAGAACTGAAAGAAAAAGCACAGAAATTAGGTGCTAATGCAATTATTGGAATTGATTTTGATTATGAAACTATTGGAGAAAGAGGAAGTATGATGATGGTTACAGCAACAGGTACCGCCATAACTATTGAATAAAACATATAAGAAGATGACAAAAAAATTAACCAGAGACCCAAACGGTATGATTGGGGGTGTTTGTAAAGGCATTGCTCATTACTTTGAATTCGATCCTTCCTTAGTACGATTGATTTATATTCTCATTTCTATATTTAGTGCTGCTTTTCCTGGCATATTAACCTATATTATTCTTTGGATTGTAATTCCTAAAAAAATCGTATAGCAATCTTATTTTATAAAAAATACCCTACAGACTTTTCAGGGTATTTTTTTACATTTTTTCTATTTTTAATTGCTTACTTCAAAATCTTGACTCTCTCCTAGTTTTACAGATTGCACATTAATAGCCATATTAGCTTGACCTGTTGGACTCCCTACTACAAATGCTACAATTTCTAATTTAGTATAATCTTTTACATTTGAAGGAACTTGAATGTCAAAAGACCTTGTATAAACACTCCCTTTTGTTCTATAACTTACTGGAATGTCATCTCCTACCATAGAAGTTAATGAACTTCTTAATACATCATGATGTTTAAAATTAGAAATTACTTCTCCTCCTCCATAATAACTCGTATAATTAACCTGATCATAAATCAAATCATCCTCCACAAGATATACTACTAAACCAAACTTTCCAAAATCTTTAAACTGATTATTGTAAGCGTCTTTGGCCTCTCCTATTCCCACTTTTACTTTGAAAGACACTCTATTCCCTGACAAAGATGTATCCAAAATAGCTAATCCTAAATTATTTTGATCTCCCGTAAATTCTAAAACTTCATTTAAGTAGCTTGGCTGAGGGGAACTCCAATATTTACCTCTATCTAACACCCCTGTAGGATAGGAACTAGGTGCATAAGGATAAGCGCTCTTATCATAGGTTAACGGGTCATAAAAACTACCTGATGGACTTGAACTTTGAGTACCGTGTATAGCTACAGAAATTACCTTATTAGAATTTAACTTAACTTGCTCAATAGCATAGGAAACTCGGGGGCACCATCCACACCATGTTCCCGTAAAATCTTCTATTAAAGCATTTTTCACAAAAGTCGCTAACTCTGATGTCACTGTAATGGTATTACTCGTAAGTCCTTCATATAGAGCATATACTTCATAACTTCCTGGTTCAGTAGGCTTATAGGTATTTCCTATAATTTTTACTCCATTAACATAAAAAGTACACATTGTTGTAATGTCTTTATTCTCATCAGACTGTATCGTAAACACAAATTCTTGATCTGTTCCCATCTTAATAGAAGTATTTGCTGCTGAAAGTGTTATACTTCTCATCGAATTATTTTGAACAGTCACTATAAACGTTTCACTTATATAATTCTCATATATTGCGTATACCTCATAATTCCCCTCAACTGTTGGCTTATAGGTATTTCCTGTAATTTTCTCTCCATTAACATAAAAAATACTAGATGACGTTACATCTAAATCTAAATCTGTTTTCACTGTGAAAGTGAAATACTTTTCCGAATCAATACTAACACTTTTCGAATCAGAAGTAATAAAAATCTCATTCAGTACAGTTCCTTTTACTTCAACATTCACAATATTACTCTTGACCCCCTTATATTTTGCTTCTACTTTATAAAAACCTAGCCTTTCGGGATAAAAACTTCCTTTTTCTGCAATGGCTTCTCCATTTATATAAAAAGTACTTGCCGATGTTACATCTTCACCTAAATTTGTTACAACTTTAAATTGAAAAAACTCTTTTTCATCTAAATCAATAACTTCTAAATCTGAAGTCAATAAAATAGACTCTACGACTTCTTCAGTTAATGAATTATCATCTTCTCCCCCACTGCAAGAATATAATTCTAATGCAATAAAAGCTATAACGAACAAGTATAAAAATATGTTTTTCATCATATAAACTATTTTTCTGAAATTTTATCAAATATACGACTTTTTAAATAAGTTAACTTTTTATTTGCAAAACATTAACATATTTGTTAGATTTAAAAAATATTTTATCCATTAAGATTTATTTCTTAACTAACTACTTATATTATACTTAATTTTAAAAATTTTATAATAATGATTAAAAAAATCACCGTTATTCTATTCATACATATGTCTTGTTTGGCTTTTTCACAAACGGAACTTCCTTCTATTTCTCTCAAAAATTTAGATGGAGAAAACGTAAGTATTAATTCACTTAGCAGTGATGACCACCCTATTGTCTTAAATTTTTGGGCAACATGGTGCATGCCTTGTATTAAGGAGTTAAGTACTATTAATGATGTATATGGCGATTGGCAAGATGAGACTAATGTTGAACTCATCGCTATATCAATCGATGATTCTAGAACCTTAAAACGAGTAAAACCTATGGTCAATGGAAAATCATGGGAATACGAAATTTTATTAGATAAAAATCAAGAATTAAAGAGAGCTTTTAATGTAATCACCGTTCCTCATACATTTGTCATTTATAAAAATAAAATCGTTTATAATCACTCAGGTTATACACCTGGAACAGAAGAAGAATTGTATGATATAATTAAAAAATATGCTCAATAAGTAATAACCTCATATGAAAAACTTTTTCACATTCCACCTTATATTATTTACACAGAGTATTCTATTTTCTCAATTAACTTTAGGGTTAGAATCAAATTCTCAGTGGTATGTTGATGATCATAAAATTATACTTTCTAAAGAAGATGCTCAAGATCGACTTAGAACCAACACATACTTAAAAGCAGACTATTCAATAGGAAACTTTGATTTCATCACTCAATTAGAAATCTATGAAAGCAAATCATTGCTAAACTATTCTCCTGATTTAAAAGGTGTTGACTTAGGAATTATTCAAGCTAAATATCAAAACTATAAAGGAAACTTAGAAATTACCGCGGGTCACTTTTATGAGCAATTTGGAAATGGATTGATACTAAGATCTTGGGAAGATCGTCAAATAGGAATTAACAATGCTCTTTTAGGAGCGCGATTAAAGTATAGTCCAACAAAAGGAGTCAACACTATATTTTTAGGAGGTAAACAACGTGTTGGAATGGGGTTTAACTTAGCCGAAGGAACTCTTTACGGAGTTGACATTGAAACTAACCTATCAACCTTATCATCTTGGGAACACACAGACCTTTCGGTTGGGTTCAGCTATATTGGGAAGTATGAAAATCAAGTAGAAGAATATCCTTCATTACCCAAAATAGTTAACCTTTTTTCCAGCAGAGTCAATTTTTCTTCAGGAAACTTCTATTCTGGAGCTGAATATGTTTATAAGTCTAAGGATGCTTTAGTAGCATATAATATTATTAATCCTGAAAGTCAACATAAAGGGAATGCCCTATTATTAAATTTTGGTTACTCAAAAAAAGGACTAGGAATGGATGTTAATTTGAGAAGACTAGAAAATATGAGTCTATATTCTGAATCAGCTTTAGGAGGAAACATATACAATACAGGTATTGTAAATTATTTACCTGCTCTAACAAAACAATATGATTATGCACTACAAAATATCTACATCTATCAGTCACAACCTAACCTGTCTTTTGATCCACTTCAAAAATCTGGTGAAATAGGAGGCCAATTTGACTTATTCTACAAAATAAAAAAAGGTTCTCTTATTGGTGGTAAATATGGCATTGATCTGTCATTAAATGGATCTTATTGGGCAGGGTTAGATAGTGAATTTGATATTCTAAAAAAGTCATATCATGCTGAATTTTTAAGTTTTGGCGAAAAATATTATCAAGATCTTGGCCTAGAAATCAAAAAGAAATGGTCCAACAAATGGTCTTCTATTTTCTCTTATTTAAATCAATTTTATAACAAGCGATATATTGAAGAAACTATTGGTGAAGTTAATACAAATATAGCCGTAGCAGAGACCACTTATAAAATTGATCGAAAGAAATCTATTCGAGTAGATTTGCAACATCTATGGGCTGATTCAGACACTAAAAATTGGTTAGGTGGAACTATTGAATTCAATCTTAATCCTAACTTTTCAATATATGCTCATGACATTTACAACTACGGTCATAATAATGAACTTAAACGGCTTCATTATTATAATTTTGGATCAAATTTTACAAAGGGATCTACTAGAATTGGCACCCAATACGGTCGTCAACGAGGTGGACTTTTATGTGTTGGCGGAGTTTGTAGAATTATGTCACAATCTTCAGCTTTAACACTTCATATTTCTACTCGCTTTTAATGTAGTTTAATTACTTCTCTTCTTCTACTTCATTTTTAATTATACAATCCAAAAAAAGTTTTGTGATAATGATTTTCTATACTATATTTGCAACCGCAAACAGCATAATGGCCACGTAGCTCAATTGGATAGAGTACTTGATTACGGCTCAAGAGGTTGGGGGTTCGACTCCTCCCGTGGTCACTTTTGTTTACAAGCGGGAATAGCTCAATTGGTAGAGCATCAGCCTTCCAAGCTGAATGTTGCGGGTTCGAGTCCCGTTTCCCGCTCAAACAACTATCTTTTGCCGATGTAGCTCAGCTGGCTAGAGCAGCTGATTTGTAATCAGCAGGTCGTGGGTTCGAGTCCCTCCATCGGCTCTCTATTTTTTAATACGTTATTTCTCATAAAAAAGAAATCCGTACTAACTTTAATCTTTACGGTATTCTTTTTAGCTTAGTAATGATTTTGTAATTTGAGAAATCATTTTTCCATCTGATTTCCCAGCTAATTGTTTTGTAGCAACGTCCATTACTTTCCTCATATCTCTTAAAGATTCAGCACCTACCTGTATTATAATTTCTTTCAAAACAGCTGTCACTTCTTCTTCTGACATTTGCTCTGGTAAAAATTGCTCAATTATTTCTGACTGAGCAAGCTCTTCATCTGCCATATCTTGTGCTCCTTGAGCTATAAACTGTTCAGCAGCCTCCTTTCGTTGTTTCACTTCCCTTTGAAGAAGTTTTAACTCATCCTCTTTCGAAAGTTCTCCCGAAGCTCCCGATTCAGTTTTTACTTTTAAAATAGCTGTTTTTATAGCTCTTAATGATGCCAAAGCTACTTGATCTTTATTTTTCATAGCAGCTTTTAACTGCTCCATTATATCTTTTTCTAAACTCATATTCTGTATAATTTATATGAATATTTAAAACCTCATTTTAGTCTACATTATCATGTAAAAACGAATTGTTTTCACGGATTTGTAGCTCATTTTGTGAATCTTTATTTAACGACAAACGTGAAGTATTATTTATTGATGTCTCTTCAGGTAACTCTATCCCCTGTCTTTTATAAGCTGGTATGCGCTCTGAATCTTCAATATCTTTGATACTTTGTTTGAATTTATAACTAAATGATTTTAATTTGTCTCTTCGATCCTCAATTGTTTTTGAAGTTACTTCTTTCAAAGTAGAAAAAGGTGTATCAAAAGGCGAGTCATTATTCTGATTTTTTAGTTGTTTAACATCAGGCGCCTCCATTTCAATTTTTTTCACTTCAAAACCATATTTCTCCAAATTATCCTCTTGTTCAATCAAGTTATTGGTTTCAAAAGAATCATCCACTATTTCTTTTTTCTCAGACTCTAAATTAAATTCGAATGAAAAATCTTCTACTTTCGTTTCTCTATTTCTTTCAACTGCAACAAATTTTTCTTCTTTTTCGAAATTGGGAGTTACTGCAACTTCTTCTTCCTCAAGCAAAGTGTGTACTATCCTGTTTTCACGATGACTTAGTGATTTTATTTCTTCTCCAAAAAGATTTTGCTGTTTTTCTTGTTGATTAAGTTGAGTTTTTTGCTCTACTACGGTATTTATTTCAGATTTTTTTAGAATAGGGTTTGATGTATCTTCAACTTCTTTCGTAACAGGTACTGTTTCTGGAGATAACACTTTTGTAATAGGCTGATCTTCTAGCAATGTATGAACTGTTTTTTTCTCTTCACGAGAAAACTTTTGCTCTCCTGAAGGAAATCCTGTTGCTACAATCGTAACACGAATTGAGTCTCCCAAATCCTCATCTTCTCCAATACCCATTATAATATTAGCATTATAACCTGCTTCAGTTTGAATATAGTCGTTTATGGTACCTATTTCATCAATCGTAATTTCTTCATTACCTGAAACAATCAATAATAACACATTTTTAGCTCCTGTAATTTTATTGTTATTTAGTAAAGGAGAATCTAAAGCGTCTATGATCGCTTCCTTTGCTTTATCGTCACCCGAAGCAATAGCAGAACCCATAATAGCTGTTCCACTATCAGCTAATACTGTTTTAGCATCTCGTAAATCGATATTTTGCTTATAATGATTCGTTATCACTTCCGCAATTCCTTTTGAGGCTATTGCTAAAACTTCATCTGCTTTTGCAAATCCTGTTTTAAAACCTAAATTTCCATACAGCTCTCTTAATTTATCGTTGTTAATAACAATCAGAGAATCTACATTATCCTGTAACTCTTCAACTCCAGCCTCAGCTTGTTCCATTCTTCTAGTTCCTTCAAAATAGAAAGGAACTGTAACAATTCCCACGGTTAGAATCCCAGCCTCTTTAGCCATACCAGCAATGATAGGTGCTGCTCCTGTTCCTGTTCCTCCTCCCATTCCAGCTGTAATAAAAACCATTTTAGTATTGGTATCTAAAATAGCTTTTACTTCTTCTGCACTTTCTAATGCTGCTTGCTTTCCTACTTCTGGATTTGCCCCAGCACCTAGTCCTTCGGTTATTGAAGCTCCTAATTGAATTTTATTAGGAACAGGGCTGTTATTTAATGCTTGTGCATCTGTATTACAAATTACAAAATCTACTCCTGAAATTCCTTCTTCAAACATGTGATTTACAGCATTACTTCCTCCCCCTCCAACACCAATTACTTTTATTGATGCAGACTTATGTTTTGGCAAATCAAAAACAATTCCTTGACTGTTACTCATAATGTGATTATTTCAAATTGGTTTTTCTTTTCTATTTCTACTCCGTATCGTTGAACATTTGACGAAATTTATCAGCCCATTTTTCAAAAAATGTGATTTCCTGAGCCCCTTCCTTTTCCATTCTTTTTTCTTTATGTACCTCTTTTACTGCTTGAGCTTCTACAATTGGACGATCGAAATTACTTACCGACTCTTCCACTTTAGACTGTAACTCATCCACAATAATATCTGCTTCTTTGGTTTCTGTGGTGTCAAGCTTTCTTTCTAAGCCCTTTATTAACAAACCTGTTGCTGTTGCAAATTCAGGACTTGATAGACTTTCATTCTGACCTCCTGCCAAGTGTTCATTAGGCAATCCTATTCTAACATCCATCCCTGTAATAAACTCTGTCAATTGTCGAATATGCTTAAGTTTAGAACCTCCTCCTGTCATTACAATTCCAGCAATAAGTTTCTTTTTTTGTTCTTCATGTCCATAATTCTTAATTTCTAAATAAGCTTGTTCCATAATTTCTCGAACACGTGCATTAATAACTTCAGAAAGTGTTTTCATGGAAATTTCTTTAGGATCCCGACCTCTAAGTCCTGGGATAGAAACAATCTCCGTTTCCGAATTTTCTCCAGGCCATGCAGATCCAAATTTCACTTTTAACAGTTCTGCTTGACGCTCAATTATAGAACACCCTGATTTTATATCTTCTGTAATAATATTTCCTCCAAAAGGAATTACAGCTGTATGACGAATAATATTATCTTTAAAAACAGCAATATCTGTTGTACCTCCTCCTATATCAACTAAAGCAACTCCTGCTTCTTTTTCTTCGTAACCTAATACCGCTTCTGATGAGGCTAAAGGTTCTAATGTAATTCCTGCTAAATTCAATCCTGTACTTTTAACACAACGTGCAATATTTTTAATTGAAGATACATGACCTACAACCACGTGAAAATTGGCTTCTAATCGACGTCCATACATCCCCACTGGCTCACGAATTTCACCCTGTCCATCAACTTTATACTCTTGAGGTAAAACGTGTATAATTTCTTCTCCAGGTAACATAACAAGTTTATGTACCTGATTGATTAATTTTTCAATATCATTTTCATCGATAACTTCTTCATTATTTTCACGTGTGATATAATCACTATGCTGTAAACTTCTGATATGTTGACCCGCAATACCTACTACAACATCTTTAATTTCAACTCCAGAGGAACGCTCTGCTTCTTGAATAGCTTCTTGAATTGAATTGATAGTTTGTGTTATATTACTTACAACACCTCGATGCACTCCTAAACTCTTTGCTTTTCCTAAACCTAAAACCTCTACTTTATCATGTTCGTTTTTACGTCCTACGATAGCCACTATCTTGGTTGTTCCTATATCTAACCCTACTGAAATGTCTTGATAGTCCATAGATTATTTTTTTTCTGCAACTATTTGATTTTTATATTGAAGATTGATTCTTCTATACCGATCAAAACCAACTTTGGTTAAATATTGATCGTAAAAGAGTCTGAGCTTTGTAAATTTCTGATCAAAATCTTCTAAATTTCCAAACTCAATATCAAACTTACCTTTATTAACTTTTAAAATAAATGAATTTTTTTGCTCCTTTTTGACTCCTGTAATATTTTTTTTCAACAAGTTATCCCCATTAATAAACTTGATTAAGTTTACCAAAGGTTTATACTCTAAAGAGTCTATTTTTCCTTCTACAAGTAATGCATTAGTGGAATATATATCTGATAAAGGAATCTTTTCGTATTCATCTGTAATATAATACTCTTCCTCTCTATTTTTTATTCGAACTATAGGTCTTTTTTGAATAATTTCTGTAATTAATTCCCCTTTTGGCGTTTTATATGCATCAGCTTTTTTTACAAAAGGATTTTTGGATAACCAAAACTCAATACTGTCTACTTTAATATCTTTTATTCTAGAAGAATCTAATTTCATATTTTTAGCAAGTATTAAATGAATTATGCTATCGTTAATAAAATCACTTCCTTCTTTACTTATATTTTTAGAATAAATTTTTACAATAGGCCGCTCTTGATTTTTCTTAACGAAAAAAACAGCTAAAACCAAAAAGCCAACCAAGGCTATAATTGCCAATATGTAAGGTACGCTACCTTTCATTTAACCATTTGTTTATCGGTTCTACTAATAAGTCTATGCTTCCTGCCCCTACAGTAAGTAGCACATCAAATTCTTTTTCTTTGATCTTTTCAAGTGTATCTTCTAAAGTACCTATTTCTTTTTCTTCCAATTCTATTTTCGATAATAACCATTTTGATGTCACTCCCTCAATAGGTAATTCTCTTGCGGGATATATATCCATTAAAATTAATTCATCTACTCGGGCAAGACTTTTAGCAAAATCTTCTATAAAATCTTGTGTTCTACTAAACAAGTGCGGCTGAAATACAACTAATAGCTTTTTATTTGGAAACATTTCTCTTACAGCATCAAAAGTAGCATTTAACTCTGTAGGGTGATGTGCATAATCATCAATGTAGACAACTTCCTTATTGTAATGAATTGAAAAGCGTCGCTTAATTCCTTTAAACGTTTGTATCGATTTTTTAATTTCTTCTAAACTTAAGCCTGTTTCTAACGCCATAGAAATAGCAGCTAATGCATTTTCAATATTATGACGTCCTGGTAAATACAATTTAAAATCTTTATACAGCTTATCCTTATTCCATACATTAAAAACAAAAGCACCATTTTCAATTCGAACATCCTTTGCTATAAAATCAGCGGGCTCTTCAATTGCGTATGTAATTCCTTGAATTGGCAATCCTTTTTTCGTAATTAGAACCCCTTTTTCAGATAATTTATTTACAAAATCTTGAAAAGATTCTTCCAGCGCTGTATGTTCTTTATAAATATCCAAATGGTCTGCATCCATAGATGTAATGGCAATCACATCAGGAGATAGTTTTAAAAAAGAACGATCAAACTCATCCGCCTCTACAACAGAATATTGGTTTCCTCCTAAAATTAAATTGGAATTATAATTTTCACAAATTCCTCCTAAAAAAGCAGTACTTTCAACCTTATTTTCATGCAGAATATGTCCCAGTAAACTGGTTGTTGAAGTTTTACCATGCGTCCCAGCTACTGCTAGACAAGTTGTATTTTTTGTTATTAATCCTAAAACTTCTGAGCGTTTGTACAGTTGAAACCCTCGTTTAGTTAATTCGTTTCTTTGAATATGATTTTCGGGAATAGCTGGAGTATAAACCACTAATGAATTTTTGGATGTCATTTCTTTTGGAATTGACTCCACTAGATCTTCATATGTAATATAAATCCCTTCTGATTCTAATCTCTGTGTTAAAAGGGTTGGTGTTTTATCATATCCTAACACCTGTTTACCAACAGATTTAAAATAACGCGCTAAGGCACTCATACCAATCCCTCCAATTCCAAGAAAGTAAACGTTATGTAATTCTCTTAAATTCATTCAATTTCCTTAAGCTAATTATGCTTTTTATTCTCTTTTAAAATTTTATATACCTCATCTACAATATTTGTTGTAGCATCAGGCTTTCCTAATTTTTTAATATTTTCCCCCATTTGCCTCAAACCTTCATCATCTTGTATTAATTTTAAAACCGTCGGAACCAATTCTTCATTAGCCACAGCATCTTTTATCATCAATGCTGCTCCCTCTTTTACTAAAGTTTCTGCATTTTTAGTTTGATGATCTTCTGCTGCCCAAGGTAAGGGCAACAAAACAACAGGCTTTCCAACTAAACACAATTCTGAAATAGCAATAGCTCCTGCACGTGAAACAATTAAATCTGCTGCAACATAAGCCATTTTCATTTCATGTATAAACTCTAAAATTTTAATATTATCTACTTGTAAACTTATGTCTTCATTCAAGCTTTTAAAATCTCTACTGCCTGTTTGCCAAATTAGTTGAATATTCGAAGTTTTTATTTTTTCAATTTGTGCTTTCCAAGCATTATTTTTATTTTGAGAACCTAAACTACCTCCTACTGAAAGAATGGTTTTTTTTCCTTCTTCTAGTCCAAAAAATGTTAAAGCTTCTTTTTTTGTTGGTAGGTTTTGAAATATTTCTGCTCGAATCGGATTTCCTGTAACTTGTACGTAATCATTTTTAAAAATTTTATTTAAACCTTCATAAGCGACACAAATGGAAGCTGCCCTCTGAGCTAATTTTTTATTAGTTATTCCTGGATAAGAATTTTGTTCTTGTATTAATGTTGGAATTTTTTTCTGTGAGGCCATATATAAAATAGGACCCGAAGCAAAACCTCCTGTTCCAATAACAATGTCTGGCTTAAAATTTTGTATAATTTTTCTTGAGTTCCATAACGAACTCATTACCTTGAAAGGAAATTTTAGTAATTCCCATGATAGCTTACGACTCAAACCTGAAATCCACAACCCTTTTATTTCATATCCCGCAGCAGGAACTTTTTGCATTTCCATCTTATCTTCAGCTCCAACAAAAAGAAATTGCGCCTTTGGTTCACGTCTCTTTATTTCATTGGCTATAGCTATTGCAGGATAGATATGCCCTCCTGTTCCTCCACCACTTATGATAAACTTATGCGATTTGGTCAAATTCATTTCGTATTATTCTTTCGTTTTGTAATTCTTCTTTAGATTTTATGGCACGACTTACACTTAGGATAACTCCAAAAGCAAAACAGGTTACCCAAATTGAAGTACCTCCTGCACTTACCATGGGTAACGTTTGACCTGTTACTGGAATTAAATTTACAGCAACAGCCATGTTTGAAAATGCTTGGAATAGGATAGGTAATCCGACGGCCAAAATGAGTAATGTTCCAAAAAATGTATGAATTTTGGTTGTATTCACTAGTATACGCCATAAAATTAGTAAGTATAAAAAAATCAATAAAAGCCCTCCTACAGCACTATACTCTTCTACAATTAATGCATAAATAAAATCTGAAGAAGCTTGTGGCAATTTATATTTAAAATGACTTTTTCCCGGCTTTGGCAAACCAACTAACCCTCCGTTTACAATAGCTGATTTTGCTATATAAACTTGATAATCTTCTGCTATATCTTTATCACGATCCACAAATCGCTCAATTCGGTTTTTCCAAGTTTCAATTCTATTTGGGAAAGCATCAGGAAAAGTATATGACAAGGCAATAAACAACGTTGCCAATAGCATCATTGAACTTATTACTAGCGCTAAGTATTTTAACGGGTACCCTCCTATAAAGAGTAACATACTAACCATCCCTAAAACTAATAAAGCTGTAGAACCGTTTGCCGGAAAAATCAATCCTACAATAATCAAAACAGGCACTATTAAGGGTGCTAGTGTTTCTTTAAATGTGATTTTTTTATCTTTTATTTTCACTAAATATCGAGCCACATATATCATCAAAACAATGGATGCTAAGGTAGACGTTTGAAACCCTATTCCTAAGCCTGGTATTTTCAACCATCGTGATGCATTTGCTCCTTCCATAGTAGTTCCCTGCATTAAAGTTAACAGCAACAATATAATTACTACAGGCAAAGCTAAAACAGCAATACCTCCAAAATACTTATACTCTATATAATGCGTAAAATAAATAATGATAAATCCTATTATTAAAAAAACCAGATGCTTCAACGGGCTAATTTCTCCCGCAGAATAAACTGGTAAAAAAGAAAAAATAGCTAGAAGCAATATAAATGCCCACAAATATCGATCACCTTGTATGTTATTCAAAAATGCTTTCACTTTTTTGATACTCTATTAGATTTCTTAACTTATAACTTTCGAACTTGTTCTTTAAATTGATTTCCTCTATCTTCATAATTTTGAAACAAATCAAAACTTGCACATGCAGGTGATAATAAAACAGCATCCCCTTTTTCCCCTAAGGCATATGCAAATTGAACTGCATCACGCATACAATTAGTTTCTAAAATATGAGCTGTTTTTCCTTCAAAAGTTTTCAATAATTTTGTATTATCTACCCCCAAACAAACAATAGCTTTTACCTTTGATTGAACCAAGTTCATAACTTCTGTATAATCATTCCCTTTGTCTACTCCTCCTACTATCCAAACAGTAGAGGCTCTCATACTATCTAGAGCGTAATAGGTTGCATTAACATTGGTTGCTTTGGAATCGTTAATAAAATCAATTCCATGAATAGTCAACACTTTTTCTAAACGATGTTCCACCGCCTCAAAATTGGATAAACTATTCTTTAAAGATTCTTTTTTTACTTGAAGGAGTTTTGCAGCAATTCCAGCAGCCATCGAATTGGCAATATTGTGTCTTCCTTGTAATGCTAAATCATCTATTTTCATTGTTATTGTATCATCAATCGTATTAATTATCATTTCTCTTTCATTCACAAAAGCACCTTTTTCTATCGCTTTTTTTAAAGAAAAGGGTCTTTTTTGCGCCTTTATTTTTTTGGTCTCTATTGTTTTTTTTATTTCTTGATCATCTTCTGAATAAATAAAAAAATCTTCTTCCTTTTGATTCATTGTAATTCTAAATTTAGAATTTACATAGTTCTGCATTTTATATTGATAGCGATCTAAATGATCAGGTGTGATATTCAAAATCACTGCTATATACGGCCTAAAACCAACTATACCATCGAGCTGAAAACTAGACAATTCTAGCACATAAAAATCCGTTTTCCCCTCAGCAACCTGCCATGCAAAACTTCTCCCTATATTTCCGCCTAACCTCACGTCAAATCCTTCTTGTTTTAGAATATGATAGACTAAAGAAGCTGTAGTAGTTTTTCCATTACTTCCTGTAATTGCTATGATCTTTGCTTCAGTAAAACGACTGGCAAATTCAATTTCGGAAATCACAGGTACTCCCTTTGACTTTAAACTTTCAATTACTTCTATAGTATCTGGGATTCCAGGACTTTTAATCACTTCATTTGCTTCCAAAATTTTCTCTAATGAATGTTGTCTTTCTTCGAAGGCAATTCCTTTATTTACTAGAATATTTTTATATTTTTTTGAGATTTCTCCTTTATCGGAAAGAAACACCCGAAAACCTTCTTTTTGTGCTAAAATAGCAGCGCCTACACCACTTTCCCCTCCTCCTAAAACAACAATTCTTTGCATTATCTTAATTTTAAAGTAATGATAGTTGCTGAGGCCAAAACAAATCCTATAATCAAAAATCGTGTTACAATTTTACTTTCGTGATAACCTTCTTTTTGAAAATGATGGTGAATCGGTGACATTTTAAAAATTCTTCTTCCTTCTCCATATTTCTTTTTCGTGTATTTGAAAAAGGAAACTTGCATCATAACCGATAAGGTTTCAATAAAAAATATTCCACATAAAATGGGAATCAATAATTCTTTACGTTCGGCAATAGCTAAAACAGCAATTATTCCTCCTAGCGTTAAGCTACCCGTATCTCCCATAAAAATTTGAGCAGGAAAAGTGTTGTACCATAAGAACCCTATTAATCCTCCTAAAAGAGCTGCACAAAAAACCGTTAACTCTCCTAAGTTAGGTATATACATTATATTCAAGTAATCAGCAAAAATCACGTTACCTGACAACCATGCAAACAAAGCTAAAGTAGCTACGATAATGGAAGATGAACCTGCTGCAAGACCGTCAATTCCATCCGTAAGATTAGCTCCATTTGAGACTGCTGTAATAATAAAAATAACAACAGGGATAAAAATTAACCAAGTATATTCTTTTAAATCCTCATCAATCCAAGTCAAAAAATCAGCATAATCAAATTCATTATTTTTTAAAAAAGGCATATTGGTTTTTGTCGATTTAACTTCTTCTGTAAAAAAATGTCTATTTATCTTGCCTTCTTTTGTAATTTCAATTTTTCTTTTCTCAAAGGGAAGGTTTTCTTTTACAACGACATCTTGATTAAAGTATAATGTTACCCCTACAATTAAACCTAAACCAATTTGTCCTAAAACTTTAAACTTACCTGCTAACCCCTCTTTATCTTTTTTAAAAACTTTTATATAATCATCCAAAAAACCAATTCCTCCCATCCAAATTGTACAAATAATTAATAAAATTATATAGACATTGGTTAGTTTTGTAAAAAGCAACACAGGGACTAAAGTTGATAAAATAATTATCACACCACCCATTGTCGGAGTGCCTTCTTTTTCTTTTTGTCCATGTAACCCTAAGTCTCGAACTAATTCTCCCAGTTGTTTTCGTCGTAAAAAATTGATTATTTTTTTTCCAAAAACCAACCCTATAAGTAACGAAAGCATCAACGCCATGGATGCCCGAAATGTTATAAATTGGAATAATCCTGCTCCAGGCATTTGGAATTCCTGCTCTAAATATTCAAATAAGTGGTATAACATTTTTTATTTATTTAACTGTTTTAATAAATCTTTTGAAATTTGAAAATCATCGAATTCTTTTCGAATACCATTAATTTCCTGATAAGTTTCATGTCCTTTTCCTGCTATTAAAATAATATCTTTTGATGTTGCCATTTTTATAGCTGTTTTAATCGCTTCCTTTCTATTAGTAATAGATATTGTTTTATTAAAAAACTGTGGTTGAACCCCTTTTTCCATTTCTTGAATAATTACTTCAGGATCTTCCGTTCGGGGATTATCTGATGTGAAAATTACTTGGCTTGACAACTCACATGCTACAGAAGCCATAACAGGACGTTTTGTTTTATCACGATCTCCACCGCAACCTATCACTGTAATAAGTTGCTCATTTCCAGTTCTAATATCATTTATTGTATGCAAAACATTCTTTAAAGCATCCGGAGTATGTGCATAATCTACAATCGTTATGATGTTTTTTTCCGATAAATTATATTGAAATCGTCCTCGAACACTTTCTAGTTTTGAAATAGCTGTTAAAATTTCCAGTTCATCTTGCTCTAGTAATTTGGCTACTCCAAAGGCTACTAAAAGATTATACACATTAAATCGCCCTACTAAACGTGACCAAACTTCTTGTTCATTTATACTTATCAACATACCATCAAAGCGATTCTCTACTAATTTAGCTTTAAAATTAGCATCTGTTTTTAAAGCATATGAAAACTTCTTTGCCGATGAATTCTGTAACATTACTTGCCCATTCTTATCATCAACATTGGTTAATGCAAATGCTGATTTAGATAGTTTATCAAAAAATATTTTTTTAGTATTTAAATATTCTTTAAATGTTTTGTGATAATCTAAATGATCATGTGTTAAATTCGTAAAAACACCTCCTGTAAATTCTAAACCTGCAATTCTTTTCTGATGAATTCCATGTGAACTTACTTCCATAAAAGCGTACTGACAACCTGCTTCAACGGCCTGAGCTAAACATTTATTAATCATAATAGCATCTGGAGTTGTATGGGTTGCAGGTATTTCTTTTTTACCAAAACGCACTGAAATTGTTGATAATAAAGCGGTTTGATAACCTAAATTTTGAAATAAATGATACAACAAGGTAGCTGTAGTAGTTTTTCCATTCGTTCCTGTAATTCCTACCAGTTTTATTTTATGAGAGGGGTTCTCATAAAAATGTCCTGCAATAAGCCCTAGAGCCTCTGCACTATCTTTTACCACAACGTAAGTTATGCCATTTACAATTGTATCTGGAATTTTTTCACATAAAACGGCCTTTGCCCCTTGTCTAATTGCTTTATCAATAAATTGATGCCCATCAACGGAAACACCTTTTAAAGCAATAAAAAAAGCATCCAATTCTATTTTACGGGAATCACTTTCTAAACTATTAACAAAAACATCGGTTGAACCTATAATTTGTTCTACAGAAACTTTATATAATATGTCCTTTAGTTTTTTCATTAATTTAAAATTAAAGTTACACGTTGTCCTTTTCTAATTTTAACACCCGGTTTTACAGATTGGTTTACAACACTTCCAACTCCTCTATAATTAACTTTTAAACCAGAATTCTCTAATAATGCAATAGCATCCCCACCTTTTTTGTTCATAAGATTTGGCATCGAATTTATTTTCTTTGTAAAATCCAATTCTTTCCCCTTTAATATTTCTTCTTTCACGTTTACCAACTGAGGAGCTTCATCTAAATTTCTTTCAGGCGTATTTACATAGACTCTACGGGCTATTCCTTTAAAAACTGGGCCTGCAATCAGACTACCATAGTATCCTTTACTTTTATCGGGTTCTGTCACCGTTACAATTGCAGAGTAACGTGGATTATCTGCTGGAAAATACCCGCAAAAAGAAGCTATATATTGTAAATTACCCGAAGCGTAACCTGTTTGGCAAGTCCCTGTTTTACCTGCTATAGAATATCCTTCTTCATCCAAAGCTTTTCCCGTTCCATTCTTCACAACACCTCGTAACATGGCTTGTGCTTTTTTTATAGTAGATTCTGATGCAATTGAAGGGTTTATTATTTCTGGTTCATATTTTTCTTCTACTTTTCCTCCAGAACGTCTTTCTTTTAAAAAAAGTGGCTTCACCATTTTCCCATCATTAGCAACAGCATTATAAAAGGTTAAAATTTGAATAGGCGTTAATTCCACACCATAACCATATGCCATCCAAGGTAAAGAAAGCCCACTCCATGATTCTTTATTATTAGGATGAGGGATTAACGGTTCTCTTTCTCCTTGTATATCCAGCCCTAATTTTTGATGTAACTTCCACTTATACAATCGATTTACAAAATCTTCAGGCCGGGATTTATAGTTTTCATATACGAATCGTACCGTTCCAACATTGGAAGATTTTTCAAAAATTTTCATCATAGAAATTTCTCCATAACCTCTACCTCCATTTGAATCTCGAACTTTGGCATCATGAATTGGCATTGTTCCTGTGGCTTTAATAGTAGCCGTATCTGCTACACCATCATCTAAACATGCCATCAAAGACATTAGTTTAAAAGTAGAACCTATTTCTGTTCTCTCTGCAATAGCATAATTACGAATATCTCGGTAATTCCCTCTCCTATCCCTGCTTAAATTAACCAATGCTTTTACCTCTCCTGTTTTTACTTCCATTACAACAACAGATCCATGATTTGCACTATAATGTTCCAATTCTTTTAATAAACCGTTATAAGCTACATCTTGAATTGCTGGGTCAATCGTTGTAATAACATCATATCCATCTTGGGGCTCAACTCGACTATCATCATTTAATGGTCTTGATTTCCCCCGAACATTAATTCTTAATTCTTTTCCATCTTTACCTTGAAGAAACTCTGTGTAAGCCCCTTCTAACCCTATTTTCCGTCCATTTTCTACACGACCAATTGTTCTACTCCATTTATTATTGATTACCGCACGCTCATTCCTTTCAGATACAATTAAACCATTTTTTGTGCTTTTTCTGTCTTTAAACATGGGGAAATTTCGCAAACGCTTAACTTCTCCGTAGTTCAAATCTTTAAACAACATTACATACTGCGATTTTTTTGTTTTTTGTTTCGCAAAAAGACGCAAATATTCCTTTTTACTTTTTTTCTTAAAGCTTTTTGCTAAAGAATCTGCTAAAGCATTCTTATAAAAATCTATTGTGTCTGAGTTGGTTCGATTATAAAATGTTTTGAAATCCATAGCTACATTATATTTTGTAACCGTTGTTGCTAATAATGTTCCATCTGAGGCATATAAATTCCCTCTTTTAGCTGGGATTGTATACGCTACAATATTATCCTTATAGTTCTCCTTTTCATTAATTTGAATAGAAAGCAACTTTACTCCAACTCCAACAAAAAGAATTATCAATAAAGCTCCTATTAAATAGGCGCGATTTAGTATCGTCTTTCTACTCTTAATCATTTCTCTGCAATACTAACTTATAGGGTTGTACTTGTGATATTTTCAAACTATCTTTTTGAGCCATCTTAATAATTTCTGATTCTGTTTTTAAGCGCATTAACTGTTTATGCAAGTCCGTATACTCTGATTTTAACTCCGTTATTTCTTTATTTAGCCGTCCCCCTGAAACTACTTTTTTTTCAATTAAATGAATATTATAAATCATCACAATAGCCATGCCTGCTAAAAAAAGAAGAAAACACCAATTTTTAGACGCCCCTTCTTCCACTAAGAACTTCCCTTTTATAATATCTGTAATAGCAATTTTTTTTCTAGCCATTTTTTTCTGCTACCCTTAGTTTTGCACTCCGTGCACGGTTATTTCTCTTTACTTCTTCTACTGTTGGAAGAATTACTTTTCTATTCACTTGTCTCAAAGGAATTTTAGACTTCCCATATATATCTACTTCAGGTTGCCCTTTAAATAGTCCTGTTTTCATAAAACGTTTTACCAAACGATCTTCTAAAGAATGATATGAAATCACTACCAACCTTCCTCCTGGATTTAAAATATTCGCCGCTTGAGTTAACATTTCTTTTAACGTTTCCATTTCATCATTTACTTCAATCCTAAGTGCTTGAAAAACTTGAGCCAAATACTTATTTTGTTTAAACTTGGGGATTTCATCCAAAACAATTTCTTTTAAATCACTTGTTGTATTTATTCTAGAATGTGCTCTATAGCTTATTATTTTTTTTGCAATTCGATATGAGTCTTTTAAATCACCGTAATAGTAAAAAACTTCTGCCAATTTTTTTTCGGAATAACTATTCAAAATAGTCTTTGCATTTTTTGTTGCCATTTGGTTCATCCTCATATCCAACACTCCTTCAAAGCGTGTTGAAAACCCACGATCAGCTGTATCAAACTGATGTGAAGAAACTCCTAAATCAGCTAAAACACCTTCTACTTGATTCACCCCATGCATTCGAAGTGCATTTTTCAGAAATCGAAAGTTTTGATTAATCAACGTAAAGCGTTCATCTTCAATATTATTCCTAAAAGCATCTTGATCCTGATCAAAAGAAAACAACCTGCCTTTCTCATTGAGATGATTCAAAATTTCTCTAGAATGCCCACCACCACCAAAAGTAGCATCTACATAAACTCCTTCTTCGTTACGAACCAAGAAGTCGACACTATCCTTTAATAATACTGAAACATGATACTTATTCATCTTCTAAATCTCCCATTACTTCTTCAGCCAAATCTGCAAAAGAATCTTCTGACTCGACCAAAACTTGTTCATATTTTTCTTTATCCCAAATTTCAATTATGTTTACGGAAGAAGAAACGACTACCTCTTTCTTAATATTCGCAAACTCTATCAAATCTTTAGGAATCAACAAACGACCGTTCGCATCAATTTCAATAGGTTTTACACCTGCTGTAAATTTTCGAATAAAATCATTATTCTTCTTTACAAATCGGTTCAACTTATTTACTTTTCCTATCACGTTATCCCATTCATTTTTAGGGTATAGTTCTAAGCAAGGCTGAAATACCGAGCGTTTCAATACAAAACTATCAGACAACACTGTTAGCATTTGTTTTTTTAATGCAGAAGGTATTGCCAGACGCCCTTTTGCATCGACTTTACACTCATACACTCCTATTAAACTAAACATACTTCAAAACCCTAATTTCTGTTCAAAAATATAAATTTTATTCCACTTTTACCCACTTTCACCCACTTTGTTAATAACTTTTATCATTTAACATCTAAAAAACATTCCTTTTAATTTATTCATGCTTAGTCTAAAAAAATGCCTACTTTTGTAGAAATGACTGCATACATATGCTATTTAAAATAAAGCGAAAGAAGAAATATACTTATATAGAAGAGGGTGAGGGACATCCTATTGTATTGTTACACGGGTTAATGGGGGGGCTTAGTAATTTTGATCAAGTTCTAAATTATTTTAGTAAAAGAGGTTATCGAATTATCATACCTGAACTTCCTTTATACACTTCTACAATTCTCACAAATAAATTAGGCGTTTTTGCAAAATTCCTAAACCATTTTCTTAATGATTTAGGAATTGAGAAAGCCACATTAATTGGTAATTCACTAGGAGGTCACATTACCTTAATTACAGCATTAAAATACCCTGAAAAAGTATATTCTTTGGTTTTAACAGGTAGCTCTGGGCTCTATGAGAAATCTTTTGGAGAATCTTTTCCAAAAATTAGTGATTATGAGTATGTCAAAAATGGATGTGAAAGTATTTTTTATGACCCTAGTATTGCAACCAAGGATGTTGTCGACGGAGTATATTCTACTTTAAACGACAGGGCTAAAGCATTAAAAATCATCTACATTGCTCGTGCTGCAATGCGTCACAATATGGCCAATGACTTAAAAAACATCAAGCAACCCTCTTTAGTTCTTTGGGGAAAACAAGATCCGGTTACCCCTCCTGAAGTTGCTGAGGAATTTCATCAAAAGCTACCTAATAGTGATTTGATTTGGATTGACAAATGCGGACATGCTCCTATGATGGAACATCCTGATTTATTTATTCAGCATTTAGAGAAATGGCTTGAGAAAACAACTAAAAAATAATGATTCATTATGAAAGTAAGATTTCATTAGAGTTTTATTTTCAAATCAAGTTCCTATGGAAATTAAAAGCGCCGAATTCATTATCAGTAATACCGATTACAAAAAAGCTCCCAGTCCCAATAAACCGGAATATGCTTTCATAGGGAGATCCAATGTAGGCAAATCTTCTTTGATCAATATGTTGACCAGTCGAAAAGGATTAGCTAAGACTTCAGGAACTCCTGGAAAAACACAATTAATTAATCATTTTTTAATTAACAACCAATGGTATCTAGTCGATTTACCAGGCTATGGCTACGCTAAAGTTTCTAAAAAATCACGTAAACAATTTAGTTCCATTAATACACAGTATATTTTAAACCGTACTAACCTTGTCAATCTATTTGTATTAGTTGACTCTCGACATGCCCCTCAAAAAATTGATTTGGAGTTTATGAAATGGCTTGGCTCTAACAGAATTTCTTTTTCTATTATTTTTACTAAAATTGATAAACTGGGAAGTTCTTCATTACAAAAGAACATATCAGAATATAAAAAAATTCTTTTAAAACAATGGGAAGAAATGCCAAAATATTTTATTTCTTCAGCAACTTCAAAAACAGGAAAAACGGAAATTTTACATTATATTGAAATTGTTAACAAACAGGTTTTAGGGCATTTTGACTTATTTTAAAAAATGATAAAAAATTTCCCTACATTTATCAAAAGTTCATTATGCAAGAACTTATTTTACTCGCAATCATTGGTATAGCTGCTGGAATTACAGGAGGCATGACAGGATTAGGAGGAGGCGTCATTATTGTACCCACACTAGTTTTCCTATTTGGCTTCACACAAGTTAACGCACAGGGAACTTCAACAGCTACGCTGCTTTTTCCTATCGGTATTTTAGCTGCTTATAATTACCATGTAGAAGGGCAAATAAATTGGAAGTTTGCACTAATTATGGCAGTCTCTTTTGTTATAGGAGCTTTTTTAGGGTCGAAAATTGCTTTATCTATTGATGAGAAATTGGTAAAACGTATTTTCGGATTTTTGATACTTTTTATAGCTATTAAGATGCTTTATGGAACTTTTAAATAAATAATGAAAAGGCTTTCTTATTTTTACGTAAATTCAATGGGGTTTTATTTGAAAAACTAACGTGTAATCTATTTATTCTTATCCACCTATTCGAACCATACTTCGATTCAATCTATGTTGATCTGAGGATTTAAAATGAGTAAGCTCTTTCATTCCTGCACGAACCTGATGCTTTTTCATAATAAGTAAATTAACTGCTTCTTGAATCGGTTTTCCTTCTCGAATTTTTGTCAAAAGATCAGCTTCATCATTTGAAAACAGACAGTTTTTTATTTTTCCATCAGATGTTAAACGTAGACGATTGCATGAATCACAAAATGGCTTCGTTACTGAACTGATAATTCCAAAACAGCCTAAACTATTTGGCAATTTAAAATTTTTGACGGTGGCATGTTTTTTTACCTCCAATTTTTCCACCCTATTTTCAGGGTATTTTTGGTATACTTTATTTAATATTTCCTCTTCAGAAACCATCTTTGAAAAATCCCATTGATTTCCATCAAAAGGCATAAATTCAATAAAACGAAGCTGTAATTTATAGTTTAATGATAAGGCTACTAAGTCTATAATTTCATCATCATTAAATCCCTTTATCAAAACAGTATTAAGTTTTACTATAAACCCCTTTTGAATGGCTAAATGAATATTTTCCCACACCCGATCAAAATAATCTCGTTTTGTTATCTGATTGAATTTTTCTTTATTTAGAGAATCCAAACTGATATTCAGAACTTTGAGACGAACTTCTTCTAGCAAGTCAAAATATTTCTCTAATAAGACACCGTTTGTTGTCATAGCCAATTTAATAGGCAACTTTGATAAGCCTTGCAAAATAGGAGCAATATCTTTTCTTATCAAAGGTTCTCCTCCTGTTAAACGAACTTTCTGGACTCCAGCTTCTACAAACTTCTTCGTGATCGTCAATAACTCTTGAGCATTCATTTGATTTTCCTTGGGCGTAAATTGAATTTTTTCTTCAGGCATACAATATGCGCATCTCAAATTACATCGATCTGTAAGTGAAACTCTTAGATAGTTATGATTTCGGTTATATGAATCTTGTAAATTAATAATTATTTCTTTTTATAGTTTTTCATTTTGGTTATAATGCTGAGCTCCTTTAATTACATTAAAAACATGCATTATAAATGGGAAAATAGCCTCCATAGATTCAGCAGCACCCTTGGTTGATCCTGGTAAAGCTAAAATTAAACTTTTTTCTTTTAACCCAACCACACTTCTTGACAACATAGAGTAAGGTGTTCGATCCTGCCCATAACTTCGAATAGCTTCTTCTATTCCGGGAATTCGTGTATCAAGCAAAGGAATTACAGCCTCAGGAGTTACATCACGCGGTGACAACCCAGTTCCACCTGTAAAAATGACTAAATCTGTTTGTTTTTCAAGAGCCTTTTCAATCTTTTGTTTAATCAACAATGGTTCATCAGGAATGATCGTATAATCTGAAATGATCACACTACATTCTTTCAGCTTTTTAATGATAGCTTTTCCTGCTTTATCTTCTTTCTTCCCTGATGAAATAGAATCAGAACAAACCGTTACTTGCGCAGTCAGTTTTTCACTAAATTGATCTTTAAAGTCGGTCTTCCCTCCTTTTTTCTTCAATAGCTTAATAGCTTGTATTTCAATTGCTTTATCAATCGGTTTAAGCATATCGTACATATTCAAAGCTACCGCACTTGCCCCATGCATGGCTTCTACTTCTACACCTGTTTTATAAATGGTCTTGACGGTTACTCTGATTGTTATATCTAAATCGTTAATATCATAATCAACTCCTGTGAATTCAATTGGTAAAGGATGACAATCTGCTAAAATATCTGGTGTTTTCTTTACAGCTAACAAACCTACTGCCTTTGACATAGCAAAAACATTTCCTTTTGGTACCGCATCATTTTGAATAGCAGCTATTGTTTCTCGTTTACTCACTCTTACCACAGCTTGAGCTACTGCTATTCGAAGTGTATTGAATTTATGTGTTATATCTACCATTTTGAGTTATGTTCTTATCATGATTAATTTCTGATAACTTATTTTTTAAGTATTTTCTTTCCATTGGTAAGAATCATCTTCAAAAAGTTCTTTCCCAAATACCGGAACATGAGCTTTGATTTCTTCTACTACAAATTCCAATGCTTTAAATACTTCTTTTCTTCTTGGGGAGGACACAAATACAAAAAGACATAATTCTCCTGCTTTTACAATACCCAAACTATGGTAAATATGCATACAGGTTAATTCAAACTTTTCAAAAGTTGCTACCCGAATTTTATGAAATTCCTTTAAAGCCATTTCTTCATAGGCTGAATATTCTATTGCCTTAACTTCTTTTCCTTCTATTAAATCTGCTCTAACCTGTCCCAAAAAAATATCGTGAGCACCTATATTGGTTTTTATTTGATGATGCGCAATGGATTCTGCTATTTTTTCCGGAGGAATTGCACCTTGTATAAAAACATTTTTTATTTTTCCTTTCATACCACTTTATTCATTATTTCTTTAAACAATTCGCTTACTCCTCCTCTTAAATTCAGGCTATTCTGAATGTTATGTTCTTTCAAAATTTGAATTGCTTTTAAACTTCTTATTCCTCTTTGACAAAAAACAACTTTCGTTTTTTGCCTATTTATCAACTCCAGTGAATTATATAAATTTCCTAATGGAATATGCTGAACTTGAAAACCTAATGGTATTGGATCGAATGCTAATTCTTCTTTTTCCCGAACATCTATAATTTGAACAGAATCTTTATCTATTTTTTCTAAAAAATCATATGCTGTAATTTCTTCTACAAATTCATTCTTTATACCACACAATATCTCGTAATCTGTTGTTTCAAAAGAAATTTTTCGATCTTTTACTTGTTGTATCTCTCGTTCATTTCTTGCTATTTTAAATATATTCATTTCATTTTTCAAAGCAGAATACACCAATAATTGTCCCTTTAAAACATCTCCTAAACCTAAAATTATTTTCAATACTTCATTAGCTTGTAATGATCCGATTATCCCAGGCAATACACCTAAAACACCTATTTCGTTACAACTGGGTATTAAATCTTCTTTAGGCAATTTTGGAAATAGGCAACGATAGCTTGCTGAACCTTCATAATTCAAAACGGCTACTTGACCTTCAAACTTATATATAGATCCAGAAACCAATGGTTTATTACTCAAAATACATGCATCGTTCACCATATAACGTGTTGTAAAATTATCTGTTCCATCTACTATAATGTCATAGTCTTTAAAAATTTTCAAAGCGTTTTTAGCACTTAAACGTTCTGATATGGCCTTAACTTGTACTTCTGGGTTTAAATCATTCAAACGTTGTTTTGCTGCTTGAGCCTTATTTATTCCTATTGTTGAGGTTCCAAATAAAACTTGTCGTTGTAAATTTGATTTTTCCACTACATCATTATCCACAATTCCAATAGTTCCTATTCCTGCGGCAACTAAGTAATATAATACCGGACAACCTAACCCTCCAGCCCCAATTACCAAAACTTTGGCTTTCAGAAGCTTTTGTTGTCCTTCAATTCCTATCTCAGAAAGTTTAATATGTCTACTATACCGTTCTTGATCCATCATCATTGAATTATTTACCCTCCTGCAAAAGGAGGTAAAATGGCAATTTCATCATGTTCTCGCAATACCATACCTTCTTTTCCAAACTCGTGATTTATGGTTATTTTATAGGATATATCTTGTAAAAAAGTATATTTTGAAAGTAACTGACTGTTTAATTCTTCAAAACTTTCTTTTTCTAACTCAAACTGTTCTTCTTTACATTTTGTGTGATCTACAATCAACCCTAAATATTTAACTTTAACTCTCATTTTGAATTTGCTTTAATTCTTCTAGTGTATTAATATTCCTCAGATGCTTTTCTTGTGCTTGTGGGATTACAATTGTTTTTACATTTAATTCTTTTAAAACCTGATTCAACTTTAACTCATTTCGTTTTATTTTTTCTAAAAAAAAAGGCTCTAATTTCTTTTTGTATCGTGCTATCAAAGGCATATTTTGATTTTTTGTAGCCAATTGAACCACATCAGAATTTGAAGTGTCTTCTAACAACAATTTTAATACTTCTGGGGTAATCAAAGGAATATCGCAACTCACAATTATATTATCTTCTGTTTTACTTGTATTTAATGCTGTATAAATTCCTCCTACAGGACCTTTATCAGGTATTACATCTTCTATTTTTTTCACTTCAAAGATACAATACTCTTCAATTGAAGTTATTAAAATTATATCCTCAAAGAATACTTTCAAAGAATGCATTATTTTACCAATAAAATAATCGTTATGCACAACACACAACCCTTTGTTCATACCCATTCTCGAACTTTTACCTCCTGCTAATATGAATGCGGTTATTTCCAATCTAATAATCGTTGTTCTCCTTCTAGTTTTTGAATATCAGTTATGTCTTGTGACATTTCAATTACACCCCTGTATTTTTTATTTTCATCTCGAACAGCAAAATACCGTATCAAGATTAACCGTTCTTTAAAATTAATCCAAAAATCAGCTGTATGTTGAGTTCCTTGTCTAAATTCTTCTACTATTTTTAAAACGGTACCAACACTTTTAGGAGGGTGGCAAAATTTCACCTCTCTTCCTATAATTCCTGCACTTCTAGGAAAAACACGCTCTTCACCTCTGTTGTAGAAAATAACTTTATCATTTTCGTCAACATAAGTCAAATCAACGGGCATTGTTTTTAATAATAAATTGACTTGTTCAGGAGTCATATAACCTTCATCATAATGGTAGGTGTTTTCTGTAGAAAAAGATACATCACGCTTTGTGAAATCTTGACTTGGATGAATGTAACCACCTTCCTTTGTTTCTGAAACAGCCTTTTTATGCATCCACCCTATTTCTTCTTCTCCCTTTTCCATTTCTTCCCAATCTTCTTGAGTAAGTAACTCTAATGAGGTAGGAAATAATTTCAATTCCTCTGTTGTCATTAAACGCCTAATACCATCTATTAGAAAAACTAGATTTTGATTGATTTTGGCTATATTCTTTTCTTCATTATATTTTTTTAAAAGTCTAATTTGATCTCTTAAATTATCATGAAAGGACCACATTACCTGACTTGGACCATTCCAACCGTATTTTTCTAAATAAGGAAACAACTGATTTTCTTTTCGAGTAAAACGTTTATCAATTTCTGATAATTGATTAAACAAATTAAAGTATTTTTGAAAATCAGTTTCCACTTCGGTATTTTCTAATTCTGTAATAATTTCTTCAATTATCTTTTTTTCTTCAAAGTATACTTTGACGGGATGGTTAACATTCAATTTTTCTATATACGATTTCATATTTTATATATTTATTTTCTCAATACCTTGTAAAATCTATTTTCTGAAATTCATCTTCTAAAAACCCCCAACAAGAACTATTAAGTTGTTCAAAATCATGAATAATTTTTTTTCCATATTTGGTTAATTCAGCTCCCCCTCCATTTTTACCTCCTGTTTTTTTCATTAAAATTAACATTGGAGCTTGTTTATTCATAGAATCTAATAAAAACCAAGCCTTTTTATAGGACATTTTCAACTCTTTTGCTGCCTTACTAATCGAGCCTAATTCGTCAACTAATCTTAGTAAATGAATTCTTCCTTCACCTAAAAAGACCCCTTCTTCACTTTCAATCCAAATTCTACTTTTTACTTTAAATTTCATATTCCAATGGCAATCTTATTTAAAAAACGTAAGTCCCTTCTAACAGCATAATGTTTTCTACCTGATCTCCTCTGTTTATTTCCTTTTTATCTTCTGACAAATAAACCAATGCATTACCCTTTGCAAACGAATGCATCATTCCAGATCCCTGCCCTTCTAATATTTCAATTTTGCCCGATTTAAAAATGGCTTTTAAAAAATGAGCTCGATCTCCCTTCTTTTTATAATGATTTATTGCTATTCCTTTTGAACGCTTTAAACAAATGTCTTTCAACCCTTTAAAACGATTTAATAACGGCAAAACATATACATAGGCACATGTCAATGCTGCTGCTGGATTTCCTGGAAGACCAAAAACAAAACAATGAGCTGCTTTACCAAAAAATAGTGGTTTTCCTGGTTTTTGTTTAACCTTGTAAAAAAATTCTCTCACACCGTTCTTATCCAAAGATTCTTTTACAAAATCATAATCTCCTACAGAAATACCTCCTGTTATTAAGACAATATCATGCTTTTTTAAAACTTCTAAAACTATTTCTTTTGTTTCCCTTAAGTCATCTTTTACGTGATAATATTGTACATTTTCAATTCTCTGCTCTTCTAAAAAAGAACCTAATGCATACGTGTTAGAATCGTATATTTTTCCATAAGAAAGCGTTTTATTCAAAGTAGTTAATTCGTTACCTGTTACAACAATTGCTACTTTGGGTTTTCTATACACCTTAACTTCTGGAATACCTAAACTTGCTAAAACACCCACTGTTGCAGGTGTAATTTTATCTCCAATCTCGAACACCTTATTTCCTTTCTGAATCTCCTCACCTCTATAACGAATATTTTGACCTTTTTTAAAAGAGCCCTCTACATGTATTTTTTCACCCATTACCGTTACTTTCTCTTGCATGATTACGGCATCAGAACCATCAGGAACTGGAGCTCCTGTAAAAATACGAACAGCTTGCCCTTCTCTTAAAAAAATTGATTTCAGATCTCCTGCTTTCACTTCATTATCTAAAATTTCAAAACAAGGTCCTGCTCCAAAACAAATTGCATAACCATCCATAGCTGACTCATTAAACAAAGGGAGGTCACATGCTGAGTATACATCTTCTGAAAAAACGCTATGCACTATTTTTTCAGAAACAGGTACCTTTATTTCCTCTAACTCACATTTAATATTTTCTATACAGCTCAAAGCTTCTTCTACTGATACCACCGCACTACAAACTTGATTTAAAAACGTTATTTCCTGTCAAATATAACGATAAAAAAAATCATGAAAAAATGATTCAAATCATGTTAAAAATTATTTAAAGTCATTAAAAATTAAAACTAACTTACTTATTAACAGGTTTTTAAAAAATATTTTGATATCTTTCTGACATAATCTATGCAAAACATGACATTAATCATACCTACATATTTGACATTACCTACTTTTAGAAGAGCTTAGATAAGATTGAAGTGTCTTTGAATGCCTTCTTTGGAAAGTTATAAGATTAAAAAACAAATTGTAATTATGCCTATAAAAAGTTATTTAGCGTATCCTCATCCCAATCAAAAGGAAACTCTTGAGAAAGCTTTAAATAAACTGGAGAACTGTGAGATTATCCCCTCTAAATCCCATGATATCATTATTATCGTAACAGACACTCTTTCTGAATCAGATGATGAAGAATTAGAAAAAAAGATTTATGCAATAAAAAGTCTACGGTTACTAACAATCGTGGCAGGATTTAATACTGAAAACAAAGAAAAACAAACTATATAATAATGTTCGAAAAGAAAACAAATAGACGAGAGTTTTTAAAGAAAATGGCTACTATGTCTGCTATGACTGCTGCAGCCGCTCTCGTTCCCGGAATTATTTTTGCTGAAGAACAAAATGCAAATTTACCTTCAGGTAATATTAATTGGACAAAGGCGCCTTGTAGGTTTTGTGGAACAGGTTGTGGAATTTTAGTAGGAGAACAAAACGGAAAAGCTGTCGGCGTAAAAGGAGATCCTAATTGTGAAGTAAATAAAGGACTTTTATGTGTTAAAGGATACCATCAAACTATGTGTATTGATGCAAAAGATCGTTTCACCAAAGCTTTGGTAAAGAAAAACGGTGTAATGGTCGAAACACCTCTAGAGGAGGCTTTAGACTTAGTCGCTTCCAAAATGAAGGAAACTATAGAAACTCATGGAAAAGATTCTGTTTCTATGTTTACCTCAGGACAATCTACTATTCCAGAAGGGTATGTTGCTTCAAAATTAATGAAAGGAGCTATTGGTACGAATAATTTAGATTGTAATGCTAGACTTTGTATGGCTAGTGCTGTAACTGGCTTTCTAACCTCCTTTGGAGCTGATGAACCTATGGGATGTTACGAGGATATGGATCATGCTGATGTTATCGTTACCTGGGGTAACAATATGGCAGAAATGCACCCTGTTTTATTTTCAAGACTCTTAGATCAAAAACAAAAACGTAACTTACTAATTATCGATTTTGCAACTAGAAAAACACGGTCTAGTATTGCTTCTGATAAATCCATTATGTTTGAGCCTCAAACTGATTTAGCCGTAGCTAATGCTATTGCTTATGAAATCGTTAAAAATGGGTGGGTAGACAATCGTTTTGTAGAAGAACACTGTAACTTTAATAAAGGAAAAACAAATATCGGTTACGGTACTGAAGATGGTTTCAAATTCAAAGATAAAGCTGAAAACATCTCTTTTGATGACTATAAAAAATTCCTAGAGGATTATACCCCAGAAAAAGTATCTAAATTATCTGGAGTTTCTGTAAAAGACACTAAATATTTGGCCTCTCTTTATGGTAATCCTAATAAAAAAGTGACCTCTTTTTGGTGCATGGGAACAAACCAACATACTCGAGGTACTTGGATGAATAATTTAATTTACAACATTCACCTATTAACAGGTAAAATTTCTTCTCCTGGAAACAGTCCTTTTTCTTTAACAGGTCAACCTAGTGCTTGTGGTACAGCTCGTGAAGTAGGTACCTTTACTCATAAGTTACCTAAAGGGGTTGTTACGAATGAAGCACACAGAAAGAAGGCAGCTGAAATTTGGAAAGTTCCTGTAGAAAACATCCCTTCTAAACCAACTTATCATGCCACAGAAATGTTCCGTGCTTTAGATAGAGGGGATATTAAATTTATGTGGATTCAGGCTACAAACCCATTGGTTTCATTACCTAACCTACGTCGTTTTAGAGCTGGAGCTAAAAAAGATGGACGTTTCATCGTAGTTTCAGAAGTATTCCCTACTCCAACTACTGATGTAGCAGATGTTATTTTACCTTCTGCATGGCATATTGAAAAAAGTGGTATGTATGGAAACTCCGAACGAAGAACACAACATTGGGATAAAATAGTTGAAGCCCCAGGTGATGCAACTCCAGATGCTTGGATGTTTATTGAAGTAGCAAAACGAATGGGATACGGTAAACTATTTCCCTACTCAAAAGAAAATCATCATGAAGAAATCTATAATGAATACCGCCAATTCCATGCTGGAAAAAAGCATAACATGGCTCCTTTAGATGTACTAAAACGAGAATCAGGTGTTGTTTGGCCATTTATAGAAGATGAAAAAAACCCTGCAGGAGGAAAGTCAACTTTATGGCGTTACAATGCCAAATATGACCCTGCATGTGATAATGGAAAAGATTTCCATTTTTATGGAAAAAAAGACGGAAAAGCAATCATATGGCAAAGACCATACGAGGCTCCTGCTGAGTCACCTGATCAAGAATATCCTTTCTGGCTAAATACAGGGCGTGTCGTTGAGCACTGGCATACAGGTTCTATGACAAGACGTATTCCTATATTACATCGAGCTGTTCCAAATGCTTATGTAGAAATACACCCTGATGACGCTAAAAAAATAGGTGTCGTGGATGGAAGCCCTGTTAAAGTGACTTCAAGAAGAGGCTCTATGACGTTACCTGCAGCTATTGATCAAAGAGGTATGCCTACAAAAGGGCAAGTTTTTGTCCCTTTCTTTGATGAAAATATGCTAATTAATGATGTTACATTAGATGCCTTTTGTCCTATTTCAAAAGAACCGGACTTTAAAAAATGTGCCGTTAAAATTGAAAAAGTATAATGCTCTATGAAAAAAATCACTCAAATTATATTAATTTCATTGCTAATGTTGGTGTTTGTCATCATTGTTGGAAGAACAATTTCTTCTAATGATAATGCTCACATAACCAGTATAAGTGTCAATCCTCAGCAAGAATTGGAAGGAAAAAAATTAAATTCCCAAGTGAGTGCTTTTGAAGAACTTGAATTAGCCAATCAATATCAAAATGAAGCTCCTGACAACCCCAATAGAAGAACCTATGATGCGTACATGAAAAATCGAGCTTATAATGGAGCTCCTCCTTATATTCCTCATGCTACCGAAAGTAGTATTTCTATGGGAGGGAAGGACTGTTTGCAATGCCATGAAAATGGTGGATATGTAGCTAAATTTAAAAATTTTGCTCCTAGAACACCTCATCCTAGTTACTTAAATTGTCGTCAATGCCATGTTCCTATGGATACTCAACAACTATTTGTATCTAATAGTTTTACCCCTGTTAAAGTAAATTTGAATAACAATGCCTTGCAATCAAGCCCTCCTACTATACCACATGGGCTACAATTAAGGAGTAACTGTCTAGCATGTCATGCAGGTCCTGCTGCCCCAAAAGAGATTACTTTTGACCATCCTGAACGTGCTAATTGTTTGCAATGTCATGCCCTTAACGGTGTAGATAAAGATAAAGTTCCATCATGGCATCGTACTAAAACCAAATAATATTATGAAAATCACACCATACATTCTCCTTTTTACAAGCCTTTTAATGAGTTGTAAAGGAGGACATCATGAATCTAACATTAGCAAGGTAATCAAACATACTACGCCTATTGAATATACTGTTTCCTCAGAAGATTTCATTTTAGAAGATAGTTTAATTCTAGCTAAAGTTCCTGATCATACTATCTATTTAAAAGATCGTAAAACCGAGATCACCTCCTTTCAATGTTCTAAATGCCATTCAGAATCGTTAGAATCTATTTCTAGTAAACAAGGAGGAAAGAAAAATTCACATTGGGATATTAAATTAAATCACTCGGATATCATGGCTTGTTCTTCTTGTCATGATACTCAAGGAGATCTCAATCACTTAAAGGATATTAATGGAACTCCAATAGATTTTGATCATAGTTATCAATTATGTTCACAGTGTCACACAACTCAATTTGAAGACTGGAAAGGAGGAGCACACGGAAAACGTTTATCCTCATGGGCACCTCCAAGAGTTTCCTACACTTGTGTGGAATGTCATAATCCACACAGTCCTGAATTTAAACAACGTATGCCTTCAAGACACCTAAATGTATCCAATGAAGATCAAACGTTAAATGAAAAACATTAAAATTAAGGAAAACATGTTTAAAAATAAAAAATCGATTCCTGATTCAATTGATCTAACAAAAGAAGCTTCACAAAATCTTGAAGAAACCAAATTAGATCGTGCCTTAAATCAGACTGTAGATCGAAGAAATGCAATTAAGGGACTTACTGCAGGGCTCCTAGCAGGAACGGGTTTTGCCGCAACATCATGTAACCCTATGTCTAGCGATAAAGAAAAAGAAGCCTCAGGACTAAAATGGCAAGAATATTTTCAAAAAAACTACCGTATTATGTCTCCTGAGGAAAAAAACGAAACGGTAAAACGCTTAGAAAGAAGCTACGAGTTACAACATAATGTAAAAATTAGTGTTTCAGATGCAGAACCCTTAGATAATGTACTTTACGGTTATGCCTTTAATATTTCTAAATGCCAAGGATATATGGATTGTATTGATGCATGTATTAAAGAAAACAATTTAGATCGTAAATCTGACATGCAGTACATTAGAATTCATGAACAACAAAACGGCTCTATGGATTTTAGCAATGCAGATGACAACTACTATCATATGGTTCCTGCAGAAGGGAATTTCTATATGGGGACACAATGTTTTCATTGTGAAAACCCTCCATGTGTAGATGTCTGTCCTGTAAAAGCTACTTGGAAAGAAAAAGACGGAATTGTTGTTGTAGACTACAACTGGTGTATTGGATGCCGTTATTGTATGGCTGCTTGTCCTTATGACGGAAGACGTTTTAATTGGTCTACACCTGAAATTCCTTCTGAAGAATTAAATAAAGAACAACACTATTTAGGAAATCGTCCTAGAATGAAAGGAGTTATGGAAAAATGTACTTTTTGCATTCAACGTTCTCGTAAGGGGCAATTACCTGCTTGTGCCGACGCTTGTCCTACTGGAGCTCGTGTTTTTGGAAATTTATTAGATCCTAAAAGTGAAATTCGATGGGTTTTGGAACATAAAAAAGTATTTCGTTTAAAAGAAGATTTAGGTACTGAGCCTAAGTTTTGGTATTATATGGACTAAAAATAGTAATTATGACATTAGTAAATTTTTTTAAAGACGCATTTCAAACTGCTATTATTGGTAGCAAGCGTTATAATATATGGATGGCTGTTCTTACTTTTTTTATGTTAGTAGGAGCTTATGCCTACTCCATTCAATTAGATGAAGGATTAGCTGTAACAGGAATGCACGATCGTGTGAGTTGGGGTTTATATATCTCTAACTTTACCTTCTTAGTAGGCTTAGCAGCTGCTGCTGTTATGCTTGTGTTACCCGCTTATGTATTCAAAGATCTTGATTTCAAACAAGCTGTATTAATTGGTGAGGGACTAGCTGTAGCCGCGTTATGCATGTGCCTAGCCTTTGTTATAGCTGATTTAGGAGGACCGGGAAGAGCTTGGCATTTAATTCCAATAATCGGATTATTCAATTGGCCTGACTCTATGTTATCATGGGATGTACTGGTTTTAAATGGTTATTTATTTCTTAACTTAACTATTCCTTTTTACATCCTCTACATGCATTATCAAGGAAAAGAACCTAGTAAGAATTTTTATCTCCCAGGAGTGTTTTTATCTATTATTTGGGCTATTGGAATCCATATGGTAACAGCTTTTTTATATGCTGGATTACCTTCTAAGCCTTTTTGGAACACTTCTTTATTAGGCCCTAAGTTTTTGGCTTCAGCCTTTGCTGCGGGTCCTGCTATGATTATTATCGTATTAGCTATGGTTCGTAAATTCACAAACTTTAAGATTCATAATACAACTTTAGATAAAATATCTTTAATCGTAACTGTTGCGGCACAAATTAACCTCGTGATGTTAATCTCCGAATTGTTTAAAGAATTTTATTTTCCAACACACCATGGTATCAGTGCTCAATACTTATATTTTGGGTTAGATGGAAAAGATGGTTTAGTTCCATGGGTATGGACTGCTGTAGTTATGAATGTTTTTGCAACAGTAGCTTTAACCATTAATCGTTTTATAAAATCTAGAAACTTACTTTATATATCATGTTTGGTTCTTTTTGTTGGAATATGGATTGAAAAAGGAATGGGATTAATTATCCCTGGATTCCTACCTGGTCCATACGGAGTAATCAAAGAATATACACCTACTATGATTGAACTTCTAGTTACGATTGGAATTTGGTCTATGGGTGCTTTTATTTTCTCTGTTTTAGCAAAAGTCGCCATCAATATCGAATTAGGAAAATTACGTTTTAAGAAATAATTTTTTAATCATCCATAACTTAAACCTACCTCAAATCAAAATATTTAAGGTAGGTTTTTTATTCCTATTTTTGGGAAGCATAATATTAAATAAATCATTATGAAACCTTTTTCAACTCTTATTTTAGTCGTTTATTTTTTGATTCAATGCAGTCAGAAAGTCGATAATTCAATTCCTAAAACTTCTTTTGGGACTATCGATCATATTCAAAGCTTCCCTTCTCAATTCTTCGACGATCGCACCATTGATGTATGGTTACCAGACCACTACACCCCTACTAAAAAGTATGCTGTCTTATATATGCATGATGGACAAATGTTGTTTGACTCTAACATAACGTGGAACAAACAGGAATGGGGAGTTGATGAGGTAATGGGCGAATTAATTAAACAGCAAAAAATTAAAGATTGTATCGTCGTTGGTATTTGGAATAAATCTGAAACACGACACTCTGATTACTTCCCTCAAAAACCGTTTGAAAATTTACCTCAAAAGGATCAAGACTCTTTAATTAAGAATGCCAAACGAAATCATCAAACAAACTTATTCTCCATGAATATTCGGTCAGATGCCTATTTAAAATTCATTGTTCAAGAACTAAAACCCTATATTGATCAACACTATTCCACGAAAAAAGAAAAAGAGAATACTTTTATTATGGGATCCAGTATGGGAGGACTTATTTCAATGTATGCCATTTGTGAATACCCCGAAGTCTTTGGAGGTGCAGCGTGCTTATCCACACATTGGACAGGAATATTTCAACATCAAAACAATCCTATTCCTAATTTACTTATAACCTATTTAGACCAAAACTTACCCAATTCTTCTCATCATAATAAATTTTATTTTGATTATGGAACCGAAACATTAGACTCCTTATACGAACCTTTCCAATTACAAGTAGATTTCATTATGCATAAGCACCATTTTACCAATAAAAACTGGAAAACTTTAAAATTTGAAGGACATGACCATTCAGAAAATGCATGGAGAAGTCGTTTAGAGCATCCCTTACTTTTCTTGTTACACCCTTAGTAAGATTTATGAAATTTCATTAATAACAATATTCAATTGTCTTTCAATATATTTTAAATGTTTTACTTCCTCTGAAGTAACAAAACTTAACGAAATACCTTTTCTGCCTGCCCGTGCCGTTCGTCCACTACGATGTGTATAATAATCAATTTGGTCAGGTAATTCATAGTGTGCAACATAAGCTAAATTTTCAATATCTATTCCTCTAGCAGACACATCGGTTGCAATCAACGTTTGTATTTTTTTATTTCTAAAGGCTCTCATTACTTTATCCCGTTCTTTTTGCAATAAATCTCCATGTATAACATCTACAAAACAATTTTGAGAATGTAATTGTCTAGTTAACTTCCTAGCACTGGCCTTGGTTTTACAGAACACCACTCCTCGTTCTTCTTTCCTGTTTTTCAAAAAATCCAATAATACTGTAAATTTTTGTTTTTGCTCACATATAATATATTCATGTACAATTGATTTATTTACACTACCCATATCAATGATGATTCGTTTTGCTTCTTTGGATAAATAATGGTCAATCATAGTACTTACGTCTTCAGAAAGTGTCGCAGAAAATAGCCATTTCGAACTTTGGGTTTTTATTACTTCCAAAATTGTATTAAGATCTTCTTTAAAACCCATTTTAAGCATTTCGTCTGCTTCATCTAAAACAACATGCTTGACTTGACGAACATCTATCTTTTTACGTCTAATTAAATCCACTAATCTACCAGGAGTAGCCACAACAATATGAGTTGGACGACTTAATCGTGCTATTTGTAGTTCTATTTTCTCACCTCCATATACAGCTTCTGTAAAAATTTTTTCAGAATATTTCGTAAAACGGAACAATTGCTTCGCAATTTGCTTTCCTAACTCTCGAGTCGGACATAAAATTAAAGCTTGAACTTCAGAGCTTTTTGAGTTTATTTTATGTAAAATGGGTAGTCCAAAAGCTACTGTTTTCCCTGTACCTGTTTGGGCTTGACCAATAAAATCAGTTCCTTCTTCTAATAGAAAAGGAATGGCTTGCTCTTGAATAGCTGTTGGATGTTTAATTTCCAGTTCATTTAATCCTTTAACAAACACTTTTTGTACTCCTAACTCTGAGAATGTTTTTTTCATATTACAAAGGTAATAGAATCTTTACTAATGTCCCCTCCTAAAATTCAATAAATAACCCATAAAAACAACTAGTTATACATTTCCTTTTCCTTGATAAAATATGAAATAAAAAAAGAGGGAAAATCTTAGAAACTCCCCCCTCTTCTCTATTTTTTATTTTTCTTTTTAATTTTGATGAAGCCAATTTAGCTTAAAATCACACGTTTTATAATCATCATCTATTTTAATAAAATTTTCAGAAACATGCTCTTTTGCCCATTCATCAATTTTTTCTTGCTTCTTTTTATTGACAGCAAACTTTTTAATCCGCTCATAATCATCTTTTAAATTAATTTTATGAGCAGGAATAATTCGATCAACACGGATAATTTTATATACTTTCTCATCTTTTCCGATCGTACCTTCAAAAGGCGTTGTTATTCCTTTTTCTTCCACTCCTGTTACTTCTAAATATATATTAGTCGGTAAATTAGTTCTAACAAAACGTGTATTACCTGTTCTTGGATCAGCTATAACACCTTTATTTAAACGCGTACTTTTATCTCCTGAAAACTCTTTAACAGCATCTTCAAAGGTTAAACTACCTTTATCTATTTTGGACTTGATGGAATCAGCTAGTTCTTTTGCTTTTTCCATTTCTTTTTCATTAGGTTTATTCAATAATAAAATATGTCTTAAGTCTAAAATCTCTCCTCTACGTTTCTCTAATGTTGCAATATGAAAACCAAACTCCGTTTCAAAAGGTTCTGATACTTCTCCCTCCTCTAAATTGTATGCAACTGCTTCGAAGTCTTTAACCATTTGTCCACGTTTTGTATTGGCAAGCATACCACCATCTACAGAGGAGGGACCTTCAGAATGAACGATAGCCATTGTAGCAAAACTAGCACCTTCTTCTATCTCTTTTTTAATTTCTAAAAGCTTTTCTTTTAGTTCTTGTTTATGTTCCTCTGTCAACTTAGGTTTTATAACAATTTGTGAAAGTTCAACTTCCTCTTCTACATTAGGTAACTGTGTTTCAAATTCTCTAAAAAAATTATTCACCTCCACTGGAGAAGCATCTAGATCATTTGTAATTTTAGAGCGTATTTGCTCTGAATAACTTCGTTCCTGAAGATTTTTTAAAATTTCTTGCCTTAATTCCTGCATAGTAGAGAAGCCATATAATTTTAAGGTTTCTTCTTCTCCATATTGAGAAATCGCACCTCTTGTCATCTCATCAACTTGTGGTTTTAAGGAACGGTCATTAACTGTTATTAACGTATCCTTTTTGGCTTCTGCAATCAACAATTTCTCTTGCATAACCCCCTCTAAAGCAGCACATTCAGTTTCAACACCAAAATTTTGACGTTTAAATTCTTCAAACTGTGCTTTAAGCTCTGATTGTATAATTATTTCTTCATTAATTACTGCAGCAATCCCATCTATTTTTTCCTGTGAAAAACTCCATAATGATATAAAAATAGCTACCGCTATACTAATCTCTCTCATAAATTTCAAACTCTTTATTTTTCTTTGCTATGTCTAATAAATTCTCTTTCAACTTACCAATATAGTTCTTACTTTTTTGAATCTTCAACATATTTTCAATTTTTTTCTGACTAAACATCATAGGTTCAGGATCATTTTTCAATTTATAATCTAAAATTTTGATCAAATATACATTTATTGAATCATGTAAACGTAAAAACTTTGTTCTTTTCAAAAACTCTTTTTTATTATAAATTCTTGGAAAAGGGAACTTTAAATAATAATCGGAGAAATAACTCCATGTAGAATCAGAATCTTTAAGATCAAACTCTGAAGCTTTATTTAAACCTTCTAAACGAAGTTTATTTTGCTTTTCTCTATTTTTACTCCTAAATAACTGGGAAATTTCAGAAATAGTTTGATTATCAACTGAGTCTTTATTAAATTTTATGTATTGTAATTTTACAATTTCCTTAGTTAATTTAAAATTATGCTTATACTTTTCATAATACTCAATAATTTCATCATCATTAATTATTGAATCATTATTCTGTTGTAATAAATAACCATTTAATAATTCACTGCGATAATTTCGAATTTTTTCTTCTATCGCGCTCCTTGCTCTTTCTGAAATCATCTTTTCAGCTTCTTGGGCAAGCAATTCATTTTTGGCCCATTGCCTTATTTTAGATTGAACCAGTTTAGCACTATCTTTCTCTGATAATCCATCTCCTATCCATGAATTTATTTCATTCATTTTCAAAAAACTACCCCCCGCCTTTGCAACTACCTCTGAACTATTTTCAAAAGTACATGAAAAAAGAATCCAATTTATTACAAAACAACTTACTATTTTTAATCTAGTTCTCAATATAGTATCTATTATAATTTATTTAGAACAGTTTGGTTTACTTCAACTTGTTCTCTTAGTTTCAATATTTTTTTATTTAAATATTCTTCTGTATATTTTTTTTCAACAATGGGTTTTAACTCATCATAACTTGGATTCTGACTTGGTAAAACAGCTATCGTTTTTGTTACAAAGTAGTCTTCATCCTCTTTGTATATTTTCACTTTATCTTCTTTAGAGTATTCTTTTGGTAAATCTTTACTGGAAAGTTCACGTTTCATTCTCCTAAAATAAACGTTCTCCTTATCATATTGCTGTTGTAATTTTTTAATCGTTTTATTTTCTTTTAAAGATTTTTCAACCTCCTTAGCCTTTTCATAATCAGAACTACAATAAGCTATAATAACCTCTACCCTTTCATCCCACTTATAGTTACTTTTTAGTTTTCGATATGTCTTTGACAATCCTTTCTTATCGCTTAATGCTTCATCGTGTACATACTCATCGTATAACTCTGTTAGAAGATTAACTTCTAATAATTCTTTTTCTTTTTTAAAGTTAGGATTAATTTCATGTTGCAAATTATCAAATACTTGAATTTTTGATTTAGCAATACTCACGGGTAATAACCTTTCTATTTCTTCTTCAATATTTGGTTCTTCTTCCTTATAAATCATTTTAATGATACTAGAATTATCAGCTATGAAATTCCAATTGGTATAGGTCATTCCATTATTAAATTCTACTATATTTTGCTCTTCTATTTCATCTCCTATAATACCAATTAATTGTTTCTCATAATCTTTTCTTGAAATAGAATCTTTTTTAAATAACGCAACTAACCTTTCGCTTTTCAAATCCTCAATTAAACTATTTTTCTTTTCAATAGGCTTAAATTTTTCATTAATATAGTTTACTTTATACCCCTTTAAAGCCATGGTGTATTCTGCAGATTTTTTGAATTTTTCTATTGTTACAATATCATCAAGTGTATGATCATGTTCCAATAACTTTACTAAATTCCATCCAAACGCTGTCTTAAACGGCTTCGAAATTTCATTCTTTTTTAAAGAATTCAAAAGGTTCAAAATCTCATTATCGAACATACTTCCATCAAAAGTAACATAAGGTCTTTCTTTAGACTTTTGATCTTCTGAATATTCTTTTACTAATTTATCAAAAGAACTTCCTTTTAAAGCTTGCTCATAAATTCTATCAATTCTTTGCTTTCCTTCTTTTAAGCTATCTTTAATTAACAACCATTGAAGTTTATAGTTCCCAGAATACGACCTAACATCTTCTATAATCGTATAAATAAATTTTTGATCCTCAGATTCTTGCATTTTTAAGACATTTCCCTTTTTTAAATTTGAAAAAATTTCCTCTTCAAGACCATAAGGTAATTCTCCAGCAGTATAATATCTATTTTCAACTCGTTTTACATTTTTCATTTGATCAAAAAAATATTCATTCCTCATTAATTTCGATTGATAATCTAATGCTTCATCCTTATTTATTCCTTCCACAAAATATTGGGTTATTTGAACCTCTTTTTGGGAGCGTTTCATAAATTGTTGCTCCATCTCTTTGTAAAAAGGATCTTGTTCTAAATAAAAATTCTTCCTATTGTTCAAAAACTCAATCATGCTATTGACAAACTTTGGAGAAGTGTCTAATTTCAACCTTCGAGCTTCATCCGACTTTAATTTCATTGTCAAATAATAATCTAAAATTTCTTTTTTAGATTGTGTCTTATCATGATCTAGCGTATAACCAAATTTATTCTTAAAATCTTCTACTGTAATAAAAGCTTGATTTCCTTTTTTTACTAACACATTATCTTGAGCTTTCAAAATAAAAAAACTTAATGCAAAAATTGTTACGAGAATTTGTTTCATTTGTATTGTGTTATTTTAAGAGCAAAAATAGTCATTCAATACAAAATATGCCAAATAATATCTTTAAATCACTTCTTTATATCAATTATCTATTAAAAACAGTAAATTTGTTTACCTTAATCATAATATTCTAAAAATGAAACAAACGATAACCAATCGATTTTTAAAATACATAAGTTTTAATACTGAAAGTAAAGCTTTCTCTAAAAATATCCCAAGTACTGAGCAACAATTTGATTTAGCTCACTACTTAGTAGAAGAACTTACTCAAATTGGATTGTCTGATGTCACAGTTGATGATCATGCTTACGTAATGGCTACTTTACCTTCTAATACAAATCAAAAAGTGCCCACTATTGGTTTTGTTGCTCACATGGATACCTCTCCTGACTTTACTGCCAAGAATACCAATCCTCTAATTTGGGAAAATTACGATGGAAATGATCTTATTTTAAATAAAGACTTGAATATTGTTCTCAAAACAAAAGAGTTTCCTGAAATAAAGCAATATAAAGGACAAACCATTATCACTACTGATGGAACCACTTTATTGGGTGCCGATGATAAAGCTGGAATTGCTGAAATTGTAACTGCAATGGAGTATTTAATTAATCACCCTGAAATAAAACATGGTAAAATCCGAATCTGTTTTACACCAGATGAAGAGGTAGGAAGAGGTGCTGAACTATTTGACATAGAAAAATTTGGTGCACAGTGGGCTTATACATTGGATGGAAGTGAAATTGGGGAATTAGAATATGAAAATTTTAATGCTGCTTATGCTAAAATCTCTATTAAAGGAAAAATGGTTCATCCCGGCTCCGCAAAAGATAAAATGATTAATGCAGGCACACTTGCAAGACGTTTTGCTGATCAATTACCTTTTGATGAAGTCCCCGAACATACTGAAGGATATGAAGGTTTTTTTCATCTCATGCGTATCAATGCCTCTGTTGAAGAATCTACACTAGAATATATTATCCGAGATCATGACCATGAACAATTTGAAGCTCGAAAAAAACTAGTTCAAGAGATTGGAAATCACCTAAATTATGAATTAGGGAAAAACTTAATTCATGTTGATATTCAAGATCAATACTATAATATGCGTGAAAAAATAGAACCTGTAATGCATATTGTAGACATTGCGGAAGAAGCCATCAAAATGGCTGGAGTATCCCCCATTATAAAAGCTATTCGAGGTGGAACTGATGGATCACAACTATCCTTTAAAGGACTGCCTTGTCCTAATATATTTGCAGGCGGACATAATTTTCATGGACGCTTTGAATACGTCCCAGTTGAATCTATGATTAAAGCTACGCAAGTTATCATCAATATAGCCAAAATTATACCGAATAAGATATAATCTCATAGAAAGCATCATTACAAAAACACATTTTACAATTTATGAAATAAGTTGTTTTTTAAAAGAAGATAACTATTTTGATTTACGAAGATTATGGATTTGGAAAATCCTATAGTTCAAAATATGCTAAAATATTATTTTCACTGTATTTAAACAAACTCTTCTATTAACTCTTCTATCGTAATCTTTTTTTGAGAACCGTCTCGCATATTTTTTAGCGTTAACGTTTTGTCTTGTATTTCCTCCTCTCCAATCATAACAATATAACCTATCTCTTTTTTATGTGCATAAGTTAATTGTTTCTTCATTTTTATAGCATCGGGATATAATTCTGTATTAATACCTCTTTCACGAAGTTGTTTAATATATTTTAATGCGTGTAACGATTCTTTTTCTCCAAAATTAACAAATAAAACCTGAACACTACCTGCTGATAAATTAGGAAATAAATTTAACTCTTCTAAAACTAAATAAATTCGATCTAAACCAAATGAAATTCCAACACCTGAAATATTTTTCAATCCAAAAATGGATGTTAAATCATCATAACGACCTCCTCCTCCAATTGAACCCATTTGAATGCCTTTTACAATTACTTCAAAAATACACCCTGTATAATAATTTAAACCTCGTGCCAAAGTAACTTCTAAATTAAGCTCTGTTTCACCCAAACCTAATTTAGAAACTGTATTATACACAAATTCTACATCTTGAATACCCTCCATACCAATAGAAGATGTTTGTAGTAGTTCTTTTAATTTTTCTTTCTTAGTTAAAAAGCTCCCTTCAAGAAGAAATAATGGTTCTAAAATAGAAATGGCTTTATCTGATATTCCTTTAGAACGCATTTCTTCCTTTACTTTATCCGCTCCTATTTTATCCAATTTATCCAAAGCAACTGTAAAATCAATTAATTGACTCTCAATCCCTGCAATCTCCGACAATCCTGCTAAAATTTTACGGTTATTTATTTGAATAGTTGCTTTCAAACCTAACTTTGAAAAAACAGCATCGTATAACTGGATAAGCTCCACTTCCTGATATAAAGAATTTGAACCTACTACATCTGCATCACATTGATAAAATTCTCTAAAGCGTCCTTTTTGAGGGCGATCTGCTCGCCAAACAGGTTGAATTTGATATCGTTTAAAAGGAAATACCAAATCATTTTGATTTTGAACAACAAAACGCGCAAACGGAACCGTCAAATCATAACGAAGTGCTTTTTCTGAAATTTTAGAAGTAACTTCATTACTTGATTTTGATGACAACAATCCTTCATCTACTTTTTTCAAATAGTCTCCACTATTCAAAATTTTAAAAATTAATCGATCTCCTTCTTCTCCATATTTCCCCATTAAAGTAGAGGCGTTTTCCATAGAAGGAGTCTCAATGGGAGTAAAACCAAAATGTTTAAATGCACTCTTGATAGTATCCATAATATAGTTTCGCTTTAACATGACAGCTGGAGTAAAATCTCGAGTTCCTTTAGGAATACTTGGTTTCTGCATTTTTATTTAATTTTTTACAAAGATGCTAAAACTACGTTTTATTCTAAAATCTTCTTGCCTTTTTTTTAAAATACTGTACCTTTGACTTAAACTCCAAAGTGAGCATCAAAAAATAACATTATGAAAATTGTAATTGCTGGTGCAGGAAACGTAGGCTTTCATTTAGCTAAATTGCTCTCCCGTGAAGCGCAAGATATTATCATAATTGATGCCGACAAAAAGAAGTTACAACACATTGAATCACATCTTGATGTTATCGCGTTGAAAGGTGATGCTACTTCTTTCATTACTTTAAGGGAAGCCAACATTAGTAATGCCGATATTTTTATTGCAGCAACACAAGATCA
>JBKDZS010000098.1:0-19473 GCA_047971445.1 Flavobacteriales bacterium
TTGGAGATGATATGACAGCAGAAAATGTTAAAGATGACGGTTTACGGTTATCTGGTGAAATACAAGAAAATGAAAAAGCAGATAAGGTTCAGGTAAGCCATTTTTCAGGAAGAATTGAAAAGTTGAATGTCAACTTTGTGGGTGAAAAAGTAAACAAAGGACAATTGTTAGCCACCATTTATTCGCCTGAACTGGTAGCAACTCAACAAGAATTACTTACAACTGCTACGTTAAAAGAATCTCAACCAGAGTTATACCAAGCTGTAAGGAACAAACTAAAATTGTGGAAGTTATCAGAAAGTCAAATTAACCAAATAGAACACTCAGGAATGATTAAAGATAATTTCTCGGTATTCACTCAAGTATCGGGAACGGTTTCAGAAATGATGGTACAACAAGGTGATTATGTAAACCGAGGGCAAGGTTTGTTCAAAATAGATAACCTCAATTCACTTTGGGCAATTTTTGATGTGTATGAAAGTCAAATAGCCGAAATCAAAATTGGTCAGCCCATAAAAATTACTACCAACGCCTATCCTGATAAAGTTTTCAATGGCTCAGTATCTTTCATTTACCCAACTTTAGATGAAAAAACAAGAACCATTAAAGTACGAGCTAATATTAACAATAATGGAAAACTAAAGCCAGGGATGTTTATTGAAGGGGTAATTAAGAATGCAACTAAAGGAGCTACCACAACACTATCCATACCTGCATCATCGGTATTGTGGACAGGGAAGCGTTCCGTTGTTTATGTAAAGACCAGTCCCAACGAACCTATTTTTGAGATGCGGGAAGTTGAAATAGGAAAACAAACGGGAGAGACGTATCGTATTTTAAGTGGATTAAAATATAGTGAAGAAATTGTAACTAACGGAGCATTTACTGTAGATGCGGCAGCCCAATTACAGGGTAAAAAATCAATGATGAATAAAGCAGATAGAAAAACAACGACTGAACACGAAGGACATTTGGATATGAACAGTGAAGTATGGAATAAAAAGATTGAGGTATCAAATGAATTTAAAAAACAACTTAAATTCGTTTTTGTGGATTACCACAAACTAAAAGACGAGTTGGTTAATTCAAATGCTGAAAAAGTACAGACTAATGCAAAAGCCATGCTTATCAGTTTAAGTAATATTGATAGGCAGCTATTGAAAGACAACAATGCACATAAGCAATGGATGGTATTAGAAAAGGAAATTAAAAAACAGACGGAAAGAATTGGTAAAACCAACGATTTAGAAAAACAGCGTCAATATTTCAAACCTTTGTCCAATCATTTTATACGGGGAGTTCAAATGTTTGGAATCAATCAAACAGTATATCAACAGTATTGCCCAATGGCAGATAGCAATAAAGGTGCATATTGGTTAAGCACAGAAAAACAAATCCGTAACCCCTATTTTGGAGATAAAATGTTGAAATGTGGAAAGGTTGAAGCAGAGTTCAAATGAATAAAATCACAATTTAAAAAGTAAATCCATTAAGCTAACAATAGTTCGATTGTTGATACTGTAGTTTTTTATGAAACAAAGCAATGCAGTATCATTAAGATGATTTAAAATATAGGCTGAGTTATACCAAATTAAGTTATAACTCAGCTAATTTAATCTGTTGAACTGTTCCTAAAGATATGTCATATAATTTTGCTGTATTTCTTAGTGACTGTCTTTGATTATCTTAAAATTAAACTTTGATTTACTTTATCGTATTATTTCAATTTATCATCCTCAATTTCTGAATAATTTAATTCAATAGGACTTCTATTTTTTCGCATTTTGATGTTAATAAATTCAACAGCTAATGAAAAGAAAATAGCAAAATACAAATAACCCTTAGGGATAGCATGAACTTGCATTTTACCAAATGCTAAATGAGCTAAATGCGATCCTTCAGCTAGAAGCATTACACCAATCAAAATCAAAAAGGATAACCCTAATATTTGAATAGTTGGATGTTCGTTAACAAACTTACTTACTGGACCAGCAAATACCATCATGATAATAATGGAAATAATAATAGCCAATACCATAATGACCAGCCCCCCAGTTTCTCCAAAACCTAGAGGTGACGGTTCTAAAGAAACCAAACCAATAGCTGTTAAAATAGAATCAAAAGAAAAAACCAAATTTAACATTGCAATTTGAAAAATAGCATGTGTTAAATTCCCTTTAGAGGATTTTGCCGTTTCTTCTTCATCTCCTTCCAGCTTATGATGAATTTCATTCACAGCTTTATAAAGTAAAAATAAGCCTCCTATTAGAATTATAATACTTTGTCCAGAAGGAGCTACAGAGAATCCCCATACTTTTAAATGAAATAAACTTTCTTGTAAACTTAAGACCCATTTAATACCAAACAAAAGGATAACACGAAAAACCATAGCTAAACCTAACCCAATATTTCGAGCTCTAGGTTGATCTTCTGACTTCAGTTTTCCAGATATAATTGATATAAAAACGATATTATCAATTCCCAATATAATTTCTAGAAAAGTTAAGGTTAAAAGTGCTACCCATGCTTGTGGATTTAAAAAAATATTGATCCATTCAGCATCTAAAATGGTTAATAAAGTCATTATGTTTAATTTTTTATTGAATTATGATCACAAAAATATACTTTTAAAAAAACGATATAATCTACAAATATTGGAAGTTATGTTGCTCTTTAATTTTCTGAAGAGACTCATAAATCAATCGAATTACATTTTCAACATCTTCTTTATGAACCATTTCAACAGTTGTATGCATATAGCGTAAAGGTAAAGAAATTAAGGCTGATGTAACACCTCCATTAGAATAAGCAAAAGCATCTGTATCTGTTCCCGTAACTCTAGAGGAAGCGGCACGTTGAAAAGGAATTTTATTTTTTTCAGCAGTATCTAAAATGAGTTCACGTAAATTATTTTGAATAGCTGGAGCGTAGAAAACAACAGGACCATCCCCACATTTAGTATCTCCCTGTGTTTTTTTGTCAATCATAGGCGTTGAAGTGTCGTGCGTTACATCAGTAACAATGGCTACATTAGGTTTTATGGTTTGAGTAATCATTTCTGCACCCCGCAAACCAACTTCTTCCTGAACAGCATTGGTGATATATAGCCCAAATGGTAACTGAATTTTGTTTTCTTTTAAAAGTCGAGCTACTTCTGCAATCATATAACCTCCAATGCGATTATCTAAAGCACGACATACATAATATCGATCATTTAAAATAGAGAATGTATCAGGGTAAGTAATTACACAGCCTACATGAACACCTAATTCTTCAACTTCCTTTTTTGAAGTAGCCCCGATGTCAATAAAAATATTATCTAATTTGGGTGCTTGTTCTGGCTTTCCATTTTTTAAACGAGTATGAATAGCAGGCCATCCAAAAACACCTTCTACAATACCTTTTTTTGTATGAATATAAACTTTTTTTGAAGGTGCAATTTGATGATCAGATCCTCCATTTCGAATCACGTACAGTAACCCATCATCTGTAATGTAATTAACAAACCATGAAATTTCATCAGCATGCGCTTCAATTACCACTTTGTAATCTGCTTCAGGATTAATAATTCCATAAGCAGTACCGTATGTATCTACTTCGATTTTATCTACAAAAGGTTTAATGTAGTCAATCCATACTTTTTGTCCTGCACTTTCAAATCCAGTGGGAGAAGCAGTGTTTAAATAATTTTCTAAAAAAGCTAACGACTTTTTGCTTGATATTGTCTTTTTACCCATAATTTCTTCTTAATTTTGGATAAATTTAAGCAAACCCTAAGAATTAAGGAATAAAATTTGCTTTAAATTAGTTCATGAGCTATAAGACAATTTTTTTCATATTATGTAGTTTGAATCTTTTTTCTCAAGAAGAACATAAAGACACGATTGCTTTTGAAAATGAGCCTATTGAAGGCTCTATAGCTCAAGTTGATTTTTGGGCAAAGCCTATTTTCAAAGATGAAGCAGATCGGAAACGATTTTTGTACATAAAGAGAAAAGTATATAAGGTTTGGCCTTATGTTCAAATGGCTCAGAAGCTTTATAATTTGAATGAAGAAGAAACTTCTTTGTTAAAAAAAAAGCGTTTGATTAGAAAACATAATCGAAAAATCCAGGACAGTTTGATGAAAAAATATAAACAGAAATTTAAAAAGTTTTCAAGAACAGACGGTCGTGTTATGATGAAGTTAGTTCATCGTCAAACCGGTGAAACAATTTACGATATTGTAAAGGAATCTAAAAGTGGTTGGAGTGCCTTTTGGTGGAATACACAAGCTCGTCTTTTTAAATTAAATATGAAAGACACCTTGAATATTAAAAATAATCGAGATGATTATTTTGTGGAATACATAACAAATGAAGGTATTTTAAGTGGGCGTTTGGCAACGAACGAATGAACAAAAATATAATGAGATAACAAAAAACCAGAGAATTTTAGTTCTCTGGTTTTTTAATATTTAATCTAAAAACTAAAGTTATTTTTCTAGGGCTTTGATTTGTTGCTTGACAATATCCTTTTTTGCATTCATTTCCAAAATTCCATATGAAATACGTAGATTCTTTAATATAGTTAAATCGTTAGGTCTTGCTTTAGCAACTTGCTCCAAATAAGGTAATGACTCAGCGTGAATAGCCTTTCGTTTATTTAGTAATTTTTCATATCGAGCATTTTCAGCTGCAGAAGTCCCCTTAATACTATTTAACTCCTTAACTAGGAAAGAATCCTCCTTAATTAATAATGAAGCTAAATTTAAAGAAGCATTGGTGTTATTAGGATCTAGTTTTAGAACCTTTTTAAATAAATCCTCTGCTTCAGTTAAATCAGAAGGAGAGGATTTGTCACTAGATAGCATAACACCTAAGTTATATAAATAATCTGTATCATTAGGATTTTCTTGAATACTTTTCCTTAATTGAGAAATATAAGCTTCTGAATCTCCTGATCCGTACATAGCATTTGTTAAAATGGTTTGTAAGGTCTTGTTTCCTTTTACCTTTTCCAATCCTTTTTGAGCAATTTCCGCTGCTTTTTTATAATTTTTCAATTCATAATTTGCAGAAGCTGCATAAGTATACAGATCTTGGGTAATGTCTTTTGAAGTTTCGCTCCCCCAATCTTTATATAATTTAGACTGAACAGGATTTTTTTGATAACTTTCCCAAGTTTCTTTATTTGGAAAATTATTTTTCTGATTGTTCGCAATATTCGTTGCAAAATATGTTGTTTTTATACCGTTATAATCTGAATTAATCAAATCTTCGTAAATAGGAGCCGATTTTTCTAACTTTTTATCAACTTGATAGGCAATAGCAGCATAATACATGAAATCTTGGTTTCCTTCTCCAGAAACTTTTTGCAAATTATAAGTCTGAATAAATTTTTCAGCAGCAACTACATAATCCTTCTTATTGTACGCTTCACTAGCTTCTTTACGAGTCTTATCAATAATCACACTTATAGAATTAGCTACTTGTTCACCATATTTAGTTGAAACGCTCTTTGCTTTAGGCTTAGAGTAATTACCTTTTGCTACAGCTTTTTCTAAAGTATTCTTTGAAAAATAATACTCTTTCTCTTTGGTATCTTTGTTTTTTACTTCGAAAACACCATCTTCAATTTCAGCTAATTTAGCAAAAGCTTCACTAGCAGTTTTCACATCTTTATTATCTAGAGCTTTCTTTCCTGATTCGAAAAAATATTTAGCCGAATCTTCAGGCTTCATAGTTTTAAAGTTTTGTGCACTTAAAACAGCAATTGTAATAAATACGAGCGAGATTGTCAGAATAACTTTTTTCATTTGCAATTAATTTTATTCATTATTATTTTCTTCAGAAGGTGTTGTAGAGTTTTCAATATCTCCTTCAGTCACTTCATTAGTATCATTTTCTAATTCTTCTTGATAAGCAACCTTTGCAACTGCTGCAATTTGATCATTATCTTTTAAATTGATCACTTTTACACCTTGTGTATTACGCCCCATAACACGAAGATCATCCACAGAAGTTCGAATTGCAATACCGGATTTATTAATAATCATTAAGTGATTACCTTCTTCTACAATTTTGATAGCAATTAATTCACCTGTTTTATCTGTAATGTTAATAGTTTTTACACCTTTTCCACCACGATTGGTAATTCGATAGTCATCTAAAGAACTTCTTTTTCCATAACCTCTAGCAGAAACCACTAAAATATTTTCCCTTTCTAAGTCATTCACGCAAACCATACCAATTACTTCATCTTTGTTATGACTCAGTTGAATTCCTCTTACTCCAGAAGCAGTTCTTCCCATAGGACGTACTTTTTCTTCTTCAAACCGGATGGCTTTACCACTTTTAAGAGCCAACATAATTTGGGAATTACCTCGAGTTAATTTAGCTTCCAATAAAGAATCTCCTTCTTTAATTGTTATAGAATTAATTCCATTTTGACGAGGGCGAGAATATTGCTCTAGAGATGTTTTCTTAACGGTACCTTTTTTGGTTACCATAATCACATTACGACTGTTGACATATTCACTATCTTTTAGATCACCTGTATGAACGAAGGCCATTACCTTATCGTCAGATTCAATATTAATTAAATTTTGAATAGCACGTCCTTTAGAAGTCTTACTTCCTTCAGGTATTTCATACACACGCAACCAAAAACATTTTCCTTTTTCAGTGAAGAATAGCATATATTGATGATTAGTTGCCACCATAATATGCTCTAAGAAATCTTCATCTCGGGTTTTAGCAGCACGATTTCCAACTCCACCTCTATTTTGTGTTTTATATTCTGATAAAAGAGTACGTTTAATATATCCTGCATGAGAAATAGTTAGAACAACATCAGAATCAGGAATCATATCTTCAATACTTACATCACCTCCCGCATAATTGATTTCAGTTCTACGCTCATCACCATACTTTTCTTTAATCTCTAACAATTCCTCTTTAATGATTTGATAACGTAAAGCTTCATTGTTCAGAATTTCTTTTAAATGAGCAATCATATTCATGATTTCATCATACTCTGCACGTAATTTATCAATTTCAAGACCCGTTAATTTCTGCAAACGCATATCAAGAATAGCTCTTGCCTGAATTTGAGATAAATCAAAACGTTTGATCAAGCCATTACGAGCTTCTTCTGGATTTTTTGATCCACGAATTAATTTAATAACTTCATCAATATTGTCGACTGCAATAATTAATCCCTCTAGAATATGAGCTCGCTCCTCAGCTTTACGTAATTCATATTGTGTTCTACGAACAATAATTTCATGCCTGTGAGCTACGAAATGTTGAATCATATCCTTAACATTCAATTGTTCAGGACGACCGTTTACTAAAGCAATATTATTAACGCTAAAGGACGTTTGTAAGGACGTATACTTAAACAGTTTATTCAGAACAATATTTGGAATAGCATCCATCTTTAATACGTAAACAATACGCATTCCTTTACGATTGGATTCATCCCGAATCGTAGCGATACCTTCCAATTTCCCTTCTTTAACTAAGTCCGCAGTTTTAGAAATCATATCAGCTTTATTAACTTGATACGGTATCTCAGTTACAACAATACAGTCTCGACCCTTTACCTCTTCAAAATTTGCTTTGGCACGCATTACTATACGTCCCCGACCAGTTGTTAAAGCATCACGAACACCTTCGTAACCATAAATAGTTCCTCCAGTAGGAAAGTCAGGAGCTTTAATATATTGTATTAAATCCTCAACCTGTATAGCGTTATTATCAATATAAGCACAGGTAGCATCGATAGTTTCAGATAAATTATGAGGTGCCATATTGGTAGCCATACCAACAGCGATACCTGCTGCTCCATTTACCAATAGCCCAGGAACACGAGTTGGAAGTACTGTAGGTTCTTTTAAAGAATCATCAAAATTTAATTGCATGTCTACCGTATCTTTATCGATATCAGCTAACATTTCCTCTGAAATTTTTCTTAGGCGAGCTTCAGTATAACGCATAGCTGCTGGCGGATCTCCATCAATAGAACCAAAATTTCCTTGTCCATCAACTAACGGATAACGTAGAGACCAGTCTTGTGCCATACGAACCATAGTGTCATATACTGACGAATCTCCATGTGGGTGGTATTTACCTAATACCTCTCCAACGATACGAGCAGATTTCTTATAGGCTCTATTGTGCAAAACACCCAGCTCATACATTCCATACAATACACGACGATGCACAGGTTTTAACCCATCACGTACATCAGGTAATGCTCTTGAAACAATCACAGACATTGAATAATCAATGTATGCTGATTTCATTTCCTCTTCAATATTAATCGGAATGAGGGTCTCTCCTCCAGTCATATTCTATGTAAAATTTTTGATTTCAAGGGGCTAATATAAGGCTTATTTGTATAAAAAGTAAGGGGTTTGAAGATTAATTATTAACATTCAACAAGAGAAAAGCAGATTAAAAATTTATTTATCAAAAGCTACTTGTAATGTGATCAAAAAAACCCGTTGAATGATTAGACGAAAATAGTAGAAAAAAGTTTACAAGTATTGAAAAAACATCGTTTTTAATTCTTGAATCTTCTAGCCTAGAAATAGGCTAAAAACAATAAAATTTGCAAGAACATTTACATAACATAAAAATAGAAGCACATATATTTTAGATGATATTATTTCACTAAAGCACTTAATATGATAAATATAGAATTATAACGACAAAATAGTTCCATTCGTAAAAGATTTTTTTTCAACAATATAAAAAAGAGTTACATTCACCTTAGGAAATCATAATATTTTTATAGAAATTTACACCATGTTTTTTGCAATAAAAATAAGTTTCTTAGTGATAATATGTCTTATAGATTTTTGGCATAATGAATGCTTAAATTAAATTAGAATAATTATGAATGATAATTTTTCACAAAGAGTAAAAGATGTCATTGCCTATAGCAAGGAAGAAGCCTTACGCTTAGGGAGCGAGCAAATTGGAACGGAACACTTAATCCTAGGAATGATTCGAGAAGGAGAGGGAAAAGCCGTTTCTATTTTAAGTGCAATGAATGTAGATTTGACTCAAATTCGGTTTAAGATAGAGACTATTATTCCGGAAAATAATTCTAACAAACTCTTAAACAAGGGTAATTTACAGCTTACAAAACAAGCCGAAAGAGCACTGAAAACTACTTTTTTAGAAGCAAAATTATTTAGAGATGAGGTTGTAAATACAGCCCATTTATTGTTATGTATTTTACGTAATGAAAATGATCCTATAACAAAATTGTTTAGCCAGCATGAAGCTACTTACGATAGTGTGAAGGAGGAGTTTAAATTTCAATTTCAAGAAGATATAACAGAATCTCCTAAAGCAGAATCTTCTTTTTCTGAAAGAGAACTTGGTGGAGAATTCTCCGGGAAATCAGGAGGAAATACAGGAAAAGGATCTCAAGAAAAATCAAAAACACCTGTCCTAGATAATTTTGGACGTGATTTGACTTTAATGGCAGAGGAAGGAAAGCTGGATGCTGTTGTAGGCCGAGAAAAAGAAATAGAACGTGTTTCTCAAATTTTAAGTAGAAGGAAAAAAAACAACCCTCTTTTAATAGGAGAACCTGGAGTAGGTAAATCTGCAATAGCAGAAGGTTTAGCACTTCGAATTATACAAAGAAAAGTATCTCGTGTTTTATATAATAAACGTGTTATTTCTTTAGACATAGCAAGCTTAGTAGCAGGCACAAAATACCGAGGACAGTTTGAAGAGCGAATGAAAGCTATTATGAATGAATTGGAAAAAAACAACGATGTTATCCTGTTTATTGATGAATTACATACAATTGTTGGTGCAGGAGGAGCAACGGGTTCATTAGATGCATCCAATATGTTTAAACCTGCATTAGCAAGAGGAGAAATTCAATGTGTTGGAGCAACTACTTTAGATGAATATCGTCAGCATATCGAAAAAGATGGAGCTTTGGAACGTCGTTTTCAAAAAGTAATGATTGAGCCAACTTCACCAGAAGAAACCATTCAGATTTTAAATAACATTAAAGATCGATACGAAATTCATCACAACGTTAATTATACAGAAGATGCAATTAAAGCATGTGTTAACCTAACATCGCGTTATATTACAGATCGTTTTTTACCTGATAAAGCTATTGATGCTTTGGATGAAGCAGGGTCACGTGTTCATATAAAAAATATTAAAGTACCTCAGGAAATTCTAAATCTTGAAAAAGAATTGGAACGAATTAGAGAAGAAAAAACCAATGTAGTTAAGAGCCAAAAATACGAAGAGGCTGCACAATTACGTGATTCTGAAAAGAAAATTGAATATGAGTTAAAAAAAGCACAAGAAGCTTGGGAAGCAAATTCTAAAGAAAATCGAGAAACGGTTTCCGAAGATAATGTAGCAGAAGTCGTTTCTATGATGACTGGAATTCCAGTTCAGCGTGTTGCTCAAGCTGAAATGAAAAAATTGTCCAAAATGGGCAAAGAAGTAAAAGATTATGTAATTGGTCAAGATAATGCAGTTGAGAAAGTAGTTAAGTCTATCCAACGGAATCGAGCAGGTTTAAAAGATCCTAATCGACCAATAGGAACCTTTATTTTCTTGGGAACAACAGGAGTTGGAAAAACTCAATTAGCTAAAGTTTTAGCACGAGAAATTTTTGATTCTGATGATGCATTAATTCGTATTGACATGAGTGAATATATGGAAAAATTTGCTATTTCTCGTTTGGTGGGAGCTCCTCCTGGCTATGTTGGATACGAAGAAGGTGGACAGTTAACAGAAGCCGTTCGTCGCAAACCTTATGCGGTTATCTTATTAGATGAAATTGAGAAAGCTCATACAGATGTATTCAATCTGCTGTTGCAAGTGCTGGATGATGGACATATTACAGATAGTTTAGGTCGCAAAATTGATTTTAGAAATACCATCATTATTATGACTTCCAATATTGGAACCCGTCAATTAAAAGATTTTGGAGGTGGAGTTGGCTTTGGAACTTCTGCCAAGAAAAGCATGGAAGATGCACAAGCTAAAAGCACCATTGAAAAAGCATTAAGAAAAGCATTTGCACCAGAATTTCTAAATCGAATAGACGACGTGATCATCTTTAACTCTTTAGAAAAAGAACATATTAAAAAGATTATTCATATCGAATTGAAAAAACTATTCGTTCGAATTAAAGATTTAGGATACAATATCGAATTAACACCAGAGGTTACGAATTTTATAGCTGAAAAAGGATTTGATAAAGATTATGGGGCAAGACCGTTAAAACGTGCTATTCAAAAATACATTGAAGATCCTATGGCAGAAGAAATTATCAATGGAAATGTTAAGGAAGGAGATGCAATCATAGTAAGCCTAAATAACGATAAAAACAACGTTAGTATCACTCCTAAAGAGCAAAAAATGAGTTAATCAATTCATAGTTTTTAATTAAAAAACCCTAAAGCTATTTTTTTTAGAGTAGCTTTTGTTTATTTTTGAGTTCATGAAGAAAATTTTAGCTAAAATAGCTTTTACTCTTACAGGTTGGAAAATGATAGTTTCTGTCGATAAAGCCAAAATGAAAAAAAGTGTTATGATAGCCGCTCCTCACACTTCTAATTGGGATTTATTTTATTCAATAGCTGCTTTTTGGAGAGCTGAAGTTCCTGTTCAATTTTTTATTAAAGATACTCATACAAAAGCATGGTATGGCTCTTTTATAAAAGCATTAGGTGGAATTGGTGTTAATAAAAAAAAGAATAATAATTTGATTGATTATACAGCAAAATTATTACACGAAAAATCAGAATTAACCATATTAGTTCCCGCAGAAGGAACTCGAAAGCATGTAAAAGAATGGAAAAGAGGATTTTACTACATTGCTAAAAAAGCCAAAGTTCCCGTTGTACTGGGTTATTTGGATTATGCTAAAAAAGAAGCTGGAATAGGGAAATTAGTTTATTTAACAGAGGATTTTGAAGCGGATATGACTGTAATTGAAGACTTTTATAAAGATAAAAAAGGGTGTTACCCAGCACTTTATAATCCTGTTATTTTTAAAAGAGCTCAACATGACTAAAATTCAGGAAGAACAATTGAAGAAAATCAATTATTTTAGTGAAAATACTTTGATGAGAACCCTTCAAATAGAGTTTATAGAAATAGGCGATGACTATTTGGTAGCAACTATGCCTGTTAACTCTAAAGTTTACCAGCCTATGGGATACTTACATGGAGGTGCAACGATTGCCTTAGCAGAATCTTTGGGAAGTTGTTTATCTCATATTATGGTGGATGATGCAGAAAATTATAATGTGTTCGGTCTTGAAGTGGCTGCTAATCATATCAAATCAAAGCGAGAGGGGCATGTAAAAGGAATTGCTAAAATACGTCATAAAGGAAAAACAACACATTTAGTTCTTATAGAAGTTCAAGATGAAACAGGAAATTTGATTAGTACAGTTAAAATGACTAATATTATAGTTCCTAAAAAGAAGTAGTATTGTTGGTAGACGAAATTCAAAAGCATATAGACCAAGGTATTCCCTTTGCTGTATATCGAAAGCCTCATCAAAAAGCCTGTTTTTACATACAAGAAGGAAAAGGTTCTAAAGTATTCGTCTTTTCTTCTTTTGATCAGAAGCAACAATTTCGAATTACGTATAAAAAATCTAAAATAATAACCCTATCTCAACAAGAAAAAGCACTTCAACTTCCTCATACAGTTTTCACAAATGATAATATAAGTGAAACGATTTATACAAAACGTATTCAACATGTTATCGATTATATTAAAGAGGGAGAAGCTGATAAAATTGTATTTTCCCATTCCATTTTGAAAGAATACGAGCTTGACCTATGGCATACTTTTAAGGCATTATGTGAGCAATACTTAAATGCTTTTTGTTATATATGGCACCATCCTGAAACGGGAATATGGCTAGGTGCTACACCTGAAATTTTAACAAAAATCAAGGGTGAAAATTTAAAAACCATGTCATTAGCAGGGACTAAAACACCTGAACAAACATGGTCTTTAAAAGAACTTAAAGAACAAAGTGTCGTTTCTGAATATATCCAAGAACAACTAAAACCTTTTTCCAAAGAAATTCAATTAGGTGAAGTTCAAACTATTTCATCCGGATCAATAGAACATTTACTGACTGATATTTCAGCAACTTTGAAAGAAAAAAAATACAAAAAGGTTATTGAAAAACTTCACCCAACTCCTGCAGTTTGTGGCGTTCCTGTAGAAAAAGCTCAAGCATATATCAAAGAATTTGAAAAATACGACCGTTTATTTTATACAGGTTTTTTAGGAATCTTTGAGGAGAACACCGTAGAGTTATATGTAAATTTACGTTGTGCACAGCTTAATACATCACAGATAAAACTGTATGTAGGTGGTGGAATTAATGCTTTATCTGATCCACAAAAAGAATGGCAAGAAACCCAATGGAAATCTCAAACTATTCAAAAATGCTGGGTTTTTAGGTAATATTGTAACAATTCATACACTTTTTCAGGCATATTTCATATGATTTTAACACTACTTTTCTAATTCCAAAAGCACATTTTTTAATAATTTTTATCCTTTATTTAATAATAACAAAAAGACTGTTTAAAATTTTATGAATCTAATGAAAAGACATCTTGTAAAAGTAAAAGTGACACTTTTTTTCTATTTTTATAAAAATTTTAAAAACGATAGTAAAAATTAGTATTATAAGTTTGCCTTTTGAATCTTCTAGAAATCTTCAAAATAATTAAAAATGAAAATAGTGAGTTATAATGTGAACGGAATTCGGGCTGCTTTAAAAAAAGGGTTTGACGAATGGTTGAAAGTTACAGACCCAGATGTAATTTGTTTGCAAGAAACTAAAGCCATGAAAGAACAGGTTGATGTTTCTGTTTTTGAAAAACTAGGTTACAAACACTATTGGTATTCTGCTGAAAAGAAAGGTTATAGTGGTGTAGCTATTTTTACAAAAAGAGAGCCTAAACATGTGGAATATGGTACAGGAATTCAAACGATGGATTTTGAAGGAAGAAACCTTCGAATAGATTTTGATGAGGTTTCCATTATGAGCATGTATATACCTTCAGGAACCAATATGGATCGATTGGAGTTTAAGTTAAACTATATGAACGAAATTTTAGAATACCTAACAGACTTGCGTAAAAAGATCCCTCATTTAATTGTTTGTGGAGATTACAATATTTGTCATGAAGAAATTGATATTCATGATCCTGTTCGAAATAAAAAAGTTTCTGGATTTTTACCTGTTGAACGGCTGTGGTTAACTCGATTTATAGAAAGTGGTTTTGTTGACAGTTTTCGTCACTTTAACAAAGAGCCTCATCATTATAGTTGGTGGAGTTATCGAGCCAATGCTCGAAATAACAATAAAGGTTGGCGAATTGATTATAATATGGTCACAAAATCATTGAAAGATAAAATGATCCGAGCCACTATTTTACCCGAGGCAAAACATTCAGATCATTGTCCTGTTATGGTAGAATTGGATTTATAAATTAAGTTTAGTAAAAAAATGAAAGAAAGAATTATTACAGTAGGTATTGGAATGGTATTATTATCTAGTTGTGTTTCAACTCAAAAGCATAATGAGTTAGAAGCTCGTTACCGAAATTCAATGCGTGAAAACACCAAACTTCAAAAAGATTCCAATGCTTTAAAAAAATTACAAAAGGAGCATCACTCTTTACAAGAATCTAAGAATCAATTGGCTTTAGAAAAAGATAATCTGCAAAATGAATTGGCCAGTTTAAATCAAAATTATAGAAGTCTTAAAGAAGATTATGAAGCATTATCTTCTAAAAATTCAGTTATGTTGAAAGAAAATGCAGAAAAGAATCGTCAACTTTTATCTGACTTGGAAAAAACTCGTTCTGAATTAAATAATAAAAAAGCCTCCTTAGCTAAAACAGAGTTAGAACTGGCAGATAAAATAAATCGAATTAACAATTTAGAGGCATTACTTTCAAAACAAAAGCAAACGTTGACAGATTTAAAAAACAATGTAAAAAAAGCATTGAAATCTTATGACGGAAAAGGTTTGACGGTTGAAGAAAAAGAAGGAAAAGTGTATATCTCTATGGAAAACAAATTACTTTTTGCTTCAGGAAAATGGATTGTTGGAGAAGAAGGTGTTACTACTTTGAAACAAGTCTCTAAAGTTCTAAGAGAAGAAGAAGACTTAAACATTTTAATTGAAGGGCATACAGATAATGTTGAATTTAATGGTGCAACGGTTGTTAAAGATAACTGGGATTTATCTGTAATGCGTGCAACATCCATTACAAAAATTTTAGAGAAAAATGGCCTTTCTTCAATTCAAATGACTGCTGCAGGTAGAGGAGCGTATATTCCTATTGCTGATAATAATTCCCCTGAAGGTAAAGCTAAAAATAGAAGGGTAGAAATTATTTTAACTCCTAATTACAATCAAATATTGAAGATTTTAGACGAAATGTAGTTCTCAATGTTTGCTACAAAAACTTAAATAAATGTTTTTTACATTTTAGTATAAAAAAAATCTAATTTATTTGTTATATTAGCGATTAATGAGGGTTTTATATGCAATACTGTTGTTTTTTATATTAGGAGGAATAAAATCTCAATATAAAGTTTTTGGAACATTATATTCGGAAACAGATGAATCTTTAGTTAATACTCTAATTGAATTGAAAAATGAAAAGGGTGTAACAATTAACCAAGTAGAATCAGATATTCAAGGTAGATTTGTTTTAGAAAATGTGACAAAAGGTGATTTTGTTTTTTTGATAAGTCAAGTGGGTTTTATAGAGTACCATAAAAAAATTACGGTGAATAATTCAAACTTAGATTTAGGAAAGATTGTTCTAAAATCAAGTAACTCTATAGATGAAATTAAACTTACAGGAGTCCATAAATTTATTAAAAATGAAATAGACCGAAAAGTGGTTGATATAGGGGGAAATTCAGACTTAATAGGAGCTTCTTTAAATGATATAATGGCTCTTGTCCCTGGAGTTCAAGTAAACAATAATGAAACGTTATTGCTTAGGGGAAATCCTGTGAAAGTTTTTGTTGACAATCGTCTAACTGAACAAACCTATGAAGAATTATTGTTCTCTATAGACCCTATTGATATTGATCAAATAGAAGTAATAACCAATCCTCCAGCGAAATATGCGGCTGAAGGCATTTCAGGTATTGTAAACATCATACTTAAAAAAAATAGAGAGAAAGGGTTTAATACTTCAGTTGCCATGTTATTTGACTATGATGAATATCCTAGGCATTCTATTAATGGAAGAGGAAATTATAATTTTGGAAAACTCAATATCAAAGCTTCTACAAATTATCAAAATATTAAAGATTATAAAAGATTGACTCAAGATAGAGAAGACGTATATTATGATACGTATCGATTACTTGACTATTATTTTACAACTAATAGGATAGGGATGGATTATTATTTTAATGCAAACAATAGTTTATCCTCTGAATTTCGATATAGCTACTATGACGTAGAAGTAGATGCTGACATTGATTCATTATCCCGAAAGACTGACCTCAATACTCGTTATACACAATTTGATAAAACAAGATTTAGAGAATACCAATCCAAACTTTTTTATCAACGAAAGTTTACTAAAAAAGGCCACCGTTTAGATATAGAAGGTATGTACTTATATAATGACGATGAAGAAAAAATCAATTACTTTTATAGCACTCCGTATAAATCTACCCGGTTTAACGAAGAACACACTACCCGATTAAATGTGGATTATATAAATCCATTAGGTACTAATAGTAAGTTAGAATTAGGAGGAGAAGCGTTATGGTATGATTTGAAAGAGGATTTTGAAATTAGAGAAGAGGATAAAGATCTTAATCTTAGAAGAAATATACTAGGCTTATACGGTATTTATCAACGAAAATTCAATAAAATCAACATTCAATTGGGTTTGAGAACCGAATTCACAAACTTAAGATCCATCACCGTAGATGATGATTTCGAAAATCGTTATATTGAATTTTTTCCATCAACCTATGTAAATTATGAATTAAATGATGAAAATGAGTTTCAACTAAATTATTCAAGGAGAATAGATAGACCATCTGCTTATTTATTTCGACCCATTCGTGGAGAATTCAACAACTATAAATCACTAGGAAACAACAATCTAAAACCACAACTAACCGACAATATAGAATTGAGTTATAAATATCAAAAAGAAAAATGGCACTTGGGTATGGCACTTTACTATAGGTTTATTAAAGATGAAATAGGCTCTAATCGATATTTAGACACAAATAATTCGAACACCATTGTCTATCAAAGGTTGAATATGGGAGATAAGAATGAGTACGGAACAGAATGGATTTTCAGTTATAAGCCTTTCAAATGGTGGAGTATAAATTCTACATGGAATTTATATCGCTATAAACGTCAAGGATTCATTAATAATGAGTTTACTGAAATAGAAGACAACCGGTTGGATGGACAGTTGTATAGTAGATTTACTATAACAAAGTCTTTTAAATTAAGTATTGATGGAGTATACAACTCTGCTTATGACGATTTTTCAGGAACATTTAAAAATATAAGTAGAGTAAATCTTTCCTTAGATAAGTCACTAATGGACAACCAGCTTTCATTTAGTATAGCATTTAGGGATTTGTTTAACACTTCCATTCTAGAATATGATCAATATAGACCTTTAAAGTCATATGATATAAATTATGAGCAAAACCAACGCATAATTTTTCGTTTTCGATATAATTTTTCTTCAGGAAAACAAAAGAAACGTATAAAACGAAAAACAAGAAGTAAAAATATAACAGAAGGTGTTGGGCAGTAATTTTTTTAACTAAATCTATCGAGACATATTTAAACTATAACATCTACAGAAAATTATAGAACAGGTTTAATAAATAATTCTTCATTCAAATTAAGTAATTTTAGAATAAAAAAACTAGCCGGAATAGAGTATTTAACTTCTATACCAAGGTTAAGGTCTATAAAATGAGAAAAGGCTGTCTTGAGACAGCCTTTTCTTTACGATCACACATTTTTAGCAATAGCTACAAGCTCCGTTGCAATCACAAGATGATTGTGCTTCGCAAACCTCAGTAGAACATTGACAATCACTACAACTACAATCAACACAACAGCAGTCTACCGATTGAGTGAAAGATGAAAAAGCAAATGCTCCTAATAATAATGTTCCTGCAACGATAATATTTCTTTTTAATTTATTCATTTTAAATGGTTTTAATTAATTTATAAAAATTGTGAATTACTCTGTATACATTACAAAATGTATACAATACAACGTAAGAAACACGTTATTAGTACTTTCTTACTTTAAAAATTAATCAAAAATCGGAGGGTGAAAGATCTCGTCTTTAATTCCTTTCAACAAAAAGCCAATATAATAAGAAAATTGTTTTTTAGAAAAAGAACTGAAATAATGAATCGCATTATTACATCCTTGTTCAATAAAAATAATTTGTAATGAATTGACTACAGAAATACAAAGGCATCCTGTTTCAGTATGGCATGAATTAGAAGAATTCTCTTGGTTTTCACAGTTATTCTCAATTTGAAAAGCTTGCTGTGTTGTTCCCATAGAAAACACTGTCCCAGGTTTGGTATATAACAAACTGGAAATTAATATCGCAATGAATCCTATATTTTTTAACATACAATACTAACTATTCGATATAAAGGTAATAAAAAAATGATTATTAAGTATCTTTGCCAAACAATATGGTATCAAAGTTTATTTTACTAAAGAGTTTAAAGAATTATTTTGGATTTGAAAAATTTCGTCCAAACCAATTGAAAATTATTCAATCTGTTTTGAACAAAAAAGACAATTTGGTCATTATGCCTACAGGTGGCGGAAAGTCCATTTGCTTTCAATTGCCTGCTCTACATTTAGAAAAGGCAACCTTAGTTATATCCCCTCTAATTGCTTTGATGAAGGATCAAGTAGATGCTTTAAAAGGGAATGGAATTTCAGCTGCTTATTATAACAGTTCTCAAACACATGAAGAGCACCAAAATATTTTCGAAAAAATTATTCAAAAAGAATTAAAACTACTATACGTAGCTCCTGAAAGTTTACCTTTATTGGAAAATATTTTAAGTAAAGAATATTTTTCACTCATTGCAATAGATGAAGCACATTGTATTTCTGCTTGGGGTCACGATTTTCGACCAAGTTATACTCAATTAGGTTTTCTAAAAGAAACGTTGCCTAATATTCCTATCATAGCCTTAACAGCCACAGCTGATAAAGCTACACGAGAAGATATTTGTATACAATTAAAACTTCAAAACCCTATTAAAAACATCACTTCTTTTGATCGAAAAAATTTAAGTTTGGAAGTTAGACCAGCCAATGATCGAGTAAATCAAATTATTCGTTTTATAGAAGATAGACCTCATGAATCGGGTATTATCTATTGTTTGAG
>JBKDZS010000099.1:0-20215 GCA_047971445.1 Flavobacteriales bacterium
ACAGGTGGCGGTGGAGTGATTATTACCAATGATGAAAAATTAGGAGAAAAAGCTAAACATATTACGACTCAAGCTAAAATCCCTCATCCATGGGAATATGATCATGATACAATAGGTTATAATTATAGGATGCCTAATATTAATGCAGCATTAGGAGTAGCACAGTTGGAACAATTAGATTTTTTTATAGAAAGCAAGAGAAAAATAGCAGAACAGTATATTGATTTTTTTAAAGAGGAGAAAAAAGTATCTTTTTTTAAGGAAAGAGAAGGAACGGCTTCAAATTATTGGTTAAATGCTATTTTATTAGAAAATAGAGAAGAGCGAGATGCTTTTTTAAAATATTCTAACGAAAATGGTGTTATGACACGTCCTATTTGGAAATTAATGAGTAAGTTAGAGATGTTTAAGAACAGTCCAAAAGGAGATTTGTCTAATTCTAAATGGCTAGAAGATCGAGTAGTTAATATACCAAGTAGTGTGATTTGATTTATGAATGTAAATCTTTTAGGTATAGGAGAGGCAAACAATATAAGTAATTTATGTGTCTTTTTATTAAGAGATAAAGTGGATTACAGGAACTGATATTACTATTGATGGAGGTTATTCAATAATTTAACATTAGAATGAAAGAAGATATTATAATAGTAGGAACAGGTGGGCATGCAGCACACTTAGTGGATATTATAGAATCAGAACCAGATAAGTATAACTTATTAGGCTTCACAGCAATTGAAAATGATATATCCTCTTTCCTAGGCTATCCTATATTGGGAGATGATGGTGTTTTGGAATATTATTATGGTAAAGGGGTAAAAAAGCTAGTAATAGGAGTTGGAGGATTTGTAGATAATAGTTTAAGAAAGAAACTGTATGAAAGGCTCAAATCAATGGGTTTTTATATAGAACCATTGATTCACAGTTCAGCGATTATATCAAAACATAGTAAAATAAGTGAAGGTGTTGTCGTTTTTCCAATGGTTTATATTGGTCCAGGGGTTGAAGTAGGTGTTAATACCATTATAGCTCCTTCTTCAACTGTTGCTCATGGCACTAAAATAGGAAATCATACTTTAATTTCTTCATCAGTTCATATAGGAGGCGATGTAAAGATAAAAGATAATATAGTTTTGGCTATAGGATCAACTGTTATCTCGGGAGATATAACGATAGAAAATAACATAACTGTTGGGGCAGGTTCTACAGTTTTATCCAATTTAATTGAAGAAGGAACTTATATAGGAACTCCTGCAAAAAAAATGAATAAAAAATAAGAAATTATGGGTGTTGTTATAATTGCTGAAGCAGGAGTGAATCATAATGGAGATATTAATTTAGCCAAAAAATTAATTGAAACTGCTGCTGATGCAGGTGCTGATTATGTAAAATTTCAAACTTTTATAGCAGAAGAAAGTATTTCAGTAAATTCTAAAAAAGCCCAATACCAGATAGAAAATACAGGTAATAAAACGGAGTCACAATTGGAAATGGTTAAGAAACTAGAATTGTCTCCCAAAATGCATGAAGAATTAATTGATCATTGTAATAAGAATGAAATAAAGTTTTTATCTACAGCATTTGATTTTAGAAGTATTGATCTATTAAAAGGTTATAAATTAGATTTATTTAAAATTCCTTCAGGAGAAGTAACCAATTTACCTTATCTTGAAAAAATCGCTAAAGAAAATTATCCACAATACTATCTTTCAACAGGAATGTGTAATTTATCTGATATTGAGAAAGCTGTTAGAGTATTAGAAAGAAGTAATATAAAACGAAGTAACATAACAATTTTACATTGTAATACAGAATACCCAACACCGATGAATGATGTAAACTTAAAAGCTATGAATACGATTCAAGATGCGTTTAAAGTTGACGTAGGTTATTCGGATCATACCTTAGGTATTGAAGTTCCTATTGCTGCAGTGGCTTTAGGTGCTAAAGTAATTGAAAAGCATTTTACTCTTGATAAAAATATGAAAGGCCCTGATCATAAAGCTTCTTTGGAACCCAATGAATTAAAGGCCATGGTTTTGGGAATTCGTAACATAGAAAACGCATTGGGTGATGGTATAAAAAAACCTTCTACTTCTGAATTTAAAAATATTGAGGTAGCAAGGAAGAGTATTGTAGCAAAAAAAGAAATAAAAAAAGGAACTGTTTTTAGCGAAGAAAATATAACGGTTAAAAGACCTGGGACAGGAATATCTCCTATGAGATGGTATGAAATAATAGGAAAAAAGGCTTTAAAAGATTTTTTACCAGATGATTTAATAGAATAATGACATGAAGAAAATAGCTGTTATAACGGGAACTCGAGCAGAATATGGTTTATTAAGACCAATCATACAAGAAATAGATCAAGATTCTGATTTAAGATTGCAACTGTATGTAACTGCTATGCATTTATCTCCTGAGTTTGGAATGACGATACAGGCTATTAAAGAGGATAACTTCTTTATTGATAAAAAAATAGAAATGTTATTATCTTCTGACACACAGGTTGGAGTAGTAAAATCAATGGGATTAGGGTTACTTTCTTTTTCAGAAGCTTTTTCAGAACTAAATCCAGATATGGTCTTAGTTCTAGGAGATCGTTCTGAAATTTTAACAGCCGTAATATCAGCGTATATATTAGGGATTCCCATAATTCATTTATACGGAGGAGACAGCACAGAAGGAGCCTATGATGAAGGAATACGGCATAGTATTTCTAAGATGAGTTATTACCACTTAACTTCTACAGAAGTGTATAAAAAAAGAGTTATTCAATTAGGAGAAAGTCCTGAAAGAGTATTTAATGTAGGTGCTATTAGTGTAGATAATATATTGAATACAAATCTTTTGAATAAAAATGAATTTGAAGAAAGTATAGATTTTAAGTTAGGAAATAACAATGTTTTAGTAACGTATCACCCTGTCACTTTAGCAAATACATCTTCCTCAAGACAATTTCAAAGCCTTTTAGATGCGTTCGATTCGTTTGATGACCTGTCGATCATTTTTACACGCCCTAATTCAGATACAGGAAGCAGGGAAGTTAACAAGATGATTGACGCTTATGTAAATCAAAGTAAACATAAGTGTACAGTACATACATCCTTAGGTCAATTACGTTATTTATCTGCTTTAAAACATGTGGATATGATGATAGGAAACTCCTCAAGTGGAATTGTTGAAGCGCCTTCTTTTAATATTCCTACAATAAACATTGGTTTAAGACAAAAGGGACGTATTTCAGCTTCTTCAGTTATAGATTGTGATACAGATAAGAATTCGATAGAAAAAGCGATTAAAGAAGGTTATGACATGATTAATAAAGGTATACAGGTAGAAAATCCATATTATAACGGAGGAGCTACTCAAAAAATAATGAATGTTATTAAATCGGATAAAAAAATTTCATTGAATAAAAAATTCTATGACATAAATTTTTAATGGAATGAATATAGAAAATATTATAATACATAAGGATAAAAAAATATTAGATGCTTTAAATAAGTTAAATAGAGTTTATGATGTAAGTAGACTTATTTTATTTGTTATTGATGATGATGGAAAAGCACTGGGTTCTTTAACTGATGGTGATATTAGAAGAGCATTGGTTAGGAATAAAGATGTAGACGAAAAATTAGAGAATGTATGCAATAGAAATTTTGTATATGTAGAACAATCAAGTGAGTTTTTAAATTTGAAAACTTATAGAGATCAAAATTTGAAAATTCTACCCATATTAGAAGGAGGAAAAATTATAAGAATAATTGATCTAGAAAAAATCCGATCATTACTTCCTATAGAATGTATGATCATGGCAGGCGGTAGAGGTAAAAGATTAAGCCCTTTAACAGATCGTGTACCAAAACCTATGTTACCTTTGGGCAACAAACCTATTATAGAACACAATATTGATAGGTTGATTGCATTTGGAGTTCAGAAAATATATATATCCGTAAAATACTTAGGAGAACAGATTCAAGAATATTTTGGTGATGGATCATCTAAAGGAATTACGATAGAATATATAGAGGAAGATAAACCTTTAGGAACAGCAGGAGCTTTATCTTTAGTAGAAAGCTTTAAATCAGAACATGTTTTGTTAATGAACAGTGATTTATTCACAAATATAGACTTTGAGGATTTATATTTAAGTTTAATCAAAGAAAAGGCGGATATGATAGTAGCATCGACAGAATATAAGATAGATGTACCTTATGCTATATTTGATACGGAAAAGAATCAAGTTATTGATTTTAGAGAAAAGCCGACTTTTATTTATCAATCTAACGCCGGTATATATATCTTAAATAAAAAATTGATTAAAGAGATTCCTAAAAATGAATTTTATGATATAACAAGTCTCATGGAGAAAATTGTTAAGAGAGGAGATAAGTTAATTTATAACCCCATTTTGGGTTACTGGATTGATATAGGAAAACCTATTGATTATAAACAAGCACAAGAACTTATAAAACATTTTTAAATTATTTATGTTAGCTATTATACCTGCAAGAGGGGGATCGAAAAGATTACCTAATAAAAATATAAAACTGTTTAAAGAGAAACCATTAATCGCTTATACGATAGAAGCTGCCTTAACAGTTAAGGAAATTACAAGAGTTTTAGTCTCCACAGATGATGAAGCTATAGCAAAAGTAGCAATTCAGTATGGCGCAGAGTGTCCTTTTTTAAGACCTTCTGAATTAGCAACGGATGAAGCTCAATCAATAGATGTATTTCGCCACGCAGTAGAAGAAATTGAAAAAAGAAACATACGAGTAGATGATATAATTATATTACAGCCTACAAGTCCTTTGAGAACCTCAAAACAAATCAAAGAAGCTATTAACCTATTTTATGATAAGAAAGCAGATTCAGTAGTAAGTTATTGTCAAGAGTCACACCCTATTAGCTGGCATAAGTATATATCGGAAGAAGGAAAATTTGAAGAAATTGATAAAAATGAAAAATCAAATCATAATAGTCAAACGGTAAGAAAAACATTTTTTCCCAATGGAGCTATATATATATTGAAGAAAAAAATGCTTGAAGAGAAGGTGTATTATTCGTCAGAATCATACGCTTATATTATGGAAAAACAGACGTCAATTGATATAGATACTATTGATGATTTTCATTATGCAGAATATGTGTACGATAAAAATCATATGTCATAAAAATGATTTTTAAACATTTTTGATAATTGTTTTTTTAACTTATTCCATAGTTCATCAAAATATTGAAACCCTAAATTGGTCAAACGTACTATTTTTTGCCTTTTAAGAGGTATAGCTGCCTATGTGCTGTTGTTGACAGCACAAAATTTAACAGGATTTTTAATAAAAATCTAGCAAGTAAAAGAAGAGGTTTCTTAATCTTGTTCTTCAACCATATCCATCAATGCCTGACTAACTCCCATATTGGAGAACCCTCCGTCATGGAAAAGATTTTGTAAAGTTACTTTTTTAGTGAAGTCTGAGAACATTATGACAATATAACGAGCACATTCTTCAGCAGAAGCATTTCCTAAAGGAGACATTTTGTCCGAAACAGCTAAAAAACCATCAAAACCTTTTACACCATTTCCTGCGGTAGTTGGAGTAGGGGATTGAGAGATGGTGTTTACACGAACTCCTCTTTCAGCTCCCCAATGGTAACCAAAACTACGAGCAATAGACTCTAGATAAGATTTATTATCTGCCATATCATTATAGTCTGGGAAAACTCGTTGTGCGGCAATATAACTTAATGCTAAAATAGAACCATCTCGATTGACAGCATCTAAATCCCAAGCTGTTTTCATAACTTTATGAAAAGATACGGCTGAAACGTCCCATCCCTTTTGCAAAAAGTCATAATTCATTTCGGTATAATGCTTTCCTTTTCTAACATTAACAGACATTCCTATGGAGTGTAGTATAAAATCCAATTTACCTCCCAAAATCTCTTGAGCTTTTACAAAAAGATTATTTAAATCTTCCATAGAAGTGGCGTCAGCAGGGATAACTTGAGCATTTATTTTTTTTGCTAGCTTATCAATTTCACCCATTCGCATAGCGACTGGGGCATTAGTTAATACAATTTCAGCACCCTCTTCAAAAGCAATTTCAGCTGTTTTCCAAGCGATAGAATTAGCATCTAATGCACCAAAAATGATTCCTTTTTTACCTTTTAATAATCCGTGTCCCATTATAATTGTTCTTTTAAAAGTCTTGATTTAAAACGCAAAAGTAGTGGATTCTTTTTAGATGCTAAAATTTTTATGTAAAGATTAAAGATAAGCTGTAAAAAAGGATCTCAAAATAGGAGATCCTTTATGAATTTTATAATAGAAAAAATTTAATTTTCATCAGGTAAAATAGTGTAATCTTGAGCGTATTGTAGCATTTGTTCTGCAAAGTTATTCGCATAAGTTATTTGTACATCGGTAATTTTACCTTGATCATCTGTCACAGGGGTTAAAATAGGGTTAATAAATCCTCCATAAGGTTTGTTTTGAAAGTTTTTTGTACGATCTAAAACTTCTTTGTGAATGGTTTGATCTACTTTTACACCATAATGTTCTACTAAATGCTTTCCAGCTTCATAATCTCCTTCTGATTTGATGCGTTGAATTTCTTTTAATAATATTCCAAAAATAGTTCGTAATTTATTGTAGTCTCTTATAACAAAATAAGTTTTGTCATTTTGAATTACTTTTTCAATAACATTGTCTTTCTGTCCTTTTTCAAAAGCCCAAGAGGCGACTAATTGACGGTTACGCATGTGAGCTTCTTCAATATCATCACCTAGATTTAAACGAAACAATTGCGTCATCAAACCGTTTCGAATATAACGATCGTAAGCCGATTTTCCAGCATCAACACTTTCTAAAACACCAAGTTCCTGTAATTTAGGGTCAACTAAATAGTATAAACCGACCAAATCAGCTCGTGCTTCTTCTAGAGTAGAAGCATAGTTTTTTAAAGTTTCTTTAGGAGAGCCAATACCTTTATTAAGCTTTCCTGAAGCATGACCGATAACTTCGTGTAAAGCTGTATGCATTTTGCTAGTTACTTTTCCATATTTTTTTTCTAGCTCAATTTCTTCTGGAGAAAAGGCAAATTCATTCAAGATTTCACTACCTCCAGCTTGTGAATAAGCATAAATAATATTTCCTAGTGAAACAGATTTTGATCCATGTGTAGCACGAATCCAGTTGTTGTTGGGTAAATTAACACCTATAGGGGTTGAAGGAGATGCATCTCCAGCTTCACTAGCAACATTAACTACTTTATATGAAACACCTACTACATTTTCTTTTTTGTGCTCGGGTAATATGGTAGATTGATCTTCAAACCATTGAACATTTTCAGAAAGGACAGCCATCTTTTTGGATAAATCAAAATCTTTAATTTCAATGATGCTTTCATAAGATCCTCTAAATCCTTTTGAATCATTGTATACTTCTACAAATCCGTTGATAAAATCAATACTACTTTCGGTATCTTCTACCCAAGCAATATTGAATGCATTCCATTTTTTTAAATCCCCTGTTTTATAATATTCAATCAATAACCCAATAGCTTTGGCTTGATTACTATTTTCAGCAACAGTTTGAGCTTTTTCTAACCAATAGACTACTTTTTCAAGAGCTTTAGAATACATACCTCCAATTTTGTATACTTTTTCTTGAATAGTACCGTCATCATTTTTTATAAGCTTTGAATTTAAACCGTATTCAATAGGTGTGTCATCAGACTTATCAATTTTTTGAGCATAAAAGGCATCGACATCTGCTTCCGTCATATTAGGAGAATAGAAATTTGCTGCAGAACCTTTTACTAAATCTTTTTTAGGATTTAAGTTTACTTTTTTTGCATCAATAGTAGGACTGAATAAAATAGTTATGATTTCATCAGATAATGAAGTTTGTGTTTTCTTTAAAAGAGAGTTAAAATATTCTTTTGAAAACTCAGGTAAAATTTTATCAGTTGAATAGTGATGATGAATTCCATTGGAAAACCAAACACGTTTGATGTAAGTATCAAACTGTTTCCACTCCTCACTATTTTTATCTTCAGTATAATTTGTAAATATATTTTCTAAAGCTTTGCGAATCTTTAAGTTATGACGATAGTTTTGATCCCACATAATATCGCGACCCGACAAGCCAGCCTGAGATAAATAATAGACTAATTCTTTTTGCTTTAATGATAATTGTTCCCATCCAGGGATTTGATAACGAAGTACTTTTATATCAGCAAATTCGTCTGTCTTCCATTGGAAGTTACTTTCATTGGTTTCTTCTTTTTCAATTTTAGCTACTTTTGTGGTGCTTTTTCTTTCACGACAAGCTATCAATGTACTTATAATAGCTAATGATAAAATAATTTTTCTCATGACAAACTTTTATAGAAAATAAGAAACCAAGATACAAAAAATTAATAAGAATCTTTTTATTTTAGTTCTATTGAAGGATCCCAAAATAGAGTTTCAAAATTTTGAATTTGATTGTCAATTACTTGAATGCCTTCTTGCTTTAAAATTTGTTCCATTGGGTTTAATCCGAAATGATGTTTACCTGTTAATAGACCTTTTCGATTGACTACACGATGTGCAGGAATAGAATTATCTCCATGTGATGCGTTCATAGCCCAGCCTACTATTCGTGCTGAACGAGGAGATGCTAAATACTTGGCAATGGCGCCGTAAGAAGTTATACGCCCTTCAGGGATACATTGTACAACTTGATAGACTTGTTTAAAAAAAGAATCATTTTTCATATCAATAATTGAGTTTGAAGTTTAGATAAGTAATTGCTTTTCCTTTTTCTAAATATTTTGATTCATAGTAGGTTTGAATTTTTTTTACATATTGAGGAATGTGATTATGTGTATTACTCGGATGATAAACATCGTGACTGGAAATTAATACTTCATGTTTTTGGGCATAAAGAATACCGTGTGTATATCCGTGTAAATATTCACTATCGGTTTTTAAATGAATAGAACCCTCAGGTTTTAGAATATGGTGGTAACGTTTTAAGAATATGGGATGAGTTAAACGATGCTTGGAACGTCTGTATTTAAGTTGAGGATCAGGAAAGGTAATCCAAATTTCGGAAACTTCATTCTCAGCAAAAAGTAGATGGATTAATTCGATTTGAGAACGTAAAAAGCCAACATTTTGAATATCGTTTTCTAGAGCTTCTTTTGCTCCAAACCAAAAGCGAGAACCTTTAATATCTATTCCTATAAAATTTTTATTAGGGAAGACTCTGGCCAAACCAATACTATACTCTCCCTTCCCACAGCCCAATTCTAAAACGATGGGATGATCATTTTTAAAAAAGGTTTTATTCCAATTACCTTTTAATGAGAAATAATCGTTAATAACGTCCTCACGTTTAGGCTCTATTACATTCTTAAATTCTTTATTTTGTGCAAATCGAAATAATTTTTTTTTAGCCACAAATGTCTTTTTTTATTGTAGCAAATATATACAATTCATATAGTATATTGAGGTTATATTTTTTTCAAATGAAAATAAAAAGTTGATCCATCATTTAGCCTACTTTCAACATAAATTTTTTCTCCGTGAGCTCCTAAAATATGTTTAACAATGGATAATCCTAACCCAGAGCCTCCTTTTTGACGGTTACGGCTTTTGTCAATACGGTAAAATCGTTCAAAAATACGCTGTTGTTCTTCTTGAGAAATACCTTGTCCATTGTCTCGAACAGCAATTTGAATATTTTGATTTTGATTTTTAAATGAAACGGTTACGGTAGTATTTTCTTTATGACAATGTTTAATAGCATTGACAATTAAATTGACCATAACTTGTTGAATGCGTTCTAAATCTCCAATAACTTTTACATTGTGATATTCTTTATCAAACTTTAAGGTTATACCTTGTTTTTGCGCTTTAATTTCCAGGAGATCAAAAACTTCCTGTGTAACAGCAACAATATTGAAAGGTTTGGGTGTGATTTGAATTTTTCCTGATTCGAGTTCTGAAATCATATCCAAATCTTTAGCGATATAGCCCAGTCGTTCAACAGATTTATTAATTCGATTAAGATATTTATAACGAATGTTTTGATCTTCAATACCTCCTTCAATTAAGGTCAAAAGAAAGCCTTGAATAGAAAATAAGGGTGTTTTTAATTCATGAGAAATATTTCCTAAAAATTCTCTTCTATAATTTTCACGTTCTGTTAAGACGTCAATTTCTTTTACTTTTTGTTGAGATATAAGGTCGACTTGTTCAGAGATTTCGTCGATATACTCTGGAATGGAAGCCTCTCTATAGCGTTTTAAATTAAAAACGTTGTGATATAGTTTTCGGATTTTTTGGTCTACACGAGCTGTTTTTATAATAACGGTGATCCAAACTGTAAAAAAACTGACAAAAAAAAGAAAAATAGAAATAACAGGTTGATAGCTATTTAAATAAAAAAGAAATAAAGAAACAAAGGCTGTAATAAGAGAGGATGTGATTACAGCAATCATAAAAGAGAAAGAATATTTTTTAAGCATTTAAAGCATTCATTTTGTATCCAACGCCTTTTACAGTGCTAAATCGTTCGTTACCAAATTTTTCACGTAATTTTCGAATGTGTACATCAATCGTTCTCCCTCCGACAATGACTTCATTTCCCCATACTTTTTCTAAAATTTCTTCACGTTTAAAAACACGCTTGGGTTTAGAAGCAAGCAAAGCCAGCAGTTCAAATTCCTTTCTAGGAAGTGAAAACTCTTGTTCTTTGAAAGTAACTTTATAGGTTTCTCTATTGATGATAATATCTTCTGTTATGATTGTTTCATTTTGATTATCTTCTTTTGAACGTCTTAGCCAAGCATTAATTTTACGAATTAATATTTTAGGTTTAATGGGTTTTGTAATGTAATCATCAGCGCCAGCATCATAACTTGCTAATTGAGAAAAATCTTCTGTTCGTGCTGTTAAAAAAACAATTAAAGTGTCTTTTAAAGCTTCTGTTTTTTTTATTTCACTACAGGTTTCAATTCCATCCATTTTAGGCATCATAAGATCCAAAAGAATTAAATCAGGCTTTTCAATTTTAGCCTTTTTTACCCCTTCTTGACCGTTATGAGCTATAACAACATAAAACCCCTCTTTGTTTAAGTTATAAGATAAGAATTCCAAAATATCTGGCTCATCATCTATTAAAAGAATTTTTGATTTTTTCATTAGTCTGTCTGTCGTTTAGTGATGGTAAATTTACATAATGATTATCTAAAAATATCAATTTACAATTAAAAAAGAGAAACTTGGTTGTAAGAGTCCTCTTTTTTCTTGATATACTAGTCTTCGAATTGATCTTCTTCTGTAGCATTTCTTGCTAAAAGAAGAAATAAAACAGTTGTAAAAACAAGTAAAAATAAAGCGATTATCACAAGAATATAAAGAAGTACCATAATTAATTGTATTGATTGAAGTCAAATTATATATTTTGAGTTAGTTGATGGTTCTTTTTTAGATGAAGGGTATGTAAAATGATATGAGTTTTAAAACTTAATAGGTAATTATACAGTATCGAAATAGGTTTTTTGGTATGAAATATGCTATATTTGAGTTTAAAAATAAGGTTTATTATGATGGACATGACTTATATGATATTAACAGGGGCTATTTTTTTAGTAAGCACTTTGGTTAGTAGTCAATTAAAATCAAAATTCAAAAAATATTCTCAAATTCGCTTGAGAAATGGAATGTCAGGAAAAGAGGTTGCAGAAAAAATGTTATTAGACCATGGGATTACAGATGTAGAAGTAATTTCCGTTAAAGGCCAATTAACAGATCATTACAATCCAATGAATAAAACAGTAAACTTAAGTGAAGTAGTTTACTATGAACGAAATGCAGCTGCAGCTGCAGTTTCTGCGCATGAATGTGGTCATGCAATTCAACATGCAAAAGGTTATGCATGGTTAAACTTTCGGTCTAAAATAGTACCTGCTGTTCAATTCAGTTCAAAGTTTGTTAATATAGCATTAATGGGAGGTATAGCATTGATGGCTGCTAGTGGAAGTACTTTAGTTTTAAAAATAGCCATTGCTTTATTTGCAGTAACGGTATTATTTTCTGTAGTAACATTACCTGTAGAATTTGATGCGAGTAAAAGGGCACTTGTTTGGATGAAAGCTCAAAATATTGTGACACAGGAGGAGTATGTAGGATCGAAGGATTCATTAAAATGGGCGGCAATGACTTATGTTGTAGCTGCTTTAGGAGCTATTGCTCAACTGTTATATTTCATTTCGATGTTGAATAGAAGAAATTAATGAAAATAGTTTTTTAAAATAAAATTAAACTCAGTTTTTATAAGCTGGGTTTTTTATTTTTTAGTAATTTGGAGAAATTATTTAATGAGAATTATATGAAACATATAGCAGTAATTGGTGCTGGAACAATGGGTAATGGCATTGCACATGTATTTGCACAAAATGGATTTAAAGTAAACCTAATTGATATCTCAGAAGAATCTCTTGAAAAAGGAATAGCTACTATTTCTAAAAATTTAGACCGGATGATTGCTAAAGAGAAGATAACAGAAGAAACTAAAAAAAATAGTCTACAAAATATTCAAACCTATACGGAGCTTTCCAAAGGGTTGTCAAATGTAAGTTTAGTAATAGAAGCTGCTACTGAAAATGTAGCGTTAAAATTAAAGATTTTTAAAGATTTAGATAAATTTTCTAATTCAGATACCATTTTAGCTACTAATACCTCTTCTATTTCTATTACACAAATAGCTGCTGTGACAAAACGTCCTGAAAAAGTAATTGGAATGCATTTTATGAATCCTGTTCCAATGATGAAATTGGTTGAAATTATTAGAGGTTATTTGACTTCTGATGAAGTAACCCATCGTATTATGAAGCTTTCTGAGGAGTTAGGGAAAATACCAGTTGAAGTAAATGATTACCCAGGATTTGTAGCCAATCGAATTTTAATGCCTATGATTAATGAATCTATTGAAACACTGTATAATGGAGTGGCAGGGGTACAGGAAATTGACACAGTGATGAAATTGGGAATGGCACACCCTATGGGACCTTTACAGTTGGCAGATTTTATAGGATTAGATGTTTGTTTATCTATTTTAAATGTAATGTATGAAGGGTTTAAAAATCCGAAGTATGCGCCTTGTCCATTGCTAATCAATATGGTTGTAGCAGGAAAGATGGGTGTAAAATCAGGAGAAGGGTTTTATGATTATTCTGAAAATAGAAAGGCTGAAAAAGTAGCGAGTCAATTTGTTTAATTAGGTACAATTTTATATCACAACTTCATAAAGAGGCGTTAAAAAAGAACATACTGTTCTTTTTTGAAGTAGTTTTATGCCGTAATTGGTGTACTACTTTGTTTTCAAAATTTCAGAAGCTTCCATAACAATCATTCGTGCGTTAGAATCATATTGGTGTACGATATTCTTTAATATGCTTAACTGATTCCGATCTACAACAACAAATAATAAGTGTTTGTATTCTTTTAATTCCAAATCTTTTCCTTTCACTAAGGTTCCAGATATCTTTAATTGATCATTGAGTAAAATGCTTAAGTCACTCAAATTTTTAAAAGAAGCAATATGGATGATTTTTTGTCTTGGATTTCCAGTTAAAATGGTATCAATTAATTTAGAAGTAACATAGATACTAATTAGACTCCATAGAGCTAATTCAACACTTTTAAAAACATAACCTGCAGTAAAAATAACGATAGAATCAAAAAATAAAATAACTGTACCTGCTTTTAAATCAAAACGAGAAGTAACCAATTTGGCTAAGATTGTTGCACCTCCGGCAGAACCCCCTCCTTTAAAAATAAACCCAATTCCCAAACCTACTAAAATACCCCCATATAAAGTGGCAAGCATTAAGTCTTCACTTAAATTAGGAAGTTGTACGATTTCAGCTAAAAGATCAACAAATAAAGTGATGAGGATAATACATATAATAGATTTGACGACAAAGGTTTTTCCTAAATATTTAAAACTAACTAAGAGTAGAGGCAGGTTAATTAAAGACATTAAAATACCTGTTGGTAGGTTTAGAAGATGATGGAGTATAATAGCAAGACCAGCAGTTCCTCCTGTTGCAATTTTATTAGGTACTAAAAAACCAACGACACCCAATGCGCACAGAAAGCTACCTAGCGTCATGAAAATATAGTTTATAAATTCAAATTTCAAATTTTCTTTAATCATGACTAAATTTTTTAGTATCTAAGAGTTTAAATATTTTTTTGTATATTTTGAAAAAGAATTACTAGTTTTTTTATATTAAACATAAAATATTATGCTTGCATAATATTTTATTTATTTGTATCTTTATATAATTGGATCTAAAGATACATAAAATTAGAAGAATGAAAATAAAAGATCAAGAAATACAATTCCCTACGATAGATCATGTATTACGCTCGACTTGGTTAGCCGTATTTAAAATGTATAATGAACAAGCCTCTCAATATGATTCAACCATGGTTACAGGGTTTACTTTATTATCAATTGATCCTGAATCAGGTACACCAAGTACAAGTTTAGGTCCTAGAATGGGGATTGAACCGACTAGTCTATCTAGAACCATAAAAAATCTTGAAGAAAGAGAGTTGATAGTTCGTAAACCAAATCCGGAAGATGGACGCAGTGTATTAATTTGCTTAACAAAATATGGAAAAAAAATGCGTGAAGTATCCAAAGGAACTGTATTGACATTTAACAATAAAATAGTAGATGTAGTGGATAAAGAGAAAATGAAGCATTTTTTCGAAGTAATGACTACAATTCACAATTTAATAGATAACAACCAAATATTCAATCAAAAAAATGAGAAGAATTCGTAAAGTTGCAGTGGTTGGTTCTGGTATTATGGGAACGGGTATAGCCTGTCATTTTGCTAATATTGGAGTAGAAGTCTTATTATTGGATATTTTACCCAAAGAGCTGTCTGCTAAACAAAAAACACAAGGTTTAACCTTAGATCATCCACAGGTGCGTAACTCTATAGCATCTAATAATTTACAAAAAGCATTAAAATCTAACCCATCACCCATTTATGATAAAAAATTTGCCAACCGTATCACAGTTGGAAACTTAGAGGATGATTTACCTAAAATAAAAGAGGCAGATTGGATTGTTGAGGTAGTAGTAGAGCAATTGAATATAAAGAAAATAGTGTTTGGCAATATAGAAAAATATCGTAAACCAGGAACTTTAATTTCTTCCAATACATCAGGAATACCGCTCCATTTAATGTTAGAAGACCGCTCAGATGATTTTAAAAAACATTTTTGTGGAACCCATTTTTTTAACCCAGCTCGTTATTTGAAGCTATTAGAAATTATTCCTACTGAAGAAACCACTCAGGAAGTAATAGATTTTCATATGAGTTATGGTTCAAAGTTCTTAGGAAAAACAACTGTTTTGTGTAAAGACACACCTGCATTTATTGGAAACCGTATAGGAATTTTTGGAATTATGCATTTATTTAATTCAGTAGAAGAATTAGGTATGACAGTTTCCGAAGTAGACAAATTAACAGGTCCTGTAATAGGACGTCCAAAATCAGCAACATTTCGTACAGCTGATGTGGTAGGGTTGGATACATTGATTCATGTTGCTAACGGTCTACACGAATCGGCTTCTAACGATGAGATGCATAAAGTATTTACTTTACCAGATTACCTTCAAAAATTATTGAATAACGGTTGGCTAGGGTCTAAGTCAGGACAAGGTTTTTATAAGAAGTCAAAAGATGAAAAAGGGAAAAAGGTTATCTTAGAATTGAATTTGAATACCCTGGAATACGAACCTTCTAAAAAAGCTTCATTCTCAACCTTAGAATTAACCAAAACGATAAGTAAAGTTAAAGACCGTTATAAAATTTTAATTGAAGGAAAAGATATAGCAGGAGTATTTTATAGAAAATCATTTTCAGGATTGTTTGCTTACGCATCTAATCGTATTCCTGAAATTTCAGAGGATTATTATAAAATTGATGATGCGATGCAAGGTGGATTTGGTTGGACGCATGGACCATTTGAAATATGGGATGCTATTGGATTAAAAAAAGGACTAGAATTATCAAAAGCAGAAGGTTTCAAACCTGCTCAATGGATTGAAGATATGGTAGCCGCTGGTGTTGATTCTTTTTATCAGATAAACGAAGCTGGAAATAAATGTTATTATAACTTAGATCAAAAAGCTTTTATAGAAATTCCAGGGCAAGAAAGCGTTATTATGCTGGAAAATATTCGGGAAACAAAAACCATCTGGAGTAATTCAGAAGCCCATATTATTGATCTAGGAGATGGGATTTTAAATTTGGAATTCCGCTCCAAGATGAATTCATTAGGAGGAGAAGTTCTTCAAGCTATGAATAAAGCTATTGATTTAGCAGAAGAAAGTTACAAAGGATTGATTATTGCTAATGAGGGAGATAATTTCTCTGTTGGAGCTAATTTGGGTATGATCTTTATGATGGCTGTAGAACAAGAATATGATGAATTAAACTTTGCTGTAAAATCATTTCAGGACACCATGATGCGTTTGCGTTATTCATCTATTCCAGTGATTGCAGCGCCTCATAATATGGCATTGGGAGGAGGTTGTGAAATCTGTCTTCATGTGGATAAAGTAGTAGCTCATGCAGAATTATATATGGGGCTAGTAGAGTTTGGTGTTGGAGTGATCCCTGGTGGAGGCGGGTCTAAAGAAATGACTTTGCGTGCTTTAGAAGATGCAGAAAAAGGAGATGTAGAATTAAACCGTTTACAAGAAGCTTTTCTAAATATAGGGATGGCAAAAGTAGCAACATCAGCTTATGAGGCTATGAATATGAAGTATTTGAAAAAAGGACGAGATGTAATTGTTGTGAATAGAGCAGAACAAATTTTGATTGCTAAAAAACATGCTTTATTGATGTACGAACAAGGCTACACACAACCTTCTAAGATGACAGGTAAAGTTTTGGGTAAGCAAGCCTTAGCAATGTTTAGAGTAGGAGCAGATAGTATGGAAGATGGCCATTTTATCTCAGAACATGATAATAAGATTGCACAAAAGTTAGGTAATGTAATGTCAGGAGGAGATTTGTCGGAAACAACTGTTGTTTCAGAACAATATTTATTGGATTTGGAAAGACAAGCTTTTGTAGAGTTATGTGCTGAAAAGAAAACATTAGAGAGAATTCAACATATGCTAACTAAAGGAAAACCATTGCGTAACTAAGAGAATAGAGATCAAAATAAGATTATAACTATATATGATTTGATAGAGAATAGCTTATAAAGTTGTCACCTATTAAATAGCTAAAAGATTAAATTATATATATGAAGGAATAAGATCTAAGTATTGAAATCTAATTTTTTAAAAATTTAAAATTAAATAAAGTGAAAACAGCATACATTGTAAAAGGATATCGTTCAGCAGTAGCAAAAGCACCAAAAGGGTCTTTACGTTTTGTGCATCCGAATGACTTAGCTGCTGATGTAATAAAAAAATTAATTAGTGAGCTACCGGAAAGTTTTGATAAATCTAGAATAGAAGATGTTGTCGTAGGAAATGCGATGCCAGAAGCAGAGCAAGGTTTAAATATAGCTCGTTTAATTTCCTTAATGGGACTAGAAATAGATACTGTTCCTGGCGTAACAGTCAATCGTTTTTGTGCATCCGGTTCAGAAGCAATTGCGATTGCGACTTCAAAAGTAGTATCCGGAATGGCGGATTGTATCTTAGCAGGGGGAGTAGAAAGTATGTCTTCCGTTCCAATGACAGGGAATAAGCCTGCTTTGGATTATACCATTGCCAAGTCAAATTCCGATTATTATTTTGGAATGGGTTTGACGGCTGAAGAAGTAGCAAAACGTTATAAAATCTCAAGAGAAGATCAAGATATATTCGCCTTAAAATCACATGAAAAAGCGTTAAAAGCACTAGAAACAGGACGTTTTAAAAATCAAATAGCTCCAATTGAGGTGGAAAGAACTTATCTAAAAGAAGGTAATAAAGTAACCGAAATTAAAATATTTGATACCGATGAAGGGCCTCGTTCAGGATCAACCGTAGAAACCTTAGCTAAATTAAGACCTGTTTTTGCAGCAGGTGGCTCAGTTACGGCTGCCAATTCATCACAAATGTCTGATGGAGCTGCTTTTGTTTTAATTTGTTCAGAAGAATTTATTAAAGAACATAATTTAAAGCCGGAAGCTAAATTATTATCCTATGCAACAGCAGGATTAGAACCTAAAATAATGGGAATGGGTCCTGTTTATGCGGTTCCAAAAGCGTTGAAACAAGCCAATTTAGAATTAAAAGATATTGATTTAATTGAATTAAATGAGGCTTTTGCTTCACAATCCTTAGCTGTAATACGTGAGTTAGGCCTAGATGAATCCAAAGTAAACGTGAATGGAGGGGCAATAGCACTTGGGCATCCTTTAGGATGTACAGGGACTAAATTAACAGTACAATTGTTAGATGAAATGAGGCAACGTGGAGATAAATATGGGATGGTAACTATGTGTGTCGGTACAGGGCAAGGAGCTGCTTCTATCTTTGAATTGGTGTAAAGTTAGTATAAAGATTTAAATAATAACAGTGAGATAGTGCGTAGCATATAGTATTGGATATAAACACAAAGTATATATTAATATGTAACCAAAACTATGTATACTTTCTGCTCATTATTAAAAGAATAAATATGAGAACCAAGGGAGGAGAATTTTTAATAAAGCAAGTTAGTAAAATTTTTACACCTGAAGATTTTTCAGAAGAGCAAAAAATGATGCGTAATTCAGCAATTGAGTTCGTAAATAGAGAAATATGGCCACATAAAGAGCGCTTTGAAAAAAAAGATTACGCACTTACTGAAGAAATTATGCGTAAGATTGGAGAATTGGGTTTTTTAGGAGTTTCTATTCCTGAAAAATTTGGAGGCTTACAAATGGGCTTTACATCTACACTATTAGTTTGTGATTATATCTCGGGAGCAACAGGTTCAGTAGCCACAGCATTTGGAGCACATACGGGAATCGGTACGTTGCCTATTGCCTATTATGGGACTGAAGAACAAAAACAAAAATATTTACCTAAAATTGTGATGGGAGAACATTTTTGTTCGTATTGTTTAACAGAGCCTGGAGCAGGATCAGATGCTAACTCAGGAAAAACAAAAGCCATTTTATCAGAAGACAGTAAGTATTATGAAATTACAGGTCAAAAAATGTGGATTTCTAATGCAGGATTTGCTAATATATTAATTGTTTTTGCTCGTATTGGAGATGACAAAAATATTACCGGATTCATTGTGGAGAATGATGAAGGGAATGGAATTACAATGGGAGAGGAAGAGCATAAATTAGGAATTAAATCTTCTTCGACACGTCAAGTGTTTTTTAATAAGACTAAAGTGCCTATTGAAAATATGCTAGGAGAACGAGGAGAAGGTTTTAAAATAGCATTGAATGTACTTAATGTAGGTCGTATAAAATTAGGTGCAGCTTGTTTGGATGCTCAACGCCGTGTTATATCAAATGCTGTTAAATATGCTAATGAACGTTTTCAGTTTAAAAAAGCTATAGCCCAGTTTGAAGCTATTCAATACAAATTATCCGAAATGGCATCCAAAACTTTTGCGAGTGAATCAGGGTGTTATCGAGCAGCCTATGACATAGAAAAAGCAACAAATGAATATATTTCAGAAGGGGATTCTCATGAAGAAGCAGAAAAAAAAGCTTTTGAAGAATTTGCGGTGGAATGTGCTTTGATTAAAGTACACGGTTCAGAATCTATTCAATACGTTTCAGATGAAGGAATTCAGATTTTGGGAGGTATGGGATTTTCTGAGGATACACCGATGGAGTCGGCTTGGCGTGATGCACGTATCGGACGTATTTATGAAGGAACCAATGAAATAAATCGTTTATTATCAGTAGGGATGTTGGTTAAAAAAGGCTTGAAAGGACAATTGGATTTAATGACACCTGCTACAGCAGTAGGAAAAGAATTGTTGGATATTCCTTCTTTTGATACTCCAGATTATACAGAAGTATTGGCTGAAGAAAAAGATATGATTGTGAAGTTACGTAAAGTCATTTTAATGATTGCAGGTAAAGCCGTTCAAACTTTTATGACAGAGTTAGATAAACAACAGTTTTTATTAACCGATATTTCTAATATGTTAATTGAAGTTTATATGGCAGA
>JBKDZS010000100.1:0-9645 GCA_047971445.1 Flavobacteriales bacterium
ATCTTATAGAAATGAATACTAATCCTGGTATGTCTTTACAAAGTATTTTACCTCAACAGGCAAAAATAGCGGGAATTTCTTTGGATGATTTATTTGAAGATATGATTCAACGTACGTTAAATTTATAAAGTTATGGAGAAAAGAATTGCACTTTTTCCTGGATCTTTTGATCCGATTACATTAGGTCATTATGATATTATAAAACGGGCTATTCCGTTGTTTGATAAGATAGTCATTGGGATTGGAACCAATGTAAGTAAAAAATATATGTTTTCAATTGAGAAAAGGGTAGCATTTATTAAAGATGCTTTTAAGAAAAATGATACGGTTGAAGTAACACCCTATGAAGGGTTAACAGTGGACTTTTGTGATAGAATAGGCGCTCGATTTATTTTGAGAGGCTTACGGAATCCTGCTGATTTTGAATTTGAAAAAGCAATAGCTCATGCTAATCGAAAAATGAACGGTAAAATAGAAATGGTATTTTTACTAACTTCATCAGGGAAATCATATATTAGTTCTAGTATTGTTCGAGATATTATGAAAAATGGTGGTGATTATACGGGATTTGTACCTGAAACTGTTAGAATTTAAACATATTAATAAGAAATTATGGCAAGTATTAAAAATTTAAAAAGAGACGTTAATTTTATTTTAGCTGATATTATCGAAGATTGTTTAATTTGGCAATTGGAAAACCCAAAAAAAGATGTAGAAGAGTCTGAAAATATTATTTCAGAGGCTATTGAAACTTTTGATGAAATGATCGTACGAATTAATAAAAAAGGTATTGAAAATAAAAAAATGCATTTTCAAGCTATTATTGAAGATCTAAAGAAATCTGTAGGTTCTTTACTAGAAAAAGTGGCTAAACTATAATCCTTTTTTATACTTTTAAAATTACAGTTTCATTTCAGGGATAACCCCGCTTATAATAAGGTTTCCCTGAGTGGCATTTTGTATTTTTTCTATCGAAATACCTGGAGCTCTTTCTAAAAGTTTAAATCCTTTGGGTACAATTTCTAAAACAGCCAAATTGGTTACAATTTTTTTAACACAATGAACTCCAGTCAAAGGGAGTGAACATCGTCTTAAAAGTTTTGATTCACCATTTTTATTAGTATGCATCATAGCTACAATAATGTTTTCTGCTGAAGCTACTAAATCCATAGCGCCTCCCATACCTTTTACCATTTTTCCAGGAATTTTCCAATTGGCAATATCCCCATTTTCAGCAACTTCCATGGCACCCAAAATGGTTAAATCAATATGTTTTCCTCGAATCATTCCAAAGCTTGTGGAGGAATCGAAAAAAGAAGCTCCGTTCAATGTTGTAATAGTTTGTTTACCTGCATTAATAATATCTGCATCCTCTTCTCCTTCAAGAGGAAAAGCCCCCATCCCTAAAACCCCATTTTCACTTTGAAATTCAACCTCTATTCCATTGGGGATATAATTAGCTACTAAAGTGGGAATTCCTATGCCTAAGTTTACAAAATACCCATCTTTTAATTCTTGTGCAATTCTTTTTGCTATAGCTGTTTTTCCTAAGCTCATATTTTTAGAATATTAAATCACTTTTGTCTAATGGTTCGTTGTTCGATTCTTTTTTCAAATTTTTCTCCTTGAAAAATTCGTTGTACAAATATGCCTGGAACATGAATTTGATTAGGGTCTAATTTTCCTGCAGGGACTAATTCTTCAACCTCTGCAACTGTTATTTTAGCAGCACCACACATTACAGGGTTAAAATTTCGAGCGGTTCCCTTAAAAATTAAATTTCCAGCAGTATCCCCTTTCCATGCTTTAACAAAGCTATAATCTGCTTTAAAAGCCTTTTCCATAATGTACATTTTACCATCAAATTTACGAGATTCTTTACCTTTTGCTACTTCTGTTCCATAGCCTGCAGGTGTGTAAAAAGCAGGTATACCTGTTTGTGCAGCTCTACATTTTTCAGCTAATGTTCCTTGAGGAATTAATTCCACTTCTAATTGCCTAGAAAGCATTTGGCGCTCGAATTCGGCATTTTCCCCAACGTATGATGAAATCATTTTTTTAATTTGATGCTTCTGAAGTAATAAACCTAATCCGAAATCATCTACTCCTGCATTATTGGAAATACAGGTAATATTTTCAATATTTAATCGAACTAATTCAGCAATACTATTTTCTGGGATTCCACAAAGTCCAAAACCTCCTAACATGAAAGTCATTCCATTTTGAACTCCTTTTAGGGCTTCTTGTACATTTTCTGTTTTTTTACAGATCATAAATCTTTTTTTAACTTGCTTGAAGTTAAGAATTTTTAAAACATAAAAAAAATGTATATTTCAAATTTTGGAAATGGTATTTAAAAGATAAAAGAGTTAAGAAGCTTAATTTATACTTTAGTTAATCGATTAAGTAGTGTGTAATCTGCTAAAACTAAGGCTGCCATCGCTTCCACAATAGGAACTGCTCGAGGAACAACACAAGGATCATGTCGACCTTTAGCCTCTAAAGTAATGGCTTTGTTTTGGCTGTTTATAGACGGTTGTTTTTGCATAATTGTGGCAACGGGCTTAAAAGCTACCCTAAAATATATGTCCATTCCATTAGATATGCCTCCCTGAATTCCTCCCGAAAAATTTGTTTGAGTACTACCGTCAGGGTTAAACAGATCGTTATGTTCAGAACCTCTCATTTTTGCTCCATAAAATCCACTACCGTATTCAAACCCTTTCACAGCATTAATAGAAAGCATAGCCTTTCCTAATTCAGCATGAAGCTTATCAAAAACAGGTTCTCCCAATCCTGCAGGAACATTTTTAATGATACAAGTAATAGTGCCTCCAAGGGTATCACCTTGTTTTTTGATCTCTTGTATTCGTTGAATCATTTTTTTAGCTATTTCAGGATCAGGACAACGAATTATATTTTGTTCAGCTAAAGATAAATCCAATTCTTGATAGGGTTTATTGATGGAAATATCATCTACAGAAGATACAAAAGCTTGAATTGTAATTGAGTTTAAAAATTGTTTAGCAATAGCACCTGCTACAACACGACTTACAGTTTCTCTAGCAGAAGATCGTCCACCTCCTCGATAGTCTCGAAAGCCATACTTTTGATCAAAAACATAATCAGCATGGCTAGGACGATAATTATCTTTAATATGGGTATAGTCTTTTGACTTTTGATTGAGGTTACGAATTTGAAAACTGATAGGTGTTCCTGTTGTTTTTCCGTCGAAGATACCTGATAAAAATTCGACCTCATCATCTTCTTTTCTTTGTGTTACAATGGGAGATTGTCCTGGCTTTCGTCGTTTTAAATCTTTTTTAATAATTTCAAAATCCAATTGAATTCCTGCTGGACACCCATCAATAATACCACCCAAAGCATTTCCGTGTGATTCTCCGAAAGTTGTAACTTTAAAAACATTTCCAAAAGTATTTCCTGCCATGTTATTTACGATTAAAAATAAGGGTAATAAATAAATTGTTCAATCAAAAAGAATAGAATTAGAAGCACTTTTTAATAATTATTACGATTTGCAAAAGAGACTAAGGAAAGCATGATCGGAACTTCGATTAAAACACCTACAACAGTAGCTAATGTCGCTCCAGAATTTAATCCAAACAAAGATATTGCAACTGCAACTGCTAATTCAAAAAAGTTACTAGAACCTATCATTCCTGAAGGTGCATTAATGCAGTAGGGTATTTTCAATATGTTTTTTCCAATGTACCATGAAATGAAAAAGATGAAATAGGTTTGGATAGCTAAGGGGATAGAAATAAGTATAATGTGAAAAGGATTCTCTATAATTTGCTTTCCTTGGAAAGCAAAAATTAAAACCAATGTTATAAGAAGAGCTATAATGGAAAAAGGTTTTAATTTAGGTAAAAATACATTTTTAAACCAAGCTTTTCCTTTTAAATGGATTAATAACTGATTCACCAAAAATCCACTCATCAACGGAATTATAACAAAAACCACTAAGGAAGTCCATAAGACATCAAAAGGTATTTCAATATCGGTTACATTTAATAAAAATTTTACAATTGGAATAAAAGCAACAAGTAAAATAAGGTCATTAACAGAGACCTGTACTAGTGTGTAATTTGGGTCTCCATCAGATAAATAAGACCATACAAAGACCATGGCGGTACATGGAGCTGCACCCAATAAAATAGCTCCTGCAATATATTCAGATGATTGCTCTGGAGTTAAAATAGCTTCATAAATATTGCTGAAAAATAACCATGCAAAAAAAGCCATGGTAAAAGGTTTTATTAACCAGTTAATAGCTAAAGTTAACCCTACTCCTTTACTGTTTTTTTTAATGTTTTTTAAGGAACTAAAATCGATTTGAACCATCATAGGAAATATCATCAAAAAAACCAAAATAGCAATAGGTATATTGATTGAATTGATATTCCAGTTACTTAATAGGACTATATCGTCTCCTGAATATTTACCTAAAATAACTCCAAAAATAATACAAAGAATTACCCATAAGGTTAAATAGCGTTCGAAGAAGGCAATTTGTTTTTTATTTTTCATTCTAATTTTTTATTGATGTTATATAATACATAAAGCATTTCAATACCTATTTGTTTAGCACGCTCTCTATATTTACTAGATTCTTTTTCTGTTCCATCAAATCTCTTGGGATCATCAAAAGGCAAAGCTATTCTAAAATCCGTTCCATGGACAAAGGGGCAGTCTTTATCGGCTTCAGAACAAATCATAATAGCTGAAAATTGTTCTGCTGGGTTAGGAGCTTCTTCAAAACGTTTTGAAAAAGCTTCATAAGGAAGTTGGTTTTCTTTCCATTTGATTTGATATATAGGGTTAGGAATACCTTGATTATTTGTTGTTATTTCAAACCCAAAATGTTGCATAGCCTTTATGGCGTTATAGTGGAACGCCGTGGTTTCAGTTCCTCCAGAGTATGTTTCAATTTTAGGTAACCCGTAGTAATCCGCTCCTGCAGCTAACCACAATTGCCCTAAGTGACTTCTGCGGGAATTATGCGTGCAAATAACGATTAATTTAGGAATTTGATTTTGATTTATTTTTTCTTGAATATATTGTGTAAGTGTATTCAATTTTTCTTTTCGTTTTGTAGGAATTGAATCAAAATTTTGAATAAACGAGATTATATTTTGATTTATTTTTTGAAGAAGCATAATAAAAACCCTTTGTGCAAAACTACGTTATTAATTGATATAATTAAATCAAAGAGTTGAGAAATTTGCGGTTGATACGTAATAGACTTATTTGTGCTATTAGTATTCAATTTTAACGTTGAATTTAATGGGCTTGGTCGGAAGTGTAAAAATGGATGACTTTACCATAGTTTTTTATAGGAGGATTTTAAATTATCAAATTCATACGAAGTGTTGTTAGTAGTATAAGAGGTTCTAGGTTTTGTTGTAATAGAAATGTTAACATACTTTTGAAGTGGAATAGATCTTAAGTACATAAATTGTTAATAATTTCTTGCAGATTTTTAGCTTCTTTTTTATTGAAAAAAACTGTATATTTGTACGTTTATTACTCTATATGAATCAAACGGTTTTAGATCCTAATTTTCCTGTTGTAGAAGGAGCTTATTTTTTAAGTAAATATTGGAGTATAACTTTACCTGTACCTTTTAATCGAAAAGTGAAAAATGATTCATTAGTTTTATGGAATTCAAGTTTGACATTTTGGATGACACAGTTTGAAAATCAACGATTTCAATCTTCACGTAATAGGGTGTTGAGTCTTATTATGGACGACCGTAGTGACCAAGTTAAGAATTATAAAGAGTTTGAAATAAACAATGCATTTATTGCCCAATATTTTCAAGAAGAGGAAAAAGATGATCAAATAGTTTTTAGCTATCATTATGTTATCGCTTCAGAAGACTCTATGCTATCAGTTAAGGCTTATGCAGGTAGTCGAATAACTTGTAAAATATCGAAGCAAATTTGTCAAACGATTAAACAAAATTTATAACGAATAAAGTTAAGATAAATCATAATTATGAGTGATCAACAAAATAATTATTCAGCAGATAGTATTCAAGCTCTAGAAGGGATTGAACATGTGAGAATGCGTCCATCAATGTACATTGGAGACGTAGGAACAAGAGGGTTGCATCACCTTGTATATGAGGTGGTTGATAATTCGATTGATGAAGCTATGGCAGGTTATTGTGATGCTATTGGCGTTATTATTAATGAGGATAATTCTATTACAGTAAATGATAATGGACGGGGTATTCCTGTAGGGATGCATAAGAAGGAAGGTGTTTCTGCTTTAGAGGTTGTGATGACTAAAATTGGTGCAGGAGGGAAATTTGATAAAGATTCCTATAAAGTTTCAGGAGGACTTCATGGAGTTGGTGTCTCTTGTGTGAATGCATTATCTAATGATTTGAAAGCTGTAGTTTATCGTGATGGAAAGACTTGGCAGCAAGAGTACAAGAGAGGAAAAGCGTCATATCCCGTAAAAATAATAGGGGATTCTGATAAAAAGGGTACTGAAGTGACTTTTTGGCCAGATGATACGATTTTTACTCAAACAACAGAATATAATTATGATACATTAGCTTCCCGTATGCGTGAGCTAGCTTTTTTAAATAAAGGAATTACGATTTCTATTACCGATAAACGTCGTAAAGATGAAAAGGGTGATTTTATTACAGAAATATTTCAGTCAGAAGAAGGTTTGAAGGAGTTTGTTCGTTTTTTAGATGAGACAAGAGAACCTTTAATTCAAAAAGTTGTTCATTTTGAAGGAGAAAAAAATGGAATTCCAGTTGAAGTAGCATTATTATACAACACTTCTTATTCAGAGAATATTCATTCTTATGTGAACAATATCAATACCCACGAAGGAGGGACTCATTTATCAGGTTTTCGTCGTGGGTTGACTCATACATTAAAGAAGTATGCTGATAATTCCGGAATGTTGGATAAATTAAAGTTTGATATTGGGGGAGACGATTTTAGAGAAGGGTTAACAGCTATTGTTTCTGTAAAAGTTGCAGAACCACAATTTGAAGGACAAACGAAAACAAAATTAGGTAATCGAGAGGTCTCAGCATCCGTTTCTCAGGCTGTTTCTGAAATGCTAACAGATTATTTAGAGGAACATCCAGATGATGCTAAAACAATTGTTCAAAAAGTAATTTTAGCAGCTCAAGCACGTCATGCTGCTGCTAAAGCACGTGAAATGGTACAACGTAAGTCTCCAATGGTTGGAGGAGGTTTGCCTGGTAAGCTAGCTGATTGTGCTTCTTCTGATCCTGAAATTTGTGAATTATTCCTTGTTGAGGGAGATTCTGCTGGAGGTACTGCAAAACAAGGTCGTGAGCGTGAATATCAGGCGATTTTACCGTTAAGAGGTAAGATATTGAATGTAGAAAAAGCTATGCAGCATAAAGTGTTTGAAAATGAAGAAATTCGAAATATTTTTACGGCTTTAGGAGTAACTATCGGTACAGAAGAAGATAGCAAGGCTCTGAATTTAGAAAAATTACGCTATAAAAAAATTATTATTATGTGTGATGCTGATGTAGATGGAAGCCATATTTCTACATTAATTTTGACTTTCTTTTTTCGTTATATGCGTGAATTGGTTGAAGCAGGTCATGTTTATATTGCGCAACCTCCTTTATATTTAGTGAAAAAAGGTTCAAAACAAGTATATGCTTGGAGTGATGAGCAACGAGATCAAATTATCAATGAACTAACTAATGGAGAAGGAAAAGGGGTAAACATCCAGCGTTATAAAGGTCTTGGAGAGATGAATGCAGATCAGTTGTGGGAAACTACTTTAAATCCAGAACATCGTACACTTCGTCGAGTTGTTATTGAAAGTGGAACTGAAGCAGATCGGGTTTTTTCTATGTTAATGGGAGATGAAGTACCTCCTCGTAGAGAGTTTATCGAAAGAAATGCGATTTACGCCAACATTGATATTTAATAGGGATTATAAATTAATGAATAGACCGCTTTTTTCTATTATGAGATGGGCGGTTTTGGTTTAAAACATAAGATTAATTATGATATATGCAATTCTTATTGTAGCAGTATTGATAGGAATAATAGTAGCTCAATTTTTAAAAAAGAATCCTAAGATCACGAAATCTTTATTAATATTTAGCGGAGCTTACTTGTTGTGTGTTACTTTGCTTCATAATTTTCCTTTATTATATCAAAAAGGAGGGAAGATAGTTTGGATTTTTATTGTAATAGGTATTCTTGTTCAAATGATTTTAGAAAGTTTTTCAAAGGGAGTAGAACATGGACATATTCATCATAATGAAAAGTTATCCTTTCCTATTATTATAGGATTAATGCTTCATGCTTTTTTAGAAGGAATGCCTCTTGGAGAATCTCATGAACATGGCAATATTGTAATAGCCATTGCAATTCATAAGATCCCTGTAGCAGCTATTTTATATTTTTATCTTTCTACCTCCTTTAATGATATTAAAAAGGTTTATATAGCTATGGCATTATTTGCCTTTATAACACCACTAGGTACATTTATAAGCCATTATACGGTTTTAAGTGATTATTCCTACTATACTTTAGCGTTAGTCTCGGGTGTTTTTTTATATATTTCAACCACAATCCTTTTTGAAAATAGTCATACAGCTCATCATTTCAGTTGGCAAAAATTAATTATGATTCTTTTTTCAATCGTGTTGATTTTATTAACATGAGTAAAATCAGTTAGATATATAATTAAATCAAATGAACATATATTAAAATTTTTTAAAACAAAATATCTTTGTTTTTGTAATTTATAAATCATAAAAAATAGTAGTAAAAATGGCAGTATTAGTTGGAAAAAAAGCACCTGCATTCTCGAGTGCAGCTGTAATTAATGGAGGAGAATTTGTTGAGAATTTCTCTTTAGATCAGTATAAAGGAAAATATGTAGTATTATTCTTTTATCCAAAAGATTTTACATTCGTTTGTCCTACAGAATTACACGCTTTTCAAGAACGTTTAAATGATTTTCAGCAACGAAATGTAGAAGTTATTGCGGTATCTACAGATACGGAACAATCACATTGGGGTTGGTTACAATTACCTAAATCAGAAGGAGGTATTCAAGGGGTGACATATCCTATGGTTGCTGATACTAATAAAACAATTTCATATAACTATGATGTATTAGCTGGAGATTGGGAATATAATGAAGAAGGCGCTTTAGAAGCTAAAGGAGAGATGATTGCTTACCGTGGATTATTTTTAATTGATAGGGAAGGAGTAGTACGTCATCAAATTGTAAATGATTTGCCTTTAGGAAGAAATGTAGATGAAGCGATTCGTATGGTAGATGCATTACAATTCTTTGAAGAAAATGGAGAAGTTTGTCCAGCAAATTGGCAAAAAGGGCGAAAAGGAATGAAAGCAGATCATGTAGGTGTTGCGGAATATATGGCACAAGATTAAGAGTAATTAGATTTATTTAAAAAGTAAAAGGGCGATCAAAATGATCGCCCTTTTGTTTAATTAGAGTTCATTTTCTCTTTTAATGGTAATATGAGATTTGATAGTAGGGGTAACATTATCCTTAAAATCAATAGCGAACCAATAGGTATTTGACGGTACGGGTTTACCGTCAACTCTTCCGTTCCAGATTAAG
>JBKDZS010000101.1:0-2326 GCA_047971445.1 Flavobacteriales bacterium
TTTAAACCAAGTAGGATTTTGATGATTATCCGGAACCAACCAATACTTTTTAGCAATAGATTCTGAAACAAAAGATTTTTTAATTGTAATGATGTTGGCATCAGGATGACGATAAAACTCAATGTTCAATTGAGTAAGTTGTTCGCATAGCCATTGTGTTCTTTTTTGCAGGATAAAAATCTTTTCTTCCCAACCAAAAAAACCGTATTTCATTAAAATCATCCAAACAGCAACAGCGTTAGCCCCAGAACGACTTCCTATTAAAGTAAAATCTTCTCCTTCTACGTAACCTGCTTTTGTTTTGGCATATTGAATCAACCCTTTTCGAATAAGAAAAATACCTGTTCCATAGGGTGCCTGAGCCATTTTATGAGCATCTAATGTGAAAGAATCTATATGTGAATTTTTAAAGTTCAATAGATTATCAGGATTAGAAAAAGGATAATAAAATCCTCCATAAGCACCGTCAACATGTATTTTAAACGGTATATTTAATTTTGAAAACACTTCAGTATAACAAGAAATGGAATCAACAGAGCCGAACATCGTCGTCATCATATTGACAACAACAATAAAATATTTTTTATTTTCACAAAGGGCTTGTTCAAGAGTTTTTTGCACAGCTTCCTGAGTAATTTCTCTTGTATGGTCTGTAACGTTTACTTTAAATAGATCTATGGATAAAATATTAGCTCCTTTATCCATAGAGTAATGATTATCTTCACTTGTAATCATAGCTATCTGATCTAAAGAAGCGTTAAATTCTTCTTTGAAATAATTTCGGTAAATCCAAATAGCCTGCAAGTTAGCTTCTGTCCCACCAGAGGCAACATAACCATCATGTTGACCTAATTCTCCTTTTAAAATATCGACCGCACAAATATCCAACAATTCTCTCTCTATTTCTTGAGTACCTGAAAAAAAGGACTCCGATGTTTCTAATGTATGACATCCTATATGATTGGGATTATGAACCAAAGTTGATATAAAGGGGGCTTCTACTACAAAGGGCACATCTTCTTGTGGAAAAACTTTTTCATCTAAATGTGATCCCGGGACACCTAAAATGTGCTCTTCTTTATAATACACATTTGCTTTTAAAGCTGAAAAAACACGTTGCTTAATTTCTTCTTGATTTTTTTTCTTCCAAAGCTTTTTGCACGTCATTTATAGATGATTTTTCGTTGCAAGATAGCAAAAATTCTAGTTTAATTGATTAAAAAATAGTGTGAATTGTGCAACACTTAAATCAATTTGACAAACACGAACAAGATGTTATTTTTAACGTGCTTCATGCAAAATTTAAAGCCAAATGGGATAAGACTTGTTAAAAGAAAAAAGATATAAAAACAGCACTATTGAAATTAAATTTTAAGCAGAAAATGATTTTGAAAAATCATAAACCAAGCTAAACCATTAACTTATAATTTTCCAAGAATAATTTAAAATAGCAACTTATATAAATTCAAACACACAATGAATGTATTAGGAATTATGATGGGCCAGTTTCTTCCTAATAAAAATCCGTATGTAATAAATAACAGACATCCTATTGTATTCAAAATTAAAAAAAGGTAAAAATAAGTGTCGGTAAAAATAAAGGAGATAACCAATACTGCAGAAGCAATATAACCAACCCATGAAGTATATTTTTGCATGATGAACTTGTATTTTCACAACAAATATACATTCTTTTTTCTTCTAATCTCTAATTCATATCTTTGCGATAAACAATATAAAGCATGATACAACATTTAAAAAACATACAACATCAAGATTCTAAAAACTTTTTTTTAATTGCAGGACCTTGTGCTATAGAGAGTGAAATCATGGCTCTTCAAATTGCTGAAAAAATAGTTTCTATTGCTGACAAATATCATATCCCCTATATTTTTAAAGGTTCATTTAAAAAAGCCAATCGTTCTCGTATTGATAGTTTTACAGGAATTGGAGATGAAAAAGCACTAAAAATTTTGGAGAAAGTAGGAAAGGAATTTAACATTCCTACAACAACTGATATTCATACAGAGCAAAATGCTGAAATGGCAGCTCAATATGTAGATATCTTGCAAATTCCTGCTTTTTTAGTGCGTCAAACCGATTTGGTTGTTTCAGCAGCTAAAACAGGAAAAGTAGTTACCTTAAAAAAAGGACAATTCCTCTCCCCTGAAGCCATGCAATTTGCGGTCAATAAGGTAACGGATTCAGGAAATAATAAAACCGCCATTATTGAAAGAGGAACTTCTTTTGGTTACCAGGATATGATAATCGATTATAGAGGAATTCCAACCATGCAAAAATATGCCCCTGTAATTTTAGACATAAC
>JBKDZS010000102.1:0-29474 GCA_047971445.1 Flavobacteriales bacterium
GATTATGAAAAATTAGTTTTTGATATCAAGACGGAAGGTTCAATCAATCCAAAAGATGCTTTAACGGAGGCAGCTCAAATATTAATTCACCATTTTATGTTATACTCAGATGAGAGAATAACTTTAGAAGCTGAATAGACGGCTATTAATGATACATACGATGAAGAAATAATACACAAGCGTCAATTATTGAAAACACGTTTAGTAGATATGGATTTATCTGTAAGAGCTTTGAATTGCCTAAAAGCAGCGGAGGTTGATACACTTGGAGATTTAGTAACATACAATAAGAACGATTTAATGAAGTTTCGTAATTTTGGTAAGAAATCTTTAACAGAATTGGAAGAGTTAGTAGCTCAAAAGCAATTAACGTTTGGAATGGATTTAAGCAAGTATAAATTAGAGGAGTAAATATTAATAAGACGAGTTAAATACCCATCATAAAATGAGACACGGTAAAAAAATAAATCATTTGAGTAGAACAGCTTCTCATAGAAAGGCAATGTTAGCAAATATGGCTATTTCTTTAATTGAGCATAAGCGTATTAATACTACTGTAGCAAAAGCAAAAGCTTTACAAAAATATATAGAGCCAATCATTACTAAATCAAAAAATGATACAACACACTCTCGAAGAGTTGTATTCTCTCAATTACAAAGTAAAGAAGCGATCACAGAACTATTTGGAACTATTTCTCAAAAAGTAATAGATCGTTCAGGAGGTTATACACGTATTATTAAAACAGGGTTTCGTTTGGGAGACGCTGCTGATATGGCTATGATTGAATTAGTAGATTTCAATGAAATTTACAATACTGAAAAAGTTGTTAAGAAGAAAACAAGACGTAGAGGAGGTAAAAAAACAACTGAAAAAACAGAAACTCCTGTTACTGAAACAGTAACAGATACGAAGTCAGATGAAGCTGCTGAATAAAAAATAAGAGAATCATATATTAAAAAAGCCATTCTAAATCTATTTTAGAATGGCTTTTATTTATTGTAAATCCTTTTCAATAGTTTTTAAATGTATTGAATAAGGGGGTAGGTTAATTACTGTTTATAGAAAATCTACCTTGCCTGAGTCTAAATTATAATAGGCAGGCATGATTTTTACTTTTCCTTGTTCAACAGCTTTTTTAATAATATCTGATCTGTTTTTTAATTCTTCTGCATTTATTTCTGCATTTTTCTTAACTACATCATCTACTTGAGCTCCTTCTTTAGAAGCTGCTACAGCTGGAGTTACATGTGATAATAAATGATTTAAATTATATCCATTGTCTCCTCCTCCCATTGCAGCAGTTACAGCACCACAACTTTGGTGACCTAAAACAACAATAACTTCAGAACCTAAATGGGCTACAGCATATTCAATACTTGCTATAGAAGAACTATTTGCTACATTACCTGCTACACGAACTACAAAGAGTTCACCTAAACCAGAATCAAAAGTTAATTCAGGAACCACACGACTGTCTGCACAGCTTAAAATAATTGCTTTTGGGGCTTGTCCACTTGTTAAATCACTTCTTCTAGCACCATCTTGTAGTTTTCCTTCTAATTTACCTGAACAAAATCGGTCATTACCTTCTTTTAAACGCTGAATTACATTTTCAATTGCCATAATTAAGTATTTCTTTTAAGTTAATTAAACTAAACTACTAAAATAGTATTTTTTTGGAATTTAGTTTAATAAAATTAAAAAAAATTAAATATACATTTGAAAAATAGTAAGTTATGTGTTTGTGATAAAAACGATCGCGTATTAATATGCTTTTTCGTCTCCTTTAAAAATATTTAGAACCGTGTCTAATATAATTTTTAAATCCATTAAAAAAGACCAGTTTTCAACATAAAAAATATCCATTCGGGTTCTATTCTTTATATCAGATTTGGTTATAATTTCCCCTCTATAACCTTTAACTTGAGCTAGGCCTGTAATTCCAGGCTTTACTAAATGACGAATAATATAACGTTTATCGTCGTCTATAAAATCATTATCATGTGAAATCATATGAGGGCGTGGACCAACAACAGACATGTTTCCTTTCAAGACATTAAAAAACTGAGGTAATTCATCTATACTTGTTTTTCTCATGAAAGCTCCTATTTTTGTAATTCTCATATCATTTTTAGTAGCTTGTCTTGCTTCATCATCATTGTTTGCAGCCATTGATCGAAATTTATAACACCAAAAAGGTTCTCCTTTTAGACCTACTCTTTTTTGTTTAAAAAAGATAGAACCTTTGCTTTCCATTTTTATTAGAATAGAAATTATGGGAATTAACCACGATAGTAAAAAAATAGCTACACTACATGAAAACACAATGTCAAAAATTCTTTTTAAAATTCTAAAAAAAGATTGATCTAATTTTAACTCCCTAAAAGATAGTACAGGTAAAAAACCATAATAATCCACTCCTAATTTTGTTGTTAAAAATGCATTTTTATCAGGTATAAATTTTATTTTTACATATTCTTGATCCGAGTGGGTAATGATTTTACGAATTTCGTTACTATTAAAAGAATCTATAGAACAGTAAATTTCATCCAATTCAGAGCAATCATAATTGAGGTAATCATTTCGAGAACCTAGTTTGTTTTCTACATCACTATCAGAAAAATAGCCTAAAAAATTATATCCGTATTTAGGATTATTATTAAAGAAATCTTTTAGTTTTTCGGCATAATCACTATAACCGATAATTGTAACATTTCTATAATTCCCTCCTTTTTTTCTGTATGTCTGTAATAAATAGACAAAAATACTTCTAAAAAGAAAAGTGAAAATGCTAATTACTAAAACATAAAATAAAGTTAATTTGTAATTAAATACGGTATTCTCTTTTAAAGTTCCTACTCCAGAAATTAAAGGTATTGCTACAAGAGAAAATAAAAGAATCTGCCTTAATACTTTATTAAATATAGAAACATAACCTGTATAACGATATATTTTATAGATTATTGAAAAGCTACTTATAATCAACCATGAAATATTAAGAAAAATAAGGGCTTTATAATGTAAATTTAGTAGCTTGTTAAAACTATCAAAAGAGTCTAATGGAAAACTTCCGAAAAAATAAAAAAGTATAAAAAACCCCATATTTATAATAGTCATATCTACTACAAATAAAAAGATAGGAATGTATTTTGAGTATCTGGTTTTTTTCAAACTCATGTTTGATTACAAATTTTATTAAGTTAATTGTGAACAAATATAATTAAATTAACTTTCAATTAAATTAATTAAATTAACTTGCAATTAAAATTTAAATAATTTCTTAATGAATAAATTAAAAGTAGTTCATATTGTAGAATCTTTTGGAGGGGGGATATATAGTTATTTAAAAGATTTATCATTTTTTTTACATCAGAAACCTAATATTGAAAATTTTATTATCTATAGTGACAAAAGAAAAGAAATAAATAACACTAAAATTATACAAGATTTAGATAATAAAGCAAAGCTTATTAAAATTGATATGGAGAGAAATATTGCTCCATTTAAAGATATAAAAGCAACTTTACAAATAAAAAAAGTATTAGATAGCGTAAAGCCAGATATTATTCATTTACACTCTTCAAAAGCAGGTGTAATTGGTAGAGTAGCAGGGTATTTTTCAAAAAAAGATGCAAGAATATACTATACTCCTCATGCATATTCATTTTTAAGACAAGATGTTTCAAAAGTTAAAAGAAGCTTATTTAAATTAATAGAAAAAATTTCACAAAAAATATTTGGAGGTATAACTATTGCTTGTGGAGACACAGAATTTTTATACGCTAAAAGTATAGGTCCATCATTACTAGTCAGAAATGGAGTGGATATAGATAGAATTCGATCTATGAAACTTAACAAAGATAAAGAGAATAGACTAACTATTGGTACTTTAGCGAGAATAGCTTATGGAAAAAACCCTCAATTATTTAATCAAATAGCAAAAAAATACCCTAATATCCAATTTATATGGATAGGTGATGGGGAGTTATCAAACGAGATCACCTCACCTAATATAAAAATTACAGGTTGGATAAAAACGAAAGAAGAATGTATAAAATGGTTAAGTCAATTAGATATTTATATACAAACTTCTTTATGGGAAGGCTTACCTATTTCTATTTTAGAAGCAATGGCTATCAATTTACCTGTAATTGCAACAAATGTTATCGGAAATAAAGATATTGTAAAAAATGGTGAAAATGGTTATCTATTCGATGACATTGAGGAATTTGATCAAATACTTAATAAATTATTAGATGAGTCAAAACGCAAGAATATGGGGAATAATGCATACAATATATGCTCAGAGTTATTTGATATGAATAAAAATTTTAACCATCTTTTAAAAATATATTTTAAATCTTAAAATAAGATTTATAGGATGAAACTGCTAAAAAATTGATTATGATGGAATATAATCTTATCCCTGAGTTCCTTTCTAAAATATTTTCAAATAGCATAATTATCAGAAAATAGCTTATTACACTAATTAGTAAATAATCCCCGTTTCTCCAAGCTATCTTATAATAAAAGAGAATACCAATAAGAAACATAAGTAAGCCTATTAATCCTATATGTAATATAAAGCTAAAATATTGATTGTGACTATTCATTTTCATATTATTATATACGTTACTTTTTGCCTGAAAACACTTACTTATTTCATTATTAGCATCACCAATACCTTTGCCAAACAAATAAGAATCCTTCATTAGGCTAAAGCTACAATCCCACAATTCAAGTCGCATTGTAGTTGAATGAATAGTTCCTTTTCGGTTCTTAGAATTTATAATTTCATCTATTCTCCATTTAAAATAATCAAAACTATGATAAACCATTATAGGTAAAGTGATTACCAAACTTAAGCTTAACAAAATAGTTTTATAATACTTTTTACCATGTAAAGTCAAAAAAAATAAAATAGCTATAGCTAAGGCTAATAAAACGCCTTTTCTGCTTATTATAAATAAAAAAATTATATTAATTAAAAATATACTTCCAAAAAGTAATTTTTTAAATAACTTATCATATTCAATAATAAATTTAAAACTAAAAATTGCTCCTAAACCAACCATCATAGACCCATAAATCATATGTTGGTTAATCCATGGTATTTTATCAATTAATCCAATATAATTCCAAGGGTTCATTTCTCTTATGATCCATCCTGATTTAATATAATAGCTAATGATTAGTATAGAATATATAGTTGATGATATGAGGTAGATTAATAAAAAATATTTTTTAATATTAGTTATGTTTTTATTCTGAATTAAAAAAACAAAGAAAATGAATGGGAACACAAGTAAATTAACCCATTTTTCAATTATTCTAAATCCATATTTAATATCACCACTCCAGAGTAAACTAATAAAAGACCATAAAAATGGTATAATTAGAATCAATATATATACATTCAATTTTATTTTTTTAGAAATTAAATAATATATAAAAGAAGTTATTATTAACATGATGACAAGAATACCTTTAAAAATATTTGGAAGTAAAGGATAACAAGCTATTAACAATATAATCAATAAAATAAGTCTATTTAAATTTTCTTTTACTCTTAATTTGGTCATAGTATAGGAAATAATATATTATAAGAAATATTCCAGCTTTATGTTTTACTGCCGAACCTAAATCAGGTTCAAAAACTCCTTGAATAAGGAAATATGAAATAATAAAATAAAAGAGCCAAGTTTCATATGATTTATGTTTTTCTGTAATAAAATTATATCTATAGAATATTATGATCAATAGTAATACTTGCCAAAAGACAAAAAATAAAATTTGTGGTTTGTTGTAGTGTTTTAAACCATTCATAGGAAAATTTACAGAAAAAAAACCATAAATAATTGATGTTACTTCTCCATACCAGGTTGTTGTTTCAAAAGGAGGAATGATAATTGAACTGGCATCATTTCTATTAATTCTATCTTTATTTACTTCAGTTCTTGTTTTATGAGATAAATATTGATTTTCATAAATATGGTAGCTAAATGATATGAATATAACAAATAGAAATCCAATAGCTAAATGATATAAACTCGCTTTTTTTAAATTCATTTTTGACATAAAATAAAAAAATATTATCATCAATGAAATCAATATGAAATAGGGTCTAAAGAAGATCCCAATTATAATTAACCATAGGAAAAAAAATAGTATGGTTTTATTTAATGAAAACACCCTGTTTTTAATTATAAATACAATCGGTAAGATGAGCAGTAAAGTTAAGAACTCTTTTGTTGGCATACATAGATAGACAGCCGTAATCAATATAAATAAATATGTAATTATATTTTTTGTTTTTGTGAAAAGGTTAAAATTAGAAGGAATCCCTAATCTAATCAAAAAATAAATTACAAAAGAAAATTGTATAAAGCCAATAAAAAATGTAGGCAGTTTATTTAAATAAGTAATGTTGTAAAAATATATTGTTAAGGGATAGCTCCCTAATAGACCAATTTCATTATTAGGATCATTAATTATTAAATTTGCATCTGAAAAGAATCTTACTGGTAAAACAAAAGATCCTAAAGTAGCTATTATAAGCCCTAGAAAACAAATCATGTAAAAAATAAGTGTATTTTTTTTGATAACCATTACTTTAGTTAGCTAATTTTTTTTCAACTTCAGATGATATATTATCCCAAGATAATTTTTCTTTTTTTTCTTTTAATTTTTTCTTTATGAATGGCCAATTTTCTTTATCGTGAAATGCTTTTGTTATGATCTTACTTAAAGAATTTTCATTGGGTTGACACCAATAAGATTCATCTTTTTCTAGTTGCTCAGAAAACCCTCCAACTTCAGTGCAAATCATGATCTTTTCTGCATAAATACCTAAAGTAATAACACCTGATTGAGTTGCTTCTGTATAAGGAAGTACTAAAACATCAGCCCAACTTAATAAATCTCCGATTTCTTTTTCATCCAAATACTTATCGACTACTTGAATCCTATCATCCACTAAATAATCTATATTGTAATTACTTTTACCTGCTATAATTAATTTATCAATAGTTTTATTATTAATAACGCTTCTCATTAACATCTCCAATCCTTTATATCGATCAATTCTCCCTAAAAATAATAATTTATTAGTAGTATCATTATTTATGCGATCAAATTTTACATAGCTGTTATCTAAAATTGGATGAGGAATTACACTGTACTTTTTTTGAATCTTTAAATGATTAAATACGTTCTTCATAACATGATCTGATAAAAAAATTAACTCAGTAGCACCGTATATTCGAAAATTATTTAAAGTTTGAGTAATAAAATTTTTTTCTCCTGTATGAAGAATACCATCATGAACAGTTAAAATAATTTTCTTATTTAAAATTTTAAATAGCCATATAAATGGTAAGTCCCAAAAATGGCTATATGGAAGATAAAGAGTATTATATGTTTTTATGATCTTAGGGATCATAATCAAAAATTTAAACGGTAGATAAAAAACAGTATTGATTAAAAATGTAATTTTATTTTTATAAGTGTACATTTCAATACTAGTATTATTTTTTATAGATTTATCATATCTATTTTTAGAAACATATAAATCATAATTAGTATTTACAAATCTATTTACTAAACCAAAGGCATATATTGGAAGACTACCTGTTCTTCCGAGGGAAAGGATCATTACCTTGGTTTTCTTAGTGGATTTCATTGTTTTAAATTTTATCTAATAAATTTACAATATCAAAATTAAACTGTTTTTTAAACTTCTTATATTTATAATCTTTGAGTAATAAATATTCATAAGAATAAACCTCTGAACCAAATAATTTAGTATAAAATAACAATGAGGATGAAAAGCCATAAATAATTAACTTTTTATCAAGACTTAATAACTCAATAGAAATTTCTTTGGGGATTTTAATAATTTGTTTATTATATTTTTTAAATATTTGATTTATTAAATTAATTGTCTCTATTGATTGAACAGGATGAAATTTCACATATATTTTATTATAATCAATAGAGGATATCATTTGATCTACAGCTTCCTCTAAAATGTCGATACTTAAATTCCCCTGTTCAACAGCACCTTCAAGAATCAAAATGGGTGTGTTATTATCAATATCATAATTACACTTTTTATTATACTCCTTAAAATTTAAATAAACAATTTCTTCTTTTACCCCATTAAATCCTAATTTAGATATTGTATAAAATTTAGAAGAAATATTTTTATTAAAATATCTCAACTCAAAAGGCTTTATATAAAAAAATCTTTTCTTTGTTAAAAAGAATAAATTATTAAATATGAACTTTCCTATTCTTTTAAAAATATTTGAATCTATGTCATTAAAAAAATAATCAGAATAACTGGTCATACCTTCTTCTACAATATTTACACAGATACAGTTTTTATGTGATGCAATAATTTGCATCAATTTATGTCTTACAATTGGTAGATAAACAATAAACTCCTTATTATCGATTTTCGATTCAATGACATGATCTATTTTTTCTATGTAACTATATATTTTAAAAAAATCTTTAATATAATATTTAGAGAGTTCATCATGTATCTGAGAAAAATTAATTGAATCATAGAAAGCTAACTCCTCATTTTGATAATTTCTAGAAACTATAAATACTATATCTTTTTTTAAAAGAACATGTTTGTTAATTATTAATTTTGATAGTATGAATGTTATATGACTATGGACAAAAAAAACGTGTTTCATTTTACTTATAAATATTCTTTAATAAAAATGCATTATTTTTAACGTTTATTAGATCTTTCAAATCATTATCAAAATAATCCAAAATATAAGAACCTATTATCATAGAGAATAATGTTGTAAAAGCTGCTCCCTCTATTCCAAACTTTGGGATTAATATAAGATTTAAAAAAACATTAATCAATAAAGATATAATTGTTCTTTTCATTATTTTTTTTTCCATATTTTCTGATGTGAAATATCGATTACTTATCGAATTTAATGCTGAAAAACAACTCGTCAAGAACATGATTACGAGAACATGATTACCTTTTAAATATTTTTCACCGTATATAAATTTTAAAATTACATCATCCAATATAAATACCACAATAGTAATAATTAAACAGCCATAAAAAAGTATTGAAATAATTTGAGATAATTTTTTTAAATAATCATTTTCATCTTTTTTACTCTTTAATATTAAAGGAAGTAAAGAAACTGAAACTGTATAAACAATAGCTGCATAACCTTCATATAATTTAGTTACGGCAGAATATATCCCCATATCTTCCATACTAAGATATTTCACAATCATTAATTGATCAATCCTCATAAATAATATTATTGATAACGAAGAAATAACCATAGGCCATGCACTTTTTAGCAGCCTAATAGAAATAATTTTATCAAAATAGAAGAAACTACTAGTTGTGTTTAATTTAAAATTAATAAATAATAATGTGGCAATTAAAATAACTTCTATAATATTTGCGTAAACAAAGTACTCAAAAGAATATTCGTAGTAAACTAATATTAACTTCAATATTACTAAGATTACATACACTAAAATTTTGGGAATTGAACTCCATTTTGCTTTATTTTGTGACTGAAAATAATAGTCTATATTATCAAATGATTTGAAAATTAAGATTAATGAATATATAGATATTAAATATTTAATATTATCATTATCATTATAATAATAATTTACGATGTTTAAAACTATAGAGGTAATAATAGCAAATATCAAACTTAAGGAAAATGCAGTTCCTAATATATTATATTTTTTATTTGGTAAATTAATAACCTCTCTTACTAAAATAGAAAACATTCCTAATTGAACAAAAGGAACAAAAACAGAAACAAATGCAATTATATAATTTAATTTACCATAATTTTCTGGATTTAAATAGCGTGCTATAAAAATTGAAACCAGAAGTCCCGAAACCATTCTAAAAAATTGTTCTGTCACCATCCAAGGGACATTTTTTAGGTCACCCTGAAATTTTAGTAACGGAGAGATTTTATTTTTAAAAAAGTGGATCAATTGTATTGTATTTTATTAATGATGGTGCATTGAAAGCTATAAAGTCTATATTATTGCTTGCTGCAGCTTCATAATCATTTAGCGAGTCTCCGATTAAACATACTTTTGATTTTTTATATTGATAATGATTCAATAAGTTTTTAACAAGTAAATTTTTCGGTGTAGGAGACCCTTCTATTGTTATAAAAAACTGTGAAATATCTAATTTTTGACACAAGTAACGTAATTCAACTTGATCGGATCCTGAAACAATATGAAAATTATATTTTGAATGATTCTTTTTTATAAAAACAACTGTTTCCTCAATTAAATTTTGAGTGTCAATTAATTTTACTTTCATAATTTCTGAGAATTTCTGAGCATAATCAGTAACTAATTTTTCAGTGATAGAAAGCTTTAGTATTTCTTCATAGAAATAACGTATTTTAACATAACGAGAAAGTCCCCCATTAATGCGATGGTATTGAATAAGTTCTTCAACTTTTGATTTAGGATATTTTTCAAAAATCATTCTAAACCCCAAATCTCTTACTGACATTGAATTTAAAATAACTCCATCAAAATCCCATAAAATTGTATGTTTCATCATATATAGTCTTTCTTTACTGAAACTAAGAGTTCATCTCTTGTCTTTTTCTTAACTCATTTATAACTTTCTCTACATCTTCAGGCACATCAATAGCCAACGAACTTCCTGATGTATCAACCATCTTAATTGGAATATTTAAGTCAAAAAAACGTAAAATCTCAATATCTTCAAATTTTTCAAACTCCGATTTATCTTGTTGATTACCAAATAATCTTAAATCATTATAAGAAAATCCATAAATACAAACCTGTTTTTTATATACTGGAAAGCCTTTATCTTTTATCCCTGGGATAGGTAGCCTTGACATGTATATAAGATCATTTTCTTTATTTACCAATACTTTTGGAATATTAATATTATGAGGATCTTCCATTTCAGTTAGATCACTCATCCCATTTATTACATACTCCATATTCATTTGTTTATATTCTGCAATTTTTCTTATATCTTCATAATTTAATAACGGTTCATCTCCCTGAATATTTATATAAATATCAGCTTCTTTTTTTTGGGCAAAATCCCATAACCTATCCGTTCCCGTAAGACAATTTTTATCTGTCATTACAGCGTTATATCCATATTTTTCAACTACATTTAAAATTACTAAGTTATCTGTAGCCACATATGTGTTTTCTTTTCCTAAAGCCTTTTCAACGATTCTACATACATGTATTATCATAGGAATACCATCTAATTTAATCAAAGGTTTTCCCGGGAATCTTGATGATTTATACCTAGCGGGAATTACTCCCAAAACTTTTTTCGTCATTATTTTAGAAATGAATAAATAGATTTTGTATCTATACTATATTGAGTTTCTGTTAATGAAACTAATGGAATGTTTAATTTACTAAATTTTTTAATCAAATATTCATTTTCATTTGAAAGTTCTATTTCTTTTTGGGAGACATTATCAATGTAACCATCAAAACCAACTAAATACACTTCTTTAGTTTTGAGTTCAAGAGCTAACTGTAAAGCTATAGCAAAGTGAGAATCTTTATATCGATCTGTAAAAGAAATTTCTTTTAATTCATATGAGCTTTCTTTAACAGGATTAGGTATAAATGTGCCCATTTTTCTTGGGTAAGGAGGTAGAATACATTTCAAATCGGTTAAATCATTATCAAGAACCTTTTGTAAACGATAACCTTCATTGCCAACTAAACAAAAATATTGATCACAATTTAAGCTCTTAAATGCCCTTGCGTTTTTAGAACTTGCATGAATCAAACATACATTTGGTTCTGAATTAACGTAATGTTTTATAGCTTTTAAATGTTTTTTTGGACTTGTTCCTCCTCCAATTACTAATACTTTATTAAAAGTATTTTGTTCTGACTGAAATATTCTTAATTGAATATTGTCTTCTTGATTATCACTTTTATTGTGCAAAGCAGTTATGATACTATTAATTGAGTAAGCCCTTTTTGTAATCCATTCCATTACATCTTTTTGAGGCTGAGAAAGAGTTCCAGAAACCATATAAGGTAAGTTAGTTCCCCAACCATATTGTTTTTGGAGAGCCTCAAAATCTTCAACGATTGCACTTAAACTATTAAATGAGACTTCTAAACCTTTATTATTTGCTAGACTAGTTAATAAAAGTTCTGTTTTCAAATTTCCAGCACCTCTTCCCATACCAGTTATCGTAGCATCAACAATTTCACAACCTGAATCAATTGCAGTCAAAGTATTAATATGAGCAAATTCCAAATTATTATGTCCATGAAATCCTAATGGTATGTTAATTTTATTTTTTAATACTTTTATAAACTCTTTTATTTGATCAGGATACAAGCTGCCATAAGAGTCTACCATATAAAAGTAATCTGCCAACCCATTAACTTGATGTAAGTTATCAAAAAAATTAGTGTCATTAACCCATTTGGACATATACATTATATTGAAAGCTACACGAAAGCCCTTATTTTTTATTGCTTTAGCTAATAGTATTGCTGAGTCAAAACGAGAAGGACTAACAGCTAATCGAACTAAATCAATATAATTTTCCAAATCACCTAAAAGATATTCTACATCAGTAACATCACAATCTTTTTCATTTAAAATAACAGCAATTTTTTTTGAGGGTGCTAATTCTTTTGCCTGTTTAAAAATATACTTTGGACAATAAAAGTATTCTCCTAAATAACCTTTTAAGGGTTTACTTCTATATCCTATTTCTAAATAATCAATAGGTAAAACTTCCATAGCAGTAAAATAGTTTTTTACTAATTCATGGTCAAAATCCCAATTAGTATAGTACCCACCATCTCGTAAAGTACAATCAAGTATTTTTGTATTACCCATATTTCAATTATTTAAAAAATATTTTATTTTATTTAACTCACTATTTATAAATACTTAGTCTATTAAACTCTCTAAATACGCTCCATAGCCACTTTTTTCATATTTTTTAGCCACTTGGATTAATTGTTTGTTGTTAATAAACCCTTTTCTATACGCGATCTCTTCAATACAACTCATTTTAAAACCTTGACGCTTTTCTAATACTTTTACGAATTCTGTTGCGTCATGCAAAGAATCAATGGTACCTGTATCTAACCAAGCTGTACCTCGGTCTAAAAAAGCTACTTTCAGACGTTCTTGCTTTAAATATTCTTTATTCACGTCGGTAATCTCATATTCTCCTCGCTTACTTGGCTTTATGTTTTTCGCAATTTCTACAACAGAATTATCATAAAAATACAAACCAGGAATTGCAAAATTAGATTTTGGGTTTTTAGGCTTTTCTTCTAAGGAAGTCACTTTGTATTGATCACCTACTTTTTCAAAGCCTACTACTCCATAACGTTCAGGATCTGATACTCGATAAGCAAAAATAGTAGGTTCTTCAGATTGAGCTACTTTAGTTAATAATTTAGGCATCCCTGAGCCATAAAATATATTATCTCCTAAAACTAGAGCTACAGAACTCGACCCTATAAATTCTTCTCCTAAAACAAAAGCTTGGGCTAATCCATTAGGAGTCACTTGTGCTTTATATTCAAATTGACAGCCTATTTGACTACCATCTCCCAATAACTTCTTAAAGTTTTTTTGATCTTCAGGTGTTGTGATAATCAATATTTCACGAATATTAGCCAACATTAAAATTGATAAAGGATAATAAATCATAGGTTTGTCGTAAACTGGCATTAGCTGTTTGCTGACAGCTATGGTGAGTGGATGTAAACGGGTTCCTGAGCCTCCTGCCAATATTATTCCTTTCATCTTTTTATTGTGATTTAAAAACTTTGTTCATTATTTCTTAAGTTTAAATATACTATGAATTATATTGTCGTTCATAATATTTCTGATAATCTCCACTGGTTACATTTTTCAACCATTCTTTGTTATCTAAGAACCATTGTATAGTTTTTTCTAAACCTTCTTCAAAAGTAACAGAGGGCTCCCATCTTAATTCTTTATTTAATTTAGTAGCATCAATAGCATAACGTCGATCATGTCCTGGACGATCTTTTACATAGGTAATTAATTGCTCACTGCTACCTTTTTGTTTACCTAATTTTTCATCCATTATGGAACATAATAATTTAATTAGATCTAGATTTTTCCATTCGTTAAATCCGCCAATATTATAAGTGTCGCCTATTTTTCCACTATGAAAAATTTTATCAATAGCTCTAGCATGATCCAATACATACAACCAGTCTCGTGTATAATCACCATCTCCATATACAGGTAAAGGCTTATTATTTTGGATATTATGGATGAATAAAGGGATTAATTTTTCTGGAAAATGATTAGGCCCATAATTATTGGAGCAATTGGATATTTTAATAGGAAAACCATATGTATTATGATAGGCTCTAACCATATGATCTGAAGCTGCTTTTGAAGCGGAATAAGGTGATTGAGGATTATAAGGTGTTGTTTCTAAAAAAAATCCGGTTTCTCCTAATGAACCGTAAACTTCATCAGTTGAAACATGATAAAATAATTTGTTTTTAAAATCACCCTTCCATACGGATATTGCTGCATTCATTAGATTAGCTGTTCCCAATACATTGGTTTCAATAAAAGCATTTGGATCAGTAATAGAACGATCTACATGACTTTCTGCTGCTAGATGAATGATTGAATCAAATTGATATTTTTCAAAGAGCTCATTAATCAGGTCTTTTTGTCTTATATCGGCCTTAATAAAAGTATAATTAGAGGCATTTTCTATGTCTCGTATATTCTCTAAATTTCCTGCATAAGTTAAAGCATCCAAATTATAAATCTTGTAATTGGGATATTGAGTTACAAAATGTCTCACTACATGGCTTCCTATAAAGCCTGCGCCACCTGTTATTACTATTTTTCTATTCACTTAATTTTAAATATAGACTTCTAAAACTTTTCCTTTTCCTTTAAGATTTATTTTTCCATTATAAATAGCAGGAAACAAAATGGTTTCTCCTTTTTTTAAGGATGTATCATTTATTTTTGCATTTCCTTCCACTATAATATAGATTACAAAGCTATCTATAGTTTTTAAATCTCTTACTAATTTATTTTGTGCGACATCTAATTCATTAACGGTGAAATAATGATTTTTAATTAAATTATCTCCCTTTTTTATAATTCTAGAGTTATCTATTTGATGGTATTTCAAAGCATCTAAAGCTAAATCTGTATGCAACTCTCGTTGTCGTCCATGAGCATCTTTACGACCCCAGTCATAGACTCTATATGTTAAATCAGAAGTTTGTTGAATTTCAGCAATCATAGCCCCTTTTCCTATTGCGTGAATTAGACCTGCTTCTACAAAAAAAGAATCTCCTTTTTTTACTTGTTCATAATTTAAGTAGTGCTCAAGATCTCCCATTTTCAAAATATTCTTATATTGTTTTTTCGAAATATTTTGATTAAATCCTAAGATCAAGCTTGTGTTTTCCTCTGCATCCATTACGTACCACATTTCTGTTTTTCCAAAAGAATTATGACGTTTTTTCGCTAGTTCATCGTTAGGGTGTACTTGTATTGAAAGATCATCAGTTGCATCAAGAATTTTAATTAAAAGTGGAAATTGATTTCCAAACCTTGTATAATTTTTGTCTCCTAAAAAAGCTTCTTTGTACTCTTCTATTAAATTTTGCAAAGACCTTCCTTTAAAAAAACCATGGGATACAATAGATACATCATTTTCAACTGTTGAAATTTCCCAGCTTTCTCCTATTTTTGCTTCAGACAAAACTTCAGGGAATTTTCCTTTTAATTTATCTCCTCCCCAAATTCTTTCTTTGGGGATAGAAACGAATTGTATGGGATATTTTAGTTGTTCCATACGTAAGATAGTTAAACTGATTTTTTAAGAAAATAGCGGAATATATTTAAGCCTATAATCAAGAATAATACCATCCCAAGACCTAGTAAAATAAATTTACCAAAGCCTAATAGTATATTCGATTTTTTAGGTCTTAAATGACTTAAGTCATCCTGAAATCGAGTTTCTCCAATGAACGATAAATCGGATAAAACTTGTAGTGTTTCCCGTTGTCGATCTATCTCTCTTTCTATACTAGAAAGCTTATTGGATAGATTTTGGTAGGCACTAAAAACATCGGATTTTGAGGGATTGTTTACCAAAATACTACCTGAAGGAGCTTTGTTATCCTCAGACTCCAAATCTTTTTGTATCGTTTTATCGATATTGTGTAAATTAGCTTCAATACGCTTTTTTTCTGCATTTAATATTTTTAATTCTTCTTTCTGTCTTTTCATAATCAAAGAAGAATTTTCTACTGCTGCTACAATCTGATTTTGAATCTTTTCTGTATCAAGTGATTTGTCTGAATAAATTGAAATAATATGTTTATTGTACTCAAAATCTTTTATGGAGCTTATATAGTTTTCGATATTAATTTTCCCTAAAGTATTTTGATCGACTTTTAGTTTATTAAATAATATTTCAGTACTCTCCTTATAATCTTTTACTGGGGTAATAGCTATGGAATAATCCCCTTCTTTTTTGTTTTCTTCGTGATAATTAATTTTATCATACAAAAATATACGTGAAATACTATTAGGGGATACGACCATTTTGTAGACTTTTTGAGAAGAAAAAGTATAAAAATTAGCAACCCCTAATCCTAGACCTAACAAAGCTCCTAACGACAAGTAAAGAAAGTTTTTTTTCAAAAACTTAAAAAGAAATATTAACAGTAAAAGAAGCCATTTCGATGTACTAATTATCCCTTTTTTTATCAAAAAAAATAACTCTCTTAGATCAATTTCATCATTTTGATTGTAGGTGTCATTATTTGAAGTGCTATTCTCTTTCATACTAAGCAAGTTCGTATTTATAATCGTGATTTTGAAGACAAATATACTGTTTTTTATTATGATTTGTTGTCATTTGATCAATATTCAATAAAAGAGGTTCAAGATCAATTTAGGCTTGCTTGAACTTATTTTTTTAGAGCACCTGGAGGGTAATGACTCATGATTACGTTAATAGCTTGTCTAATAGTTTCGGCTTTATTTTGAATTTGATCGACCCGAAATCCTGTTCCTGTTCCTTGCCAAACTAAGGTGTTTTTATGATGGTCAATAAGGTCAATAATTAAAGTTCCTTCAGTATATCGGTTTTCAAAAGCTTGATTTGCTCCCCAAGGATAATGGTACCAACCCCAATAAGGATCATTATAATAATTAACATCTATTTTTTCTTTATTACTGGCTAGGATATTTACGATAAGATCAGGGGTTTCTTTTGCAGGTTGCATCCCTTTAGCTGTTAATTCAACTGTAATGGCATTAATAACTCGTCGTTTATCCAGGCTGTTTAATTGTAATTTTTCAATTCCTTTGTCATGAAAAGAAAAGGTTTTGTATTGCGTAAAGTTAGCCGTTTTATCGTAATCACTAGATACTTGTAAAGGACTACAAGAGGTGATGATAATGAGCAAAGTTAAAAAATAAGATATTGTTTTCATTGGACTTGAAGTTTAATTGTAGTTTATACGGATTCAAAAATTAGACCATTTTATATTGAATCTCAATTACCGCTTTTTCTTTATAGATCCTAAAAGATGACGTGTTACAATACCTGCAATAGTAACTCCCATAGAGCGTAATACAGGACTTTTTAAGACTTTTTCAAAAGTAGATAGTTCTTTTTTTCTACTAGAGGATTTTTGAACAGCTTTTTTAGTTTCTTCATTTTTTGCCTGAAGCAGCGCTGCTTTTTCTAGTTTTTTTGATAAAATTTCAAAAGCGGATTCTTTATCAATTTCTTTATTATATTTCTTGACTAAATTAGAATTTTGTACTAATTCGTCAATTTCAGATTTTGATAAAATATCCATACGAGAAGCAGGTGCAGTCAAGTAGGTGTGAGCAAGAGGTGTTGGAATCCCTTTCTCATTCAAAGCCGTTATAAAGGCTTCTCCAATTCCTAGTTGTGTAATTAATTTATCTGCTTCATAATACTGTGAAATAGGGTAGTTTTCTACCGCTTTTTGAATTTCCTTACGATCTTTGGCTGTAAAACCACGTAGAGCATGTTGTATCTTTAAGCCCAATTGACTTAAAACGTCGTCTGGAATGTCACCAGGTAGTTGCGTGCAAAAAAAGATTCCAACTCCTTTTGAGCGAATTAATTTAATGACAGTTTTTACTTGGGAAAGTAACTCTTTAGAAGCTTCTTCAAACATTAAATGAGCTTCATCAATAAAAATAGCCAGTCTAGGCTTATCAGAGTCTCCTGATTCGGGTAATTCATTGTAAACTTCAGCTAAAAGACTTAACATAAAAGTAGAGAATAAAGCAGGCTTATTTTGTATATCGGTTAAACGTAAAACATTTACTTTTCCATAACCATTTTCCACACTTAAGAGATCATCTATTTCAAAAGAAGGTTCTCCAAAAAATGTATCGCCATCTTGCTGCTCTAAGGCTACTATTTTTCTTAAAATCGCTCCAAGAGATTGAGAAGAAATACTTCCATAATCTTTTACAATTTCTTTTTTACCTTCTCCTTCAGCAATATATTGTAGTACTTTTCGAATATCTTTTAAGTCAACTAATGCTAATTGTTTATCATCACAATATTTGAAGATTACAGCCATAACACCTTCCTGCGTTTCATTTAGTCCTAAAATCTTACTAAATAAAATAGGTCCAAACTCTGAAACAGTGGCTTTTAATTTCACGCCTTTTTCCTTTGATAAAGAAAGTAACTCAACAGGAAGTCCTAATGCTTGATAAGGGATTTCTAAAGCTTCATGTCTTGAAATAATATGTTTGCTTTGGGCGTCACCGGGTTGCGCAATTCCACTTAAGTCTCCCTTTATATCCATTAATAAGGAAGGTACTCCGTTTTTTGATAAACCTTCAGCTAATAATTGTAAAGATTTGGTTTTTCCTGTTCCAGTAGCACCTGCAATCAGACCATGTCTATTTAATGTTTTTAAAGGAACTGAGATTTTCCCTTCGGGAAGAACTTCATCATTTAATTTGGCTTTACCTAAAATAATTTCACCTCCTTTAAAGGTATATTTTTCTTGTAATTCTTGTATAAATTGATTTTTCATATTCATAGTGACTAAAATACCGTACCAAAAATAGGGATTTTTTAAAAAATATTCAGCTCTAGGTTAGAATAAAGCGGTAAGAACTTACAATGTGTTAAATTTTATGAAGAAGCCATTTGCATTAAAATAGTGCAAAGCATAGCTCCAAAAGTTCCTAAAGCATAACCAAACACAGCTAAGATAACACCTACAGGTGCTAGACTAGGACTAAATGCGGCAGCAACAATAGGTGCTGATGCAGCACCTCCTATATTAGCTTTACTACCAACGGCTAGAAAGAAGTAAGGGGCACGAATTAGTTTGGCAACAAAAACAAGTAAGACTACATGAATAGTCATCCAAATAAGACCTACGATAAATAAACCTAGATTTTCTTTTTGAAAAACAGCTAAAATGTCCATTTTCATTCCAATAGTGGCAACTAAAATATAAATAAATACACTTCCGATTTTACTAGCTCCCATTCCTTCAAATCTACGTAGAGGAGTTAAAGACATAATGAGTCCAATGATAGTAGCTAAGACAATCATCCAAAAAAAAGTTGAACCAAAACTACTAACATAAGAGGTAGGATCAGCTATTGCGTTAATGTTATCCTTTAAAAAGGATGAAATTATGTTAGCAAAATAATGTGAAAAAGCTACACATAAGAATGCCAGCCCTACTATGATCATAAGGTCTTTTAGATTAGCTACTTGAGTAATTTGGGCACTATAATTTTCAACTTTTTTCTGTAATTGATCAATAGCAGAAGAGTCTGCTTTTAACCACTTATCAATTTTATCTTTTTTACCAATGCCGAATAATAAGAAGGCCATCCAAATATTAGCTACTACAATATCAACTAAAACCATAGCGCCATATTTCTCTTGGTTATAGCCATAGATTTCTAACATAGCAGCTTGATTTGCTCCTCCGCCAATCCAACTACCAGCTAGTGTTGAAAGCCCTCTCCAAACAGCATCAGGTCCCATGCCTCCAACTACTTCCGGCCAAAAAAAAGAAAGAATTAAAATAGCTAAAGGTCCTCCAATAACAATTCCTAATGTTCCCGTTAAAAACATGGCTATAGGTCGCCAACCTAAATTTATCAAACCTTTGATATCAATGCTTAGGGTTAGTAAAATGAGTGAAGCAGGCAACATATAGTTTTTGGCCATGGTATATAACTTTGAAACATCACTTGAGATGATGTTGAAGGAGTTTAGAATGGCAGGTAATAGATAGCACATTAGGAGAGCAGGAGCAATGGTGTAAAATTTTTTCCAAGCAGAATTATTTAATGTAGAAGTGTAAAAGACAAAACCAAGACAAGCCATGAGTAATCCAAATACAATAACATCATTTGTGAAGATAGGTGATTTTTTGATTGTGGTTTGTGTTTTCTTAAAAAGGTATGATTGTTTACTTTTAATTTCTCCTGATAAATTGAAAACAATACTTTTTGACGTACTTTTTTTAGGGATAACATCTAAAGAAAAGAATGTTGGTTTATCCTTTAAAGAAATTGGATTTCCTTGATACTGTAGAGTAAGGGTGTTTTTGTTAAAAGCGTATTGTAAGGCATTTCGATCTAATTTTTTATTAAAGTGAATTCCTGAAATCGAAACAAGATCAGGATTATAGTTTACTTGCAAATTAAATTCGGAAAAATATAATATAGAATCTATTTTAACGTCTTGTGTGTAACTCTTTTTTTCAACAATTGGTTTTTCAGGCGTTGCAAAATAAATAGATTGTTGAGCCAATAATATGATAAAGTTATTTAGTAAAATGACTGAAAAAAAATTCTTCATGTTCCTATATGTGATTTTGGCTAAGATACTTTTTTTGAATGAAAGTTAAAAAGAAAGAGGTCGTTTTTTGTGATAAAGACTAAGCTTACCAGTGGTAAAGTAGGGAAGAATTAATGGGTCTTTTTATACTGGTTGAAGAGTAGGTAGATAACAGGGATAGAAATAAGAATAATATAGACTCCATTTTTATAAATAATACCAGGAAAAATAATCAAGGGAATTAGAAGTCCAAATACAGCTCCACCGATGTGGGCACTATGTCCAATATTGCTCACTTGATTTTTCATTCCATAAACAGAATAAATCATGTATAAAATACCAAAAATCCATGCAGGTATGGAAAGTCCAGGTAAGAATATAAGTCCGATTTCACTTTGAGTTGGAAATAGTGCGATACTGGCATAAATCATTCCAGAAACCCCTCCTGAGGCTCCTACAGCGGTGTAATGAGGGTTGTTTTTATGAAAAAAACAACCCAATAATCCTCCTGTTAGAATGGAGCCAAAATAAATGAGTAAGTAAATAGGCATGCTTACCATATTGATAAAGAATTTACTTGAAAAAAAATATAGAGATAGCATGTTGAAAATTAAATGCATACCATTTACATGTAAAAAACCACTGGTTAAAAATCGGTGATATTCTTTGTTTGATTTGATAGCACTTATATTGAAAGCATTTTTATTAAAAAAATCATGATTGGAAAAACCAAAGTAACTGGTTAAAGCTGTAACAGCCATGATAATGATCAATATGGGGTGAAAGCTATCAAGCATAATTAAAAGTTTAATTCAGTTTGTAAGTCGTTTGTTGTTTTTCCAGTAATTTCTTCTGCGTAAGGTAAAGGAGGCAATGCATTAATTTCTTTTACAGTTCTTGTAGTTAAGGTGTTTCCCTGTGCTTTAATTCCTTTTACAGTAATAAATTCTGATACGTTGATTTGTTCTGTTTCTTGATCTTTTCCACGTTCTTTTCTGTAAACGATCTCAATTATAGGTAAGTAATCTGTTGAAATTAGTTCAATAAAAGATTCAGAGTCTTCTAACGAAAAGAAAGATTGAGGGTTAAGGGTGTCGTCTAATAGAAATCGTTTTATATAATAACGACTTTTTTTAGCGTCGTAATAAATACAAGAAATGGGCTTTTTACGACACCATTTTTCAATAATAATCATATTATCCTCAAAATGATTTCCTAAATCAAAACTGATTAATCTGGCAATTCCTTTTTGGTTAACTATTAGAATTTTATCATTGGCTTGGAATTCGCCCAAAAACATACCTCTTTGGTCTACATTTAAACGTCTAACTGTATCGTCAAACCATATTTTTCGAGCAGCGAGAGTGGAAACGCCCATTTCTTTTAACTCTATTTTTTTGAGGGGGTGTTTAGAAACTAAATTTCCTTTTACATTTTGTCCTTTAATGGCTAATTCGGTAAAGTCAATATCAAAACGAAGTTTTTTTACTTTTTGTAAAGCTTTAAGGTGAACGGTTACAATTTCGGCTTCACCATTTGGATTGGCTGTAAAATATAAGATCTGAGAACCTTTATTTCCTTGTGTTAAAGTGTATTCCTTATCTCGGGTAATAGAAGTAACAGAAAATCGTTTCATATAATTATAACCAATTTTTCCATCTCTGTAAATTAAATTATATACTGTTCGTTTATCTTTCTTTTTCCAAATTGCTACATGAATGATATCTTTTCCAACAAAAGTTTTTGAATCGACTTTGGTGACTATCATGGTGCCGTCTTTCTTAAAAATGATGATGTCATCAATGTCGGAGCAATCAAAAAGAAACTCATCACGTTTTAGGGAAGTTCCAATGAAGCCTTCTTCACGATTAACATAGAATTTGGTGTTGGCAATAGCTACTTTTGTTTTTTGAATATCATCAAAAATTCGAAGTTCTGTTTTGCGTTCTCTTTCTTTTCCGTATTTTGATTTTATAGTTTTAAAATAGTCAATAGCATAATCGATGAGGTTTTTCAGGTTATTTTTTACATCGGCTATTTTATCTTCTAAAGATTGAATATACTGTTGTGCTTTATCTAAATCAAATTTTGAGATACGCTTGATTCGAATGTCAGTTAAACGAATAATATCATCTTTTGTTACGTCTCTTACAAGATGTTGTGTATGAGGTTTTAGTCCTTTATCAATAGCTTTTATAACACCTTCCCAAGTTTCTTCTTTTTCGATATCTCGATAAATTCTATTTTCAATAAAAATTCGTTCTAAGGAAGCGAAGTGCCAATGCTCTTGATGTTCATTTAAGGCAATTTCAAGTTCTTGCCTTAATAGTTGGACAGTATGATCGGTATTTCGTTTTAAAATTTCAGAGACACCTATAAATAAGGGTTTATTTTTATCAATAACGCAACATAAGGGTGAAATGGAAATTTCACAATCTGTAAAAGCATATAGTGCGTCAATCATTTTATTAGGAGAAATACCTGAGCTTAAATGAATTAATATTTCAACATTTGCAGCTGTATTATCTTCTATTTTTTTTATTTTTATTTTACCTTTATCATTAGCTTTTAGGATAGAATCGATTAAACTTGAAGTTGTTGTTCCATACGGAATTTCGTTAATGACAAGGGTGTTTTTATCTTGTTGTATAATTTTAGCTCGTACACGAATTTTTCCTCCTCTCATTCCATCATTATAATTGGAAACATCAGCCATTCCAGAGGTTAAAAAATCAGGAAATAACTTAAATGATTTTCCTTTTAAATGGTTAATCGAAGCATTAATTAATTCGTTAAAATTATGAGGTAGAATCTTAGTAGATAGTCCTACAGCAATTCCTTCTACTCCTTGAGCTAGAAGAAGAGGGAATTTAATAGGTAAATCAACAGGTTCTTTATTTCTTCCATCATAGGAAGATTGCCATTCTGTGGTTTTAGGATTAAAAACAACATCGAGTCCAAACTTGGTTAGCCGTGCTTCGATGTAACGAGAGGCGGCAGCTTTATCTCCTGTTAGGATGTTTCCCCAGTTTCCTTGAGTATCAATAAGTAATTCTTTTTGTCCCAATTGGATAATGGCATCTGAAATGGCAGCATCACCATGAGGATGATATTTCATAGTGTTTCCTACAATATTGGCTACTTTGTTGTAACGACCATCATCCAACTCTTTCATAGAATGTAAAATTCTTCTTTGAACAGGTTTTAGTCCGTCGTAAATAGAAGGTATGGCACGCTCTAAAATAACGTATGAAGCATAGTCTAAAAACCAGGATTCATACATTCCAGAAATTTTTTGAATACTCTCGTCTTTTGGTACTATATTTTGTGAGCTTTCTATCATGGAATCACTTCGTTTTGAAGAGTTTTATTTTTTTCTAAAACTTTGTCTAATGATTTATGAAGTTTTGTAATTTCTTTCTTGTTTAAGTAAGAAAGGTTGTATTTCAATCTAGAATATCCTTTATTACTTTTTTTGCTTGTAATAGTGATTTCTAATATTTTCTTCAAAAAATTACCTTTTATTTTATATGAGATTAATTTTCTTTTTGGAAATTCGGAAGATTTTTTTGGAGAAGAAATGAAGTTTGATAAAATAACATCTTCATTTTTAAAATTAAGAGCTTCCCCGTCAGAGTCATATTCAAATAAAGGGCTTCCTCTGTATTTAGTTATAGCATATAGAATTATTCCAACAATAAGAGGCATGTTGTAGGGAATGTGTTTAAAAATTCGGAGAGGGAAAAGTTTTGTAATTAAAAAGAAAACAAAAAGTAATCCAATAAATAAATAAACAGTATAGACGTAGGGCTTAACCCTTTTATTATTAAGTTTCATTAAGTAAATCTTTTTCTATTTTCAGGTTTTCAATAATAAATTCTTGACGTTTAGGGGTGTTTTTCCCCATATAAAAAGTTAGCATATCTTCTATGGAAGTATGCTTTCCTATCATAACAGGATCTAAACGAATATCTTTTCCTATAAAGTGTTTAAATTCATCAGGTGATATTTCACCCAATCCTTTAAATCGTGTAATTTCAGGGTTTTTACCCAATTCGCTAAAAGCTTTTAAACGTTCCTCTTCTGTATAACAGTAGCGTGTTTCTTTTTTATTACGAACTCTAAAAAGAGGGGTTTGTAAAATGTATAAATGACCTTCTTTTATTAATTCAGGAAAAAATTGCAGAAAGAAGGTGATGATTAATAAACGGATGTGCATTCCATCTACATCGGCATCGGTTGCAATGATGACATTGTTGTAACGTAGATCGTCTAAGCCGTCTTCAATATTTAGAGCTGCTTGTAGTAAGTTGAATTCTTCGTTTTCATAAACTACTTTTTTAGTTAGACCAAAGGAATTTAAGGGTTTTCCACGTAGGCTAAAAACAGCTTGTGTTTCAACATCTCGTGATTTTGTAATGGATCCACTTGCTGAATCTCCTTCGGTAATAAAGATAGAAGATTCTAGTTTACGCACATTTTTTTGATTATTATAGTGTTGTCTACAATCCCTTAGCTTCTTATTATGTAGATTTGCTTTTTTGGCACGATCTTTAGCAATTTTACGAATTCCTGATAACTCTTTACGCTCTTTTTCTGCTTGAATGATTTTTTTGAGTAATCGTTCAGCTGTTTCAGGATTCTTATGTAAGTAATTATCAAGTTTAGTTTTGATAAAATCATTAATGAAAGTACGAACAGTAGGCAAATTATCACCCATATCAGTAGAACCCAATTTTGTTTTTGTTTGTGATTCAAAAACAGGTTCCATCACCTTAATACTTATTGCTGCAATAACAGATTTTCGTATGTCAGACGCATCAAAGTTTTTAGTATAAAATTCTCGAATGGTTTTTACTAAAGCTTCACGAAATGCTGCTTGATGAGTACCTCCTTGGGTAGTATGTTGTCCATTGACAAAGGAGTAATATTGTTCACTGTAAGATTTCCCACTATGAGTTAGGGCAATTTCAATATCTTCATCTTTTTGATGAATAATAGGATATATAATAGGCTCATCGATAACATCATTTAAAAGATCTTTTAAGCCATTTTGAGATTTGTATTTTTCTCCATTGTAAACAATGGTTAATCCAGGGTTTAAATAAGTGTAGTTTTTTAACATTTTCGTGATGTATTCACTACGAAATTGAAAATTATTAAAAACTTCCTTATCAGGAATGAAACTAATTTTAGTTCCGTTTCTCAATGAGGAGGATGCAATTTCCTCATCATGAGTTAGGTTTCCCTGAGAGAACTCAGCTATTTTTGTTTGTCCTTCACGAACTGCTTGAACTTTAAAATAGGTAGAAAGTGCGTTTACAGCTTTGGTACCAACACCGTTTAATCCAACAGATTTTTTAAAAGCTTGTGAATCGTATTTACCTCCAGTATTCATCTTGGATACGGCATCAATTGTTTTTCCTAAGGGGATGCCTCTTCCATAATCACGGATAGTTACGGCTTGATCTTTTATAGAAACTTCAATTGTTTTTCCATAACCCATTACAAATTCATCAATGGAATTATCAATAACTTCTTTTAAGAGGATATATATGCCATCATCGGGAGCGGATCCATCACCTAGCTTTCCAATATACATACCAGGACGTAATCGAATATGTTCTTTCCAATCTAACGACCTTATATTATCTTCTGTATATGTGGTTTGTGTGTTGCTCATTGAGCTTTCAAAGGTACAAAAAAATGAAAAATGATCAAGGAAACAAACTTCAATTTTTTTTCCAAAAGAAAGGAGTGAATAAGATTAGTATAGTAAATAATTCTAATCTTCCTAGTAACATTAAGAAAGAGCAAAACCATTTACCTAAGTAGCTCATGTTTGCAAAATTATCCACAGGAGAATAGTTTCCAAAGGCAGGACCCACATTTCCTAATGCAGAAGCTGAGACACCGATGGCGGATATAAAATTTTTTAAATTTGGAATTCCAGACTCAGATTCTGTGAAACTTAAAACAATAGAGCTAAAAATAAAAATGAGCATGTATATCATAAAAAAGGCTAAAATATTAAAAACAATTTGTTGTTTAACACTTTTTCCATTATGTCTTACAGGAATAATGGCATTAGGATGTAACAAGCGTTTAAATTCCAGCCAGCTATTTTTAATTAAAATAATATGACGAACTATTTTAACACCTCCTGATGTTGACCCTGCAGAACCGCCTACAAACATTAAAGCAAAAAATAAAATGGCTAAGAAAGGAGTCCACATGGTGAAATCAGCAGAAACGAACCCAGTAGTTGTTATAACAGCTAATACTTGGAATAAAGCGTGTCGTATAGAGGATTCTAGCGTATAGCGCATATTGTTGTTGGAATCTACCCAGGTATTGAGGGCATTATCAGCCCCTACAGGTAAACTTTCAGAAGGACTTGCAAATAAATACATGATTAAAGCTGTAATTAAGCTCACTACGAAAATTACTCCTGCGTACCATTTAAATTCTTCATTTTTAAACATTTTTTTAAAATTTCCTGTTACGAAGAAATAATTTAAAACAAAATTGGTTCCTGCAATAAACATGAAGAGTATAATGATATACTGTATTAAGGGTTGATTATTCCAGTAAGCAACACTAGCATTTTTAGTTGAGAATCCACCAGTTGATAGTGTACATAAAGCATGATTTATTGAGTCAAATAAAGTCATGCCAGCTCCCCATAACAAAATGGCTTGAATTAATGTTAGCAAAACATAGATACACCATAGACGTTTTGCTGTTTCAGTAATTCTAGGGTGTAGCTTATCTGTAGATGGACCAGGAGATTCAGCTGAGAATAATTGCATGCCTCCAATGCCTAATAAGGGTAAAATAGCAATGGTTAATACAATGATTCCCATTCCTCCAATCCAATGAGTAAAGCTTCTCCAAAAAAGAATTCCCTTTGGTGCACTTTCAATATCATTTAAAATAGAAGATCCCGTTGTAGTGAAACCTGACATGGTTTCAAAAAAAGCATCTGTAAAATGAGGAATACTACCAGAAAAAAGATAGGGTAGTGTACCTGCTAAAGTCATCAAAAGCCAACCAAAAGTTACAATAAGATAACCTTCTCTTTTTTGGATAATTTTAGAATGTTTTTTGGATGTAAAATACATGATTCCTCCTATAGTAGCAGTTATTATTGCAGAAATTGCAATGGATATTGTAGCCTTTTCACCATAAAATAGACTTATAAATGCACAGGCAAACATGAAAAGAGCATTTAAAACAAGAAGTATTCCTGAAAAATTAATAACAACTTTTATATTGAGTTTTTTCATGTTATTGTTTATTTATGAAAAGACTTTCAACTTCTGATAACACATCAGGAAGGGCTAAAACAACGACACGATCACGAGCTTTTATTTGAAACTCACCTAATGGAATATAACCAATGCCATCTCGAACAACGCCTGCAATAATAGCATTTTTTGGAAATTCAATATTTCGAATGATATCATGGGTTATTTTAGCATTTTGAACTACTTTAAATTCTAATAATTCGGCTTCTAAATTACTAAGATGAGTTAAGGCTACAACTTCGCCTCTTCGGATAAACCGAACAATGTTGTTGGCTGCTAAAAACTTCTTATTGATAAAGGCATCTATTCCAATCATTTGACTTAAATGGATATAATCCATGTTTTCAACTAAAGCAATAGTTTTTTTTACACCTTTAGATTTTGCTAATAAACAAGACATAATATTGGTTTCTGAACGTCCTGTAACGGCAATAAAAGCATCCATTTCTTCAACAGCTTCATCTTCTAAAAGTTCGCTGTCACGACCATCGCCTTGTATGATAAGTGTTTCAGGAAGGTCATCAGCTAAATCGAATGCTTTAGTAGGGTCTTTTTCAATTAAGGTAACACTGTGGTTACTTCTAGAAAGGTTTTTGGCAGTAGCTTTTCCTATTTTCCCTCCTCCTAAAATCATAATACGTTTTAAATCTACTTTGGTTTTTCCTAAAATCTTATAGATATGTTTGGAAGAATCTCTTAGTAAAAGAAAATAGACCTGATCTCCTAGTTTATAAATAGTATCACCTCGAGGAACGATGATATCTTTAGAGTTCTTCCTTATGATAGCAATAGGCGTAAAGTTAGTTTGATTTTGGTGATCTTTTTTGGCAACTTCTTTAACTGTTTTGTTTAATAAAGTTGAATGTTTGTCTAAAACAGATCCTACCATTTTTAATAGACCTTCTTCAAAAGCAAAATATTCATTAAAACCAGCTTCATTGATTAATTCATCAATTTCATTGGCAGCCAGTGTTTCAGGAGAAATAAGGGAGTCGATTCCCATTCGTTGAAAATTCAATGAATTTTCCCTTAACAAATATTCAGGATTATTAATTCGGGCAATACTTTTTTTAGCACCTGATTTTTTAGCAATTACAGCTGCTGTTAAGTTGGTGTTCTGATCTTGTGTTGCTGCAATAAAAATATCGGCATTACTAATGTTGGCTTCCCTTAAAGTAATGAAAGAAGTAGCATCACCTTTCAACGCGATAACATCAAGATGTGATTCAATGTGTTGTA
>JBKDZS010000103.1:0-2098 GCA_047971445.1 Flavobacteriales bacterium
TATCCACTACAAAAGATGTGGACAAAATACTTAAAGGTTATAAGGGAGAAGTTAGTATGGTTTTCCTAGATAAATACGGTAGAAAAATATACGGTGGATTTGAAATGGATTAGATCTTATCACTTTTGTAAATAATATAAAAAATCCTGAATGTTTTCAGGATTTTTTTATGTAAAAATTTCATATAAAATGTAGGGTAAGATTTCTAACTTTTACTTACTTTTCACGTTGTATTTGTCTATAGGAAGTTTAAAATCAGGAAATCTCTCTGTAATTAAAAATACAATAGGTGATTTTACAATCCTTGCGGTTTTCCATAATAGAAAACAAAAAAAGCGTATCATTAGACAATCTTTTCTCAGCTTCTTCTGTAGCTATATAAATACTATCGTAAAAATAATGTGTAAAAGTTTATCTACATTTTTTTAAAGATCCTATCTTTGCGCTGCATGTCAAAAAATCATTCCATATTTAACAGCTATAAAACTTCTCTTTTTGTAGAGAAAATAGCATCCTATTTAGAAGATAATCCCTCATCAATATTGAACCTTAAACATTGTTATGGTTCTATTTTTAGTTTTGTAAACGGTGCTGTTTTTAGTAAAATGAATAACCCTTTTCTCATCATACTTAAAGATAAAGAAGAAGCGGCTTATGTGCTGAATGAGTTGGAAAATATATTTGATAAAGAAACGGTATTGTTTTTCCCTTCTTCTTACAGACGTCCTTATGAAATTGATGAAACAGACAATGCGAATGTGTTATTACGAGCAGAGGTTCTCAATACTTTATACAAAGATAAAAAGTCACATATAATCATAACCTATTCGGATGCTTTGTTTGAAAAAGTCGTTACACATAAAACATTACAAAAAAATACTTTAATCTTAAAAGTTGGTGAAACATTATCGCTAGATTTTATTAATGAAGTTTTGTTTGAGTATCAATTTAAACGGGTGGATTTTGTTACAGAACCAGGAGAATTTTCTATTAGAGGTGGGATCGTTGATTTATTTTCATTTTCAAACGAACATCCCTATCGAATTGATTTTTTTGGAGATGATATAGATAGCATTCGAACATTTGATATAGAAACTCAGTTATCAATTGAAAAAAAGGAAAAAATCGAATTGATTCCGAATGTGTCGAATAAGTTTACAGGATACGTTCGTGAAAGTTTTTTTGAATACATCACTTCTAAAACGATTCTTGCTTTTACAGATATTGATTTATTCTTGAATCAATTAGAAACCTATTTTAAAAAGGCAGAAGAACGATTTAAAATATTATCGAAACAAATTAAGCATTCAAAACCTTCTGATCTGTTTTTAAATAAGCAAGAAACTTTAAAACTTATTCAAACCTTTTCTATTTTGGAGTTCACCACCACGCCCTATTTGAAACCAGATCTATCTCTAAATCTGGATAGTGAACCGCAGCCTAGTTTTAATAAACAATTTGATTTATTAGTTCATAATCTTGTTGAAAACACAAAAAAAGGATTAACTAATTATCTATTTTGCTCTTCGAAAACACAAATAGAACGTTTCAAAGATATCTTTCAAGATATTAACCCCAGTGTATCCTATAGAGCTGTTTTAGGAGATATTCATCAGGGATTTATTGATAAAACACATCAAATAGCCTGTTATACAGATCATCAAATTTTTGAACGTTACCATAAGTTTAAACTTAAAACAGGATATACAAAAAAGCAAGCGATTACTTTAAAGGAGCTTACAGCTTTGGAAGTTGGTGATTATGTAACTCACATAGATCATGGTATTGGAAAATTTGGTGGTTTAATGAAAATTGATAATAACGGTTATAAACAAGAAGCTATTAAATTAATCTACCTTAATAATGATATTTTATATGTAAGTATTCATTCCTTGCATAAAATTTCTAAGCATAACGGAAAAGATGGCTCTATTAAGGTTAACAAATTGGGTTCTCCTGCTTGGAAAAATCTGAAACAAAAAACTAAAATTAAAGTTAAAAAAATTGCTTTTGACTTAATTAAATTATATGCTAAACGTAAGACTCAAAAAGGATTCTCTTACTCCCCTGACACCTATTTACAACATGAATTAGAAGC
>JBKDZS010000104.1:0-25700 GCA_047971445.1 Flavobacteriales bacterium
CAACCTTTAGAAGACCGAGAGGTAACGCTATCTAGAGCAAAATTTACCATTACATATCCTGCCAGCTTAATGCTGGTTGCTTCTATGAACCCTTCACCCTCTGGCTATTTTCTTGAAGATCCAAAAAACACCTCTACTCCTATTGAAATAGAACGTTATCGAAATAAAATTTCAGGTCCTTTATTGGATCGAATTGATTTGCATATTGAAGTAACTCCTGTTCCTTTTGAAACGTTATCAAAAGAGCGAAAAGGTGAAAAAAGTATTGATATTCGAAAGCGGGTCACAGAAGCCCGAAATATACAACGTCAGCGTTTTGAAAAGTTTGAACATATTCACTATAATGCTCAAATGGAACCTAAACAATTGGATCAATTCTGTAAACTTGATGAGTCGAGTATTCAATTACTTAAAACAGCTATGGATCATCTCAATTTGTCTGCACGTGCTTATGATCGAATTCTACGCGTAGCAAGAACCATCGCTGATTTGGTTAACGAAAAGGAGTTAAACTCCAACCATATTGCAGAAGCTATTCAATACCGTAGCTTGGATCGAGAAGTTTAATAAAAAAACCTTATAAATTTAATACTCGCCTTACATAAATTAAGTCAGGAATATTATAGCTTGAATTTATAATTGAGAAATATTTCCTAAATTAGCCTTATCAAAATATGATTATGATATATCGTTTTTTAATTATTATTTTTAGTTCTACACTTATTTCCTGCTACGTTTATAAACCTATAGAAAAACCGAGTAAAATATCTCATGAAGCTTCTAAAAAAGATGAAGAAAAAGTAACTAACAGGAAGAAGAAGGAAAATATTATTTTGCTAACCAAAGATGAGGCAATTCAAAATTTAAAAAATGATGCTTATTATAAAGTAGAAACTACGGATAATAAATCATATAAAATTCGCTATAAAAAATCGGATCAAGATAGTATTTACGGTCATAGAAAAAGCAATGAAAACAAGTCTATATCCATAGCTAAGGAAAATATTGAAAGAATTAAAGATCGGCGTTTTTCTAAATTAAATTCTGATTTAATCACCTTTCCCGTAATAGGAATACTAGCTGTAGGCTTATTCGTTTTGATCCTGTAAGCTATTAAAAAATCATCTAAAAAATTATTTTTAGATGATTTTTTGACTACATGACTTTTTAATTCGTCAATCTATAACTAACACCTAAGATAACTTGAGAAGGACGAGTATCAATTTTGATATTTCCTCCTGTTACATTTTCAAAGGTTGATTTCGTTTTGTTTAAGCCTGTATCGTATCGTAAGTCTGCACCTAATCTTCCTAATTGTGCTCCTACTCCTACTTGAATACCCACGGTAAACTTATCTGCATTAAGTTCTCTAATTTCATCTACATCAAGTTTATCATTAATTAAATATTGAAAAGAAGGCCCTGCAAAAATACGCCCAACACTCAATATCTTCATTCCTGCTAAAATAGGAATATCAATTCTATCAAGAGTGTAATCTGCATTATCTACATTATTATCAAACTCTGTTTTTAAATGTGTATAATTTAATTCAGGTTGTACATAAACCCCTACAATAGGTAAAGCCACTCTACCCCATACTCCCAAATGATATCCGGTTTTTACTTTTGAATCTAATGAGACAGCATAAGCTTCTAAATCTCCTACCGAACCGAAGTTTAATCCTCCTTTTACTCCGAAATCTATTTGAGCAAAAGATAATGAGCTTATCAATACTGCTCCCAACATCACTAATTTTTTCATCTATATTTATTTTTTATTTAGTTTCTTATTTTTATAATTATTTTCTTGAAATTACTTTCTTACTTTTCTCGATAATTGTTTTTGAATCGATTCCATATTTTTCCATTAACTCAATTCCTGTTCCACTTTCTCCAAAAGTATCATTTACTGCAACAAATTCTTGAGGCGTAGGATGGTTAGTGACTAATATTCTCGCTACACTCTCTCCTAATCCACCTAAATGATTATGTTCTTCTGCTGTTACAATACATCCCGTTTTAGAAACCGATTTTAAAATCATTTCACTGTCTAGTGGTTTTATTGTGTGAATGTTAATAATTTCTGCCGAAATTCCATCTTTAGCTAATGCTTTTGAAGCCAAAAGAGCTTCCCAAACCAAATGTCCTGTTGCAACAATCGTAACATCTGTTCCTTCTTGTAATAACGATCCTTTTCCGATTTCAAAGTTGTAGGTTGTAGGTTCTGGCGTAAAATTGGGTACTTTTGGACGTCCAAAACGTAAATACACAGGTCCTTCGTAAGCTGCTGCTGCAATGGTAGCAGCGTAAGTTTGATTATAATCACACGGATTAATCACCACCATATGGGGTAACATTTTCATTAATCCTATATCCTCTAAAGTCTGATGCGTTGCGCCATCTTCTCCTAGGGTTAAACCTGCATGAGAAGCTGCTATTTTTACATTTTTATTAGAATAAGCAATAGATTGACGTATCTGATCGTAAACACGAGCAGTAGCAAAATTAGCAAAAGTACCTGTAAAAGGAATTTTACCTCCAATAGTCATTCCTGCTGCCATTCCCATCATATTAGCTTCTGCAATGCCTGCTTGAAAAAAACGTTCTGGATGATTTTTTGCAAAAGTATCCATTTTTAATGACCCTGTTAAATCAGCACAGAGAGCTACTATATTTTCATTTTCTTTCCCTAATTCTGTTAAAGCTTCTCCAAACCCTGAACGTGTATCTTTCGATCCTTTATTGATGTATTCCATTTTATTATAAATCTTCTCTTGTGTATGGTTACTTATTTCGCATCAACTCTGCTAACTCCATTCCTTTTGCTTGTACAAAACCTGAAACAAACCTTTGTAGTTCAGGGTTTAATAATTTAATTTCATGCATAATGTCAGCATACTTTTGTATAAATTGAGTATACTCTGAATTGATGAATTGCTTTTTATCATCCGCTCCATGAAGCATCAAAAACGTTGCAGATTTTACAAAGGTTTGATAATCTGCCATATATTGATCTACTGCCGCATTGCATGTAAACGGAATGTTAATATCTTCTTTAGAAATGATGCTTTCTTCTTGCCCTTTAATTAACCCAAAACTTACCACTAATAATCCTATGAATAATTTTTTCATTTTTTTAATTTAATGAATTGATTCTTTAATGTCATTAATTTCACTTAATAATTTTTTTAAATTAACCTTGTCTTGAATTGTTAATTTAGCTTCGTCAGGCATTTCATTTAATCTTTTTTCTTTAAAAAAAGTTTCCCAATCTTGTACTGCTTGTCGATCCTTTAAATAAAAACCTACAATAATCCCTTTGACAAATTTAATATAATTATCGGAAAACACTTTTACACTTGTATCTTTAAAAGTGGATGATTTCATTTTTTCTAGTCGATCTAAAATAGCATCTGTGGTTAATTTTTTACTATCTAAATTTTCTTCCAATCTAAACCTAACAGGTACTTCGTAGGAAACTTTAACAGGATCATCATTTAATTTTCCTGGGATTACTTTCTTCGCATGGAATAACAAGGAAACAGCTTTGACTGAAGCTTTATCTAAGTCTTTGTGTTTAGATGATCTAAAAATTTTAGTGTTTTCAATTTCTCCTTTTTCTGAGACTATGAATTTTATATAAGCTGTTCCTATACGACCTTCTTCTATAGCTTCTTCAGGATAAGTCAAATAACGCATCAATTCAGTTTGAACTACTTTACTATTACAATGATCTAATACTTTTTCTTCAAGATTTTCACATCCAGGAAAAACAGGTTTAACAGTCACATTTTTATAGTCAATCCCTTCCTCTTGCCCTAATAGAAAAGTAGCCCAAAATATTACAAAACCTATATAACTTTTATTTCTCAATAAATTACATTTAGTTCTTAATAATCTCCTAAAGAAGTTTCCATCAACTGTTTCATAGCAGATTCATATTGTTCCTTATTAGGTGCTTTCCCATGCCAGTCATTCGTCCCTTCCATAAAGTCTACTCCATAACCCATCTCCGTCTTCAATAAAACCATAACGGGTTTTCCTTTTCCTGTCATAGCTTTTGCCTTTAATAAAACTGTTTTTGTAGATTCTAAATTATTTCCTTGATCCTCTTCTAAAACAACCCATCCAAAAGCTTCAAACTTTGCTTTCAAATCACCTAAATCTAATACTTCATGTAAAGCACCGTCAATTTGCTGACTATTATAATCCACTGTTGCAATTAAATTATCTACTTTATTAGCCGCTGCATACATTACGGCTTCCCATATTTGTCCCTCTTGTAATTCACCATCTCCATGCAGTGTGTAAACCAGCTTGTCATCTCCATTCATTTTTTTGGTTTGAGCCGCTCCAATAGCAACAGACAACCCCTGCCCTAACGAACCACTTGCTATACGGATACCAGGTAAACTGTCATGTGTTGTTGGGTGTCCCTGTAAACGTGTATTTAACTTTCTAAATGTCTTTAATTCCTCTACAGGAAAGTAGCCACTATGAGCTAAAGTAGCATACAATACAGGAGAAATATGACCATTTGATAAAAAAAATAAATCTTCTCCCTTACCATCCATTGTAAACTTTTTTGGATCATGCTCTAAAATATCTTGGTAAAGTGCTACAAAGAATTCCACACATCCTAAAGACCCGCCTGGATGTCCAGACTGGACTTCATAAACCATTCTTACAATATCTCTTCTAATTTGTATACAAAGCTCTTTCTGTTGTTCTAATACACCCATTTTCATGAAATTCTTAATAAATACCAAAAGTAAAATATTTTGTTTGAATAATACAGATTATATTTGCAAATATTTTTAAATTAACAATACTTTAATGAAAGCAGGAATTGTGGGATTACCGAATGTTGGAAAATCGACTCTTTTTAATTGTTTATCAAGTGCTAAAGCACAATCAGCTAATTATCCTTTTTGTACAATAGAACCTAATATTGGATCTGTTCAAGTACCCGATCCTAGACTCTATAAGTTGGAGCAACTTGTAAACCCTGAGCGTGTTTTACCTGCCGTTGTGGACATTGTTGATATTGCAGGATTAGTTCGTGGAGCTAGTAAAGGAGAAGGATTGGGTAATCAATTTTTGGGAAACATTCGAGAAACAAATGCTATTATTCATGTGTTGAGATGTTTTGACAACGATAATATTACACACGTAGACGATTCTATAGATCCTGTTCGAGATAAGGAAACTATTGATATTGAATTGCAATTAAAGGATCTTGAAACGGTTGAAAAACGGTTGGAAAAAGCCAAAAAAATGGCTAAAACAGGAAATAAAGAACAGTTAAAAATAGTAGAGGTTTCTCAAAAAATCATAACTCATTTAGAAAGTAATCAGAATGCTCGTGGGTTGAAACTAACAGACTCTGAACAAGTTATTATGCATGAAATGCAGTTGCTCACTGCAAAACCTGTTTTGTATATTTGTAATGTTGATGAGGCTTCTGCTAAAAAGGGAAATCATCATGTTGAAGCTGTAAAAAAAATGGTACAATCTGAAAATGCAGAAGTACTCATGCTTGCAGTTGCTACAGAAGCTGATATTGCAGAATTAGAATCTTTTGAAGAACGTCAAATGTTTTTAGAAGAATTAGGTCTAGAAGAACCAGGAGTCAACCGTTTAATCCGATCCGTTTATACTCTTTTAAACTTAAAAACCTATTTCACAGCGGGAGAAAAAGAAGTTAGAGCATGGACTATTAAGGAAGGATTCTCTGCCCCCCAAGCTGCAGGGGTAATTCATACCGATTTTGAAAAAGGATTTATTCGAGCAGAAGTCATTGCCTATGAGGATTATGCTCTTTACGAGACGGAAACAAAAGTAAAAGAAGCTGGGAAACTTCGAGTAGAAGGAAAAGATTATATCGTCCAAGATGGGGACGTAATGCATTTCCGTTTCAATGTATAAGTTTTTTAAAATGATTTCAAGACTTCAAAAATTTGTTTAATTTCTTGAATTTTCGTAGAAGAACTTACCATTTCTACCTCTCTTGTTGTAAATTCACCTATTCCTAAAATAATAATTCTTTCCTGATCTTCTAATAAAGTTTTTAAAGCTCCTTCTTCAAACATACGATCAATTTCAGCAATATTACCTACCATAACATCTGGAATACGTGCTATTTTCACTGTGCCATTCTCAAAAACAATTAACTCAGCTAAAAAAGTTTTACCTTTTTCCTTATAGAATACATTTGTCGACTTACCTTGAACCTGTTTACTGTTAATTTGTGAAACTTCTTCTTCATAAATGGGATATGAATTTTTTTTAAAAACAGGAACTTTTACTCCGTTAATTTCCTGCGTATTATCACCAAAAAAACTATATAAATTTTTTAAGGAAGGGTTTAATTCTTTTAAATATTTCTTTGCTAACTTAAAAAAAGCTTTATGATCTTTGAACTTCCATTCAGGATCCTCAACTCGAACACTTCCTAATCCATTTATTTTAAGTCTCTCTCCTTCAGGAACTTGATAATTCAACCATTGTTCCTCCAAGCGTTCTTTTAAAAGTGGTTGATCTACAAAATCATTACAATAAAAAATACCATCTTCAAAAATTTCAAAATCAGTAAAAACATACTCGTTCTCTTTTTTTATAAATGATGGAAAAGAAATTCCACGAATTGCTCGTACACGCATAATTGTTTTGTAACTATTAAAACGATTATTTCTTCCAAATAAGCTATCTAAAATTCCCATACTAATTCTATAATTGATGTCAAAACAAAGATATTAAAATTAATGTACATATGGAGAAATACAATTTATTTTGACGACTAGCAATCTACCAAAAAGGTCTGAATAGCCAAGCCCCCTTCTGAAGTTTCTTTATATTTTCGGTTCATATCTTTTGCAGTTTCCATCATAGTTCTAACTACTTCATCAAGGGATACTTTTGAATGTTCAGTATCGGTTTCTAAAGCTAGTTCTGCAGCACTAATAGCTTTTACAGCTCCCATATAATTTCGTTCAATGCATGGTATTTGTACTAACCCACCAATAGGGTCACAAGTTAATCCTAGATGATGTTCCATCGCAATTTCCGCCGCAGCTAAAGTTTGTTCAGGGCTTCCTCCCATCAACTCACAAAGTCCAGCAGCGGCCATCGAACTTGACACCCCTATTTCTGCTTGACAACCTCCCATAGCTGCTGAAATGGTTGCACCTTTCTTATAGATACTACCGATCTCTCCTGCAACTAATAAAAATTGTTGAATTTCTTTTTCTCCTGCTTTATGATTTATAAAGCATAAGTAATACATAATTACCGCAGGAATAACTCCTGAGCTACCATTTGTAGGTGCTGTAACAACACGTCCTAGTGAAGCATTTACTTCATTAACACTCAAGGCAAAACAGCCAATCCATTTTAAAATTTGTTGAAAACGTGTGATTTTTAAGGATCTAAATGAACCTATCCAACTTTCGTGTGAATCATAATTTCGAACTGATAAATGTTTTTTATGAATATCATATGCTCTACGTCTTACATTCAATCCGCCCGGAAGTACACCTTCCGTATGACAGCCAACATACATAGACTCTAACATAACTTTCCAAATACGATTCAATTCTGATTTAATATCCGTCGTTTTTCTTAAAGAGGATTCATTACGTAATACAACTGCCGAAATGGATAAGTTAAATTCTTTACAATAATGTAATAATTGATTCGCAGTCTCAATTGGAAAATCAAAAGGTTTTTTTGAAACAGAATTACCCGAATTATCATGTTCTTTAACCACAAAGCCACCACCTATAGAATAAAAGGTTTCTGAAATGATTTTACCGCTATTCAACATGCCTTCAAATACCATTCCATTAGGATGAAAAGGTAAAAACTCTTTATGGAAAATAATGTCATTTTCAAAATCAAAATTCACCTCTTTTTCTTTTCCCAACAAGAGTGTTTTTCTATCCTTAATATACTTTAATATTGATTCAATTTGGTATACGTCAATAGATTCCGGATTTTCTCCGTTAAGTCCTAAAACAGAAGCCAAGTCACTTGCATGCCCTTTACCTGTAAGGGATAATGAGCCATACAAATGTACTTTTATACCTTCAACTTCTTCTAGTACCACTGTTTTTTTTAATTCTTGTATCCAGCGCTCAGCGGCTCTCCAAGGACCCAAAGTGTGTGAACTAGAAGGTCCTACACCTATTTTGAAAATTTCAAAAACACTAATTCCAGCCATTGTATAACTACCCTTTTATTAATTATGTAAATATAGTATTTTTTAACAATTATTTTAACATTCGTACAACTTCAAAGGTAATAAAAATTGCCTTACCTTTCCCTCTACTCCTTATTTTCCAAAAAAATAACTATGATACTATATGCCATTATTAAATTTACATTAACAAGAGCTTGGAAGTAACATATTTATGCTAAATAAAATCAACTTTAAGAAATTTTGGCATCAGTTTTGCGCTATACGTGATAAATAAGATTAAAATACAAGAAATAATGAAAAAGATTTTACCCTTTTTAGTCATTTTTATATTAACCATAGGATTTTCATTCACAAAGAACATTCCTAATAGTTTTCATGTAACAACTACAAAAATTGATTATAATGCTGCTTCACAAAAAATAAATATTTCGATAAAATTTTTCACAGAAGATATTGAAGGAGCCATTCATAAGAAAAACACAGACGGATCATTTAAAAACGCACTAAATCAATACGTTAAAGATAAATTTAAACTAAAGATAAATGGTGTTTCTAAAAGTCTAAGGTTAACAGGAACTAATGCTTCACAAAAAACAACATGGGGGTATTTTGAAGTTTCAGAAATAACTGATGTGAAAAACATAGAAATAGCAAACTCCATGTTATTAAATTTATCTGGACAAAAAAATATTATGAATTTTTCTATTAATGGACAGCGAAAATCATTAGTGGGGAACAGTAATAAAAAAACTGTAAAAGTGGTTTTTTAACAAAACGTAAAGATAAAAAATTTAAAAAAAGTAAATTCTTACCTTTTTTTATTTTAGATTTGTCGGAATAAAATAATCAAATTTAATTTTAATAAAATGAAAAAAATATTTTTTCTAGTTACTGCGGTATTCTTTCTAGTTTCTTGTAGTCTTACAAAGGAGAATAAAGAGTACAGACATGCAATTGATGGAGCATGGACTATAGACAATGTCACATACGAAGGTCCTGAAGGAAAATTTAATATTGACGCCTTTGGAGAGGGAAAACCAGAATGTTTCATCGGAAGTGTTTGGAGTTTAAATCAAAATAATAGCTCTGGAACTTATGTATTGTCTGGAGGGGCTGACTGTAATTCGGGAGTAAAAATAATTAACTGGTCTGTGTACCAAGCTTCAAATGGCTTAAGCTATTTCCAATATAAAGTAATTGGAAACAATAAAGCAAAAAATGTTGTAAGTGGTTATAGAATGGGAGTTGACATGGTATCAGATAGTGATATGAAGCTTCGATCATCTAATAAAATTGAAGGAGAAAGCGAAAATTACGATATTATTTATCATTTCAAACGAAAAAAAACCTATAAATAAAAAATATCTGATATGAAAAATTTAAATACTAAATTGGGAATTATAGTCATTGTAGGAGCATTAATCTTCGGATCTTGTTCAAGTATTCAAAGTGCAAATAGTCAACAAAAAGGTACAGGTATAGGTGCTATTGGAGGTGCTATCTTGGGAGGAATTATTGGAAATCAAGTAGGTGATGGAAACTCCGAACTTGGAGCCTTAATTGGAGGTGTAATTGGAGGTGCTGCAGGAAATATGATTGGACGAAAGATGGATCGTCAAGCTGAACAAATTCAAAATGAAGTTCCTGGAGCCAAAGTTGAGCGTGTTAATGATGGAGAAGCTATAGCCGTTATTTTTGACGGTGAAAGTGGTGGAGTTACTTTCCCAACTGCAAAATACGCTGTTACACCAAATTCTCAAGCTACATTAGATAAATTAATTCAAGTACTTAAGTCTTACCCTGACACAAATTTATTAGTTAATGGTCATACAGATAACGTTGGTAGTGATGCTAACAATATGGCACTATCTCAAAAAAGAGCTGAATCTGTTCATGATTACTTAGTAAAAAATGGTCTTGAATCCTCTCGTATTGAAACAAAATGGTACGGTGAAACAAAACCAAAATCAACTAATGATACAGCTGAAGGAAGATCAATAAACAGGCGAGTAGAAATATTAATAGCTCCTAATGATAAAATGATTGAAGAGGCAAAAAAGGCCACTGGTCAAGAATAAAAAATAAAGTTTTAATAAAGAAAAGAGCTCAATATTTCATATTGAGCTCTTTTCTTTATTAAATTATTTACTTAGCAATACTCTTCATAAGCCATTTTTAAATTTTCTGCAATCATTTCAGCAGTTCTTCCTTCTATATGATGACGTTCCACCATATGAACCAACTCCCCTTCTTTAAATAACGCTATAGAGGGAGATGAAGGAGGAAAAGGTAGCATATAACCTCTAGCTGCTTCTGTAGCAGGCTTATCAAATCCTGCAAAGACAGTGCCCATATGAGCAGGTTTTTTGGAACCTGATAATGACATTAAAACTCCTGGTCGAAGAGCTCCAGCAGCGCAACCACAAACTGAATTCACCACGATTAAAGTAGTTTCTTTTTTATTTAATATAGCTTCCACAGATTCTGGAGTATTTAAATCTTCAAAACCATTTTGGGTTAGCTCATTTTTCATAGGTAATATTAATTCTTCTGGATACATATTTTTTCTTTTATTTTAACTATTTTACACAAAACTACAATTTATTTTTTGGATTTCCATGCTATTTTACATAACCAAAAAACGTATTTTTACAAAAAAATCATCATGTTGGAGCGTTATACATTAGGTAAGAACGAAAAGCTAAAAAGTAAAAAAAATATTGATAAACTTTTTTCTGATGGAAAAAGCTTTGTTCAACATCCCGTTCGTATCGTGTATATTAAAAATCAATCATTATCTGCAAATCAAGTTGCATTTTCTGTTTCCAAAAGAAACTTTAAATTGGCTGTAGATCGAAATCGAATAAAAAGATTAATGCGTGAAGCTTATCGTCTAAATAAACATGATTTAAATCAAAAAGGAATTCATATTATATTCATCTATACGGATATAAAAATGAAGTCCTACCCTATTATTGAACGCTCTATAAAAAAAATATTAACTACATTACAACAATAGAGGGCATTACTTTAATGAGTAATGCCCTCTAACTCAAACCACTTTTTTATTTAAAATCTTCCTAACGGATTAGGATTGCAATACAAACTTATATTATTCAAGCAAAAAGCAGAAAAATTATAGATGAAAAATCAATTTTTATCGTCTACTTTCAGATTAACATCATTTACAGAGATTACTTTAAGCATAATTAAGGTTAATATCAGTCCACAAAATCCCGATAAAATACAAACCCAACCAAGATAGTTTACAGGTAAAGTTAAATCTTTAAAATCCAATTCATAAAAATTATACCCAATTAACCCTATGAAAATTACAATTAAGATATAATAAAGATATTTCATAATATACTCTTTTTATTTAAACAATTGAGGCGCATAATCACTAAACAATCGTATGCAAATGGCTAACAAAATAACCCCAAAAATCTTTTTAATTACTGATAAAACACCTTCACTTATATAACGTGATATAATTGGTGAAAATTTTATCCCCACAAAGATAACGATTACATTTAATAAAATTCCTATAATAATATTTTCTATAGCATGGTCAGCTCTTAAAGTTAAAATTAATGTTAAAGATCCTGGTCCTGCAATAAGAGGAAAAGCAATAGGTACAATACCTCCTCCTGCAAGATTATCTTCTCCTGCTCTATGCAGTTCGATTCCTAAAATTAATTCTATCGCAATGAAAAATAACACAATTGATCCTGCTACTGCAAAAGATTCTATATCCACATGTAGCCACCTTAATAAAGTTTGTCCTACAAACAGAAAGGATATAAAAATAAAGCCTACCGAAAGTGAAATCGAAACGGGACTTATAACTTGATTATTTTTTTTACTCATGGCTATAATAATAGGAATATTTCCTATCATATCGATAATCGTAAATAGCAATAAAAAGCACTGCCAAATTTGATTTCCATCAAAGTTTAGTTCATAACTTAAAATCGTTTCTAACATAACTTTCTTAGTTTCGTGCAAAATAAATAAATATAAATTAATTAAGTCTCCTAAATATAATCGAGTTTAACTATCAAAATATAGCATTTTATAAACATTATCGAACAATTTTATCATTCACTGTATATTTTATCCTAAAATTCATTTTTTATCATTTCTAAAACTTAAATTTGTGTTATGATTTATTTAGGTAAAACATTAGTTTCAGAAGATATCATTGAAAAAAAATTTGTTTGTAATATAACAAAATGTAAAGGAATTTGCTGTATTGAAGGAGAATCTGGGGCCCCTTTAGAAGAAAAAGAAACGGTTATTTTAGATCAGATTTATGAAATTGTAAAACCTTATATGACATCAAAAGGAATTCATGCGATAGAAAGCCAAGGAAAACACATTGTAGATCAAGAAGGTGATTACGTGACTCCTTTAGTTAATAAAGAAGAGTGTGCTTATGTTTCTTTTGAAAAAAACGGTATTACTAGTTGTGCAATTGAAAAGGCCTATAATGATGGTAAAATAGACTGGAAAAAACCGATTTCCTGCCATTTATATCCTATTCGTATAACTGATTATAGCGAATTTTCTGCTGTAAATTACCATCGATGGCCTATTTGTGATGATGCTTGTTCTTTAGGAAAAGAGTTGCAAGTTCCTGTTTATAAATTTTCTAAAGAGTCTTTAATTCGTAAATTTGGAGAAGATTGGTACAACGAACTCTCTTTAGTTGCCAAAAAACATCGAAATAAACCAAATCTGTAAATCAAATAAATGAACTGGGAAAATTTATTATCCTTACGCCGAGATGGTGACATAACTAAACGATTACGAAAAGAGGAAAATCCTATTCGCTCTGGATTTGAAGTAGACTTTGATCGGATTATATTCTCTTCCGCTTTTAGATGTCTACAAGATAAAACTCAGGTAATTCCTTTGCCTAAAAGTGGATTTGTTCATAATCGACTTACACACAGTTTAGAAACCTCTAGTGTCGGACGCTCATTAGGACGTATTGTAGGGAAAATGATTTTAGATAAACACCCTCATTTAAAACAAACTTTAGGTTATCAAATTGATGATTTTGGAGCTATTGTTGCAGCAGCATGTCTAGCTCATGATATTGGAAACCCTCCTTTTGGTCATTTTGGAGAAAAAGCTATTGGAAATTATTTTTCTAATGGAAAAGGATTGCACTACAAAGAGTATTTAACAACTAAACAATGGCATGATTTAACACGTTTTGAAGGGAATGCTAATGGCTTTAAAATTTTAACACAACATAAAAATGGTATTAAAGGAGGAGTTCGCTTAACTTATGCTACATTAGGTACTTTCACCAAATACCCTAAAGATGCTGTTCCTATTGAAAATTCTCTATTAAAATCTCAAAAGAAATTTGGTTTTTTTCAATCTGAAAGGGAACAATTCGAAGCTATTGCCCAAGAGTTAAATCTTGAAAAAATCGATTCACAAAGTTGGATGCGTCATCCCTTGGCTTACTTATTAGAAGCTGCTGATGATATTTGTTATTCTATTATTGACTTTGAAGATGGGTTAAATTTAGGATGGATTCCCGAAGAGGCTGCCCTTGAGTTTATGATTCCTATTGTCAAAGATGTTTTGATTACCGAAAAATACCATAAAATGACCGTTCCCTCCGATCGATTTAGTTATTTAAGAGCTTTAACAATAGGTGTGTTGGTTCAAGATTTAGCTCAGGTATTCATTAAAAATGAAGAGGCTATTTTATGTGGAACATTTAATCATGCTTTACTAGACAAAAGCAAATATAATGCTCAAGTAGACGATATTAAACGACTTACTATTGAAAAGGTTTACAATCATCCTAAAGTATTAGAAACAGAAGCTTTTGGTCATGAAATTATTACAGGAATATTGCATACTTTTGTTACAGCGGTAAATCTCGTTCATGAAGGAAAAGCTTCTTATTATAATCACCATATTCTAAAGCTACTTCCTTCTGAATACCACTCTAATAAAAATGACTCACTGTATACCCGAATTTTAAATATAACCAGTTTTGTCTCAGAAATGACTGATAAAAATGCTATCTCATTGTATAAAAAATTAAAAGGAATTGAATTAGTTTCATGAAGCACGCCACTTATATAACTCTTTCCTTAACCCTACTTCTATTTGGAGTTGCAACTTACTATCACTTCATAAAGCCTGATGAGTTACTCCATCAACGCTTCATGGGATTTGGAACACTTTCCCTAATGTTTTTAGTTGTTCCTAGCTTTTTACTATGGCGCCACTTCAAACGCCAAAAAACACACAAGCATACCAAGGACTCCTATTGAAAATTAATGTAAAAAGTATAATGCTAAGAAAAGCCATAAAATAATCAAGATAGGCCCTAAAACTCCTATAAAAACACCTCCTAAGCGAAAATCTTTCTGTTTTAACAAACCTGTACTAAACGCAATTGCATTGGGTGGAGTTGAAACGGGTAAAAATAAAGCTGTACTTGCACATAAACCTATTATCAAGGGTAGTACTAAAGGTTTGTCAATAACCAAAATACTCGCAATTGGAACTAAAATAGTTGTTGTGGCTGTATTACTCATAATATTTGAAAAAATGACGGTAGCAAAAGCGAATACAAACACTAATAAGTAGAAGTTTAATGAAACGTCTTTTAATTGATTTACAAAATGTTCAGCTAAACCTGTTTCACGAATTGCCAAGCCCAAAGATAATCCCCCTGCTACTAGCATTAAAGTATCCCAAGGTAATTTACGAACATCTTCTGCTGTAACAATTCCAAACATGGTAAAAAAGATAATGGGAATTCCTGAAACAGCTGAAACAGGGATATTATGTAATGTTTTACTCGTAAGCCATAAAAACATTGTGAGACCTAAAATGCTTAAAACAATATTTCTTCTTAAAATACTTTCCTTTGATAACTTACCACTAGATTTCTTTAAGAAGTCCATACTTAATGATTCCACTTTAGGAGTATATTTATAGACCAACACTTTCCAAAAAATTAAAATTAACAGTAAGGCTATCGGAAGTCCAAATAACATCCATTCTAAAAAACTAATTTCTGTTCCTACACTTTTTAAGGCTTCCACTACAATGGCATTAGGAGGCGAGCCAATAATAGTTCCCATTCCTCCAATTGAAGCTGCTGCTGGAACCCCAATCAATAATCCTTTTGCAAAAGGAGCTTCTTTCGATAATTGCCCAATAAAAGGCATTATACTCGCAATCATCATCGCTGTTACAGCCGTATTACTCATTACCATGGAAGCAGTACCTGTAGCTAGCATAATACCTAATAAAATTTGTTGAGGCTTATTTCCAAAATTATTTACAGCTAATTTAAAAATGGCTACATCTAAACCTGTTTTTTTCATACCTTCTGCTAAAAAGAAACCTCCTAACATCAGCCAAATCACACTACTACTCCATGTATCTACATATTTTTGAACATTTTCTGGGGTTTCAATAAAGTTTTCACTTCCTAAGATATAAACAAGAAATCCAATAATCATAATTCCAACTGCAAAAGGAGGTATAGCTTCTGTTACCCATAAGCCTATTGAAAAAAACAATAAAAATAACACATAAGATTGAGCGTCTGTAAATGATACATCCTTTAAAGCATAGGTTAGTAATAAAGCTACCAAAATGCTTGCTAAAAAAGATATAATACGATTTTGATATGCTACAACCTGTTGCATTTTACGCATTACTCGAATACTTGCTCGTCTAGAATCAGCCATATTATTTTTTTTCTAATAACAAATTTAGTAATTGTATTTCGAACACTTTTATTTTTTTAACTGATATAAATTAGGTTATCAAAATTATAAAAAAGATTCATTTTTTATCTATTGTAAAAATAATGATCATTTGCTAACTTTACGTTTTTGAAAATGATATGAAAAAACACGTACAAAACACCAATACTATTTTGATGATACAACCGGTTTCATTCCGCTATAATGAACAAACAGCGGTTAATAATTATTATCAAAAAACATTAGAAAACCTAACAACTCATAACGCTCAGGAAAAAGCATTAGAAGAATTCAATACTTTCGTAGCCAAATTAAAAGCAGAGGGTATTCGTGTAATTACTATTCAAGACACTCTTCTACCAGATACTCCTGATTCTATTTTTCCTAATAATTGGATTTCTTTTCATGAAAATGGTTCTATTGGATTATTTCCTATGTATGCTAAAAATCGTCGTTTAGAACGTCGTGAAGATATTTTAGATCACCTTAAAAAAGAAGGGTTTGTTATTCATAATTCTATAGATTATACAAAATTTGAAAAAGAAAATATTTTCTTAGAGGGTACTGGAAGTATGATTTTAGATCGGGAAAACCGTAAAGCATATTTGGCTGTTTCTCCTCGATCAAATGAAGATTTATTTATAAAATTTTGTGAAGATTTTGAATTTACACCGATCATTTTTAAATCCTATCAATCAGTTAAAGGTCAAAGAGAATTAATTTACCATACTAACGTTATGATGTGTATAGGAGATCTCTATGCTATCGTTTGTTTAGATTCTATTGATGACCCAGAAGAAAAACAACAGGTTATGGATGCTTTAACAGAGCATAAAAAAGAAATTATTACCATTACGGAGTCTCAGGTAAGTCAGTTTGCAGGAAATATGCTTCAAGTTCAAGGTAGCAATTCTAAATATTTGGTCATGTCTAGTGCTGCTTATAATTCTCTAACAAAGAACCAAATTGAAACCCTTGAGAAATATAACCCTATCATTCATTCTGACTTATCTGTAATTGAGACGTGTGGTGGTGGAAGTGCTCGATGTATGATGGCAGAAGTTTTTTTACCTACTTAATAAGTAAACTATTTAAATAAAAATTATAAACGTTAAAAATAGTTTTTTTTAACGTTTTTTTATAACTTAGTTCTTATCAAACCTTTTACATACATACTAACTAATTTAATTATTGGAATTATTCTAGGGGATTTTTTTATCCTACCATATCATCTTTTTTTCTTGTTATTAATTTTAATCTCCTTTACATCATTTTTTTATAAAAAATACAGTATCCTTTTTATAAATTTTATTTTACTTGGTTGGATTTACTATCAACAACACAATCAAATTCCTAAAAATCACTTTCAAAACTTGGTTTTAGAAAATAACTATTATAAAGCTTTAATTATTGAGAAAGGTAAAGTATCTGAAAATGGATTTACTTCATTCCTAACAGAAATACAAAGTACTTTTAACGATTCTCTAGCTATAAATACTTCTGGAAAATCCATTATTTACCTAAAAGATGTTGTTGGCTTACTTCCTGGTACAACGATTATTTTTAAAAAAAACTTTGACACTATTCCAACTCCTAAGAACCCTTACGCTTTTGATTATGCTCATTATTTAAAAAGAAAAAAAATATACCATCATATTTTTTTAAAAAACTTTAAAATAATACAATCTTCACAATGGAACTTCTTTATATTTTGCAATTATATTCGAGGTAAAATCATTCAAAAGATAGAGCTTCAATATGGAAGAAATGATACGACAGGCATTATCAAAGCTATGCTACTAGGTGAGAAACATGATTTATCTTTTGATTTGAAGCAATATTATTCTAAGACTGGTACTATGCATCTATTAGCTATTTCAGGTCTTCATACAGGAATTATTTATGGATGCTTTTACCTCTTTCTTTATTTTTTTACTTTTTTACCTAAAGGAAATGTATTTCGAATTGTTATTTCCGTTTTACTTCTTTGGCTATATGCTTCTATTACAGGTTTTTCAACTTCTGTTTGCCGTGCCACCCTTATGATCACATTATTTCAAATAGCTCATTTATTAAATCGTGATACTCATTCTCTTCATACACTATCTCTATCTGCTTTTATTCTACTCTTAATTAACCCCAATTTTTTATTTGATGTTGGCTTTCAATTAAGTTATTCGGCTGTGTTATCCATTTTAGTATTTTTTCCTTATCTACAAAATTTAATTCGATTTCGATATGCTATCATACGTTTCTACTATCATGCTATTTTAATTAGTATCATAGCTACTATAGGTACTTTACCTTTCACTCTTTATTATTTCAATTCTTTTCCCTCTTTGTTTTTGATTTCAAACTTAATTATTACCCCTTTGTTTGGTTTCATTATGGGACTAGGATTAATGGTACTCTTTTTTTTAATTTTTTCTATTAGAATATCTTTTTTAGAAACCTTATTCTTTGAAATTATTTCATTAATGAATGATTTTATTTCTTGGATTTACCATCTAAACTTACAAATGGAATTCATTCACTTCTCAAAAAGTCAAATTTTCCTATCGTATTTGGTTATTATTAATTTTTATTTATTTCTTGAAAGAAAAAAATATTTTTATTTATACATTTCTTGCAGTCTATTATTGAATGTTCAATTTATTCATATATACAAAAAAATAATCCACTATAAAACTTCTGAATTTCTCATTTTTCATTCTCCTAAGAATTCTATTATTGGGATAAAATCAGGAGAAAAACTAACTATTTTCAGTGAGAAAATCATATCTAAAAAAGATTATCACTATATTTTACGTCCTTATGTCATAAATCAATTTATTAATCAAATTGATTACCTACACCTGTATGATTCTATTAATGATTCTTATATCAAAACTAAAAATATCTTTCACTTTAAACATCAAACAATTTGGATTAATCCTTCTAAACAAATTTTTAGAAATGATGACTATGTTTTCATATCTAATTTTAACCTACTCGGTATAAAGCAAAAAAATGTAATAACCAACCGTTATCACATTTTAGATTCTATTTATCAAATACCCAAGAAAGGGGCTTTTCGATTACAAATTTCTTTTTAAAAAAGGCATAAACTGTTTAGGAGTAAAGTAACCTTGAGCTCCATCAATAAATTTTCCTTTACCATCTACTACTACAAATGAAGGATATCCTATATTACCCATTAGTGCTCTATAAGCAAACATATTTAATGTCTTACCATTACTTCCTTCCAATAATTCAAACTTTTCTCCACGATAAGTAAATACAGTTTGTTTTTCAGCATTAAATTTAACAGGTATAAAATGGGTATTAATTAATTTTGAAATTACTTCTTCATTCAATGTTTTCTTTTCCATTGTTTTACAATACCCACACCAGTCTGTATAAAAATCTACAAATAGTTTTTTATCAGGATGTTCTTTTTGTTCAATAACCGCCTCTTCGATAGTAAACCACTTTACTTGAGCTGAAATTGTTAATCCAAAAAATGTTATGAATATAATGGATAAAATATTTTTCATATTATTAAATTTATATAAATAAAGTAACTAGTTTATTTTTCACAAATCTACATAATCTTATAAGGTTCACAAAGACTATTATATTCTATCTCAAAATACATACCAAAAAATTTAACTATTACTTATAAGAATACTTTGGTTAAAAATAAACTATTTTTTCCTAAGAATTAGTTTTTCAGATTATCTATTTCTTTTTGTAAAAAAATCGTAATGAAACCATTAAATTACGATTAATACTTGATCTAAAATTTACTCGTTACCTACAATTCTGTATATTGCGCCCACTATTTAGTAATCAAATATTGAATATGATGCGTAAATTTTATGTTTCTGCTCTTATATTCAAAGCTTTAGTATTAGGAGCTCAACAAAAAGACAGTACACTAATTAACCTTAAAAATATTAAAATTCATAAAGAGAAACCGGGTATTAAATTTGAGTCTCTAGATAAAAACTATTCCTTAAAAATGAGTCTTAGAGCTCAATTCAGAATTTCATTTCCTTATGATGAAGAACCCACTAAAACTCATCACTTTGAAACAGGGAAGACTAATTTTAACGTTCGAAGAGCTCGTTTAAAAATGATAGGTAATGCTTATAAGCCCTGGCTAAAATATAAAATGGAATACGATTTGGAAGGCAGTAATCTTCTAGATCTATATTTTAAAGTTGAAAAACTACCTTACTTAAGCTTAAAAGTGGGACGCTGGAAGGCTGACTATAGTCGTGAACGTATTATATCTTCTGCATCTCAACAAGCTCTAGATCGATCGATTATAAACTTACCGTTTACCATTGATCGTCAAAACGGAATTTCACTTTATGGAAATATTAAAGGAAAAGGAAGCGCTGATTTTAACTATTGGGTAGCAGCTTTTATGGGAACTGGTCGTAATGAAACATCCAATGATGATACTCATCTAATGTATATGTTCAAAACACAGTGGAATATCAACGGTCGGAAACTAAAAATGATAGGGTCTGATCTTAAATATCATGAAAAGTTCACTTCTCTTATAGCTATTGCAGGAGTAACCAATAAGAGTCCTTACACTCGATTTTCAGGAAGTGGTGGTGAACAATTAAAAGGATTCGAAGATGGTGTAGCAGGACAATACCGATTAAACCAATATTTAATTGAAACAGCCTTTAAATATAAAGGTTGGTCATGGCAACAAGAATACCATTGGAAAGAAATTAACGATGACATTAATCAAATCGTAACACATTTAACAGGGAATTATGTACAACTAGGTTATTTTCCAACTTATAGTTTAAACTTTGTTCCTAAAAACCTTGAGCTATTTGGACGTCATTCCTTTTACAATCCTGATTTAGATTTTTCAAACAATACTCGTTACGAATATACTTTTGGAGCTAATTGGTTTTTTAACGGTCATAATAACAAGTTAACCTTAGAATATTCTCATTTCGATTACAATCAATTTGACTTCTACATAGGTGAGATAGGAAATCGTATTCGCTTTCAATGGGATATATCATTTTAATCTGTAGTATAAATTATAGGCCAATCTTTACTTAAAAATACAATCAATCAAAAAAATTAGTACATTCAAGTTCAACTCAAAAGTATTTGAACAGCATATGTATACAAAATATGATGTAAAATTTTATCCTTCTAAAGTAAATTAACAATTAACCTATAAACTAGCTCAGGTTGCTCTTGATAAAACTCCCATCAATAAGGAGGTTAAAAATATGATTATATTTTTTGTATATTAGTTCCGAAATAGAGAAAAACAATCCGTAAATGAAAATTTTAGTATGTATCAGTAGTGTTCCTGACACTACCTCAAAAATAAACTTTACCCCTGATGGTAAAGAGTTTGATAAAAATGATATTCAGCTTATTATCAATCCTATGGATGAATTTAGTTTAACTAGAGCCATTCAGTTACAAACCAGTGCCTCGGCTACAGTGACAGTATTAGGAGTTGGAGATGCTTCTATTGAACCTATTTTACGTAAAGCTTTAGCTATTGGAGCAAATGATGCTATTCGTATTAATGGAACTGCTATAGATTCTAATTTTGTAGCTATTCAAATTTCAGAAATTGTAAAAGAAAATGCTTATGATTTGGTTTTAACAGGTAAAGAATCTTTGGATTATAATGGAGGAGTTGTTCCAGCAATGATTGCAGCTCACACAGATTATAATTTTATTAATGCTTGTGTAGGATTGGAAATAGAAGGAACTAATGTAACAGCTGATCGTGACTTAGATGGTTCTCGAGAAAATGTTTCCTTCACTTTACCTGCTGTTGTGGCTGGTCAAAAAGGAATTGTAGAAGAAAAAGACCTTAAAATCCCTAACATGAGAGGAATTATGCAAGCAAGATCAAAGCCTCTAAATGTTATAGAACCACTTGGTACTAAGGAATCCTTAACTGTCATTGGGTATGAAAAACCTAATGCTAAATCAACTGTTAAAATGGTATCTCCTGATAATTTAGATGAATTAGTAACACTTTTAAGAGAAGATGCACAGGCATTTTAACTTAATCAAAAACAAAAAATTATGTCAATTGTAGCCTTTGTAGATTCCTATCAAAAGAAAATTAAAAAATCAGCATTTGAAGTTGTTTCTTATGCTAAAAATATAGCTGATCAATCAGGAAAAGAATTAAAAGTAGTTGCGTTTAATGTAGATGATGTCTCTATATTAGAAAAATACGGTGCAACTAATATTATTAAAATAAACAATGATTCATTAGATGTTTTTTCAGCTAAAACCTATGCTGAGGCTTTACTCTCTGTGGTAGAAGGGAATATTTATGTATTATCTCATTCTAATATGGGAAGTAGTATAGGTGCTTTTTTAGCAGTAAAAAAACAAGCTACTTTAATAACGAATACACTAGAAGCTCCTAGTACTGTAAATCCTTTTACAGTAAAAAGAAAATCTTTTTCAGGTAAAGGAATTATGGAAGTTTCTGCGACTACGGATGATGTCATTGTAACTGTAATGCCTAATTCGTATGGAGCTCATGAAGCTAATGGATCTGGTTCAATTGCAGAAGTTCCTGTAACAACTTCAGGAAATTCAATTACAGTTAATTCAATTGCAGAAATTACAGGAAAAATAAGTCTAAAAGAAGCAGATATTGTCGTTTCAGCTGGACGTGGATTGAAAGGTCCTGAAAATTGGGGAATGGTTGAAGAATTAGCTGATTTACTAGGTGCAGCAACAGCTTGTTCTAAGCCAGTAGCTGATGTTGGGTGGAGACCTCATAGTGAACATGTTGGACAAACAGGGACTGCTTTGGCTCCCAATTTATATATTGCTATTGGTATTTCAGGAGCTATTCAACATTTAGCTGGAGTAAATGCCTCTAAAAAAATTCTAGTAATTAATAATGATTCTGAGGCACCTTTCTTTAAAGCCGCCGATTATGGCGTTTGTGGAGATGCTTTTGAGGTAGTACCTACTCTAATTGAGAAATTAAAAATACTAAAAGCTTGAATAATATAAAATATTCACTCTTATAAAAAATATTCCATTTATAATTCGGAATATTTTTTACTTATATAAGTCTTCTAAATGAATATCTAATAAAGTTCAGGCAGATTGTAAACATAAAAAAATCTCAAGAAAATTTCTTGAGATTTTTTTATATCTAAATAAACCTTTTATTTAAGCTTTGGCTTCTTCTTTAGGTTTTCGTTCAGGTTTTGGTAATAATACCTTATGAGAAAGCTTCATTTTTCCTTTATCATAGCCTAATAATTTTACATCGATTTTATCACCTACTTTCAAAATTTCATCTACTTTCTTAACGCGTTCATGTCGTAATTCTGAAATATGCACTAAACCTTCTGTACCTTTTGCTAGGGAAACAAAGGCTCCAAAATCTTTAATAGACACTACTGTTCCTTCATAAATACTACCAACTTCAGGAGTAAAAGCAATCTCATCAATAGTAGCAATAGCTTTATCAATTCCTTCTTGATCAGTACCTAAGATTTCAATTTGCCCAAACTCACCTACTTCTTCAATAACTATGGTTGTACCTGTTTCTTTTTGTAATTCTTGAATTACTTTTCCACCTGGACCTATTACTGCTCCAATAAAGTCTTTGGCTATTTCCATCTTTATCATTTTTGGAGCATGTGCTTTCACATTATCGTTAGGTTTATCAATGGTTTCATTTAATTTTTCTAAAATATGTAAACGTCCATCACGAGCTTGAGATAAAGCTTGACCTAAAACCTCATATGATAACCCTTTGATTTTAATATCCATTTGACAAGCTGTAATTCCCTCTTCCGTACCCGTCACTTTAAAGTCCATATCACCTAAATGATCTTCATCTCCTAAAATATCTGATAATACAGCAAATTTTCCTGTCTCTTCATCAGAAATTAATCCCATAGCAATACCTGAAACTGACTGCTTAAGTTGTATACCTGCATCCAATAGAGATAGTGTTCCTGCACAAACTGTAGCCATTGATGAAGAACCGTTTGATTCTAAAATTTCTGAAACTACACGAACAGTATAAGGACAATCTTCAGGAATCATCCCTTTTAAAGCTCTTTGTGCTAAATTTCCATGTCCTATTTCACGACGGGAAGTTCCTCTTAATGGACGTGCTTCACCTGTTGAAAATGGGGGGAAATTATAATGTAAATAGAACCGCTCTTCACCTTGCATGGTAGGTAAATCTATTATATTAGCCTCTCGAGAAGTACCCAAAGTAACCGTTGCTAGAGCTTGGGTTTCACCTCGAGTAAATACAGCAGAACCATGTGTTGAAGGTAAATAATCAACCTCTGACCAAATAGGACGAATTTCAGTTGTTTTACGACCATCCAAACGTAACCCTTCTTCTAAAGTTAAATTACGAACAGCTTCTTTATTGGTTTTATAGTAATACTTAGATATTAAATGCCCAACTTCTTCTAATTCTTCTTCTGTAAATAATGCCTCAACTTCTTCTTTAATTTTAGCAAATTTTTCAGATCGTTCATGCTTTGCCGACCCTACTTTAGCTACATCATATATTTTTTGATAAGCATACTCATGTATTTTTTGAGCAATCACCTCATCTTGTTCTTCTTTTTCATATTCACGAATTCCCGCTACACCTACTTTTTCACGTAAACGTAGCTGTGCTTCACATTGTGTTTTTATAGCTTCATGCCCTATTTTTATAGCCTCAATCATTTCTTCTTCAGAAATTTCTTTCATTTCACCTTCAACCATAGTAACTGAATCAGCAGAAGCACCAATCATCATATCAATATCTGCCAGTTCCAATTGCTCTATACTTGGGTTAACTACAAACTCTCCTTCAACACGAGCCACTCGAACTTCAGAGATAGGTCCCTCAAATGGTATATCTGTAATTGTTAAAGCCGCTGAAGCTGCCAAACCAGCTAGAGCATCAGGCATAACTTCTTCATCGTGAGACATTAATTGTATCATCACTTGTACTTCACAATGATAATCTTTTGGGAATAAAGGACGTAGAACACGGTCTACTAAGCGCATAGTTAAAATTTCTTCATTACTTGGTCGTGCTTCTCTTTTAAAGAAACCTCCTGGATAACGTCCTGCAGCCGCAAACTTTTCGCGATAATCTACCGTTAAGGGTAAAAAATCAGTTCCTGGTTTTGCTTCTTTAGCAGCCACAACTGTAGCCAATAAAACAGTTTTTCCCATACGAATTTCTACAGCCCCATCCGCTTGCTTAGCTAAAATGCCTGTTTCTATCTTAATTTCACGACCATCAGGTAATACGATGGTCTCCATAATTGCATTCGGTTTCATAAATTTAAAATATTTAAGAAAAGGAAGATCTTATCTGTACGCCAGCCGGTAAGGCATAACCGATGGTTATGTCTTACCCGATGACTCGTCGATAATATTCCTTTTTGATTATACGTAATTTTTTTAATAAAAAAACAAAAAGAGGCTAGACAGCCTCTTTAAGATTTATTTTCTAATGCCTAATTCTTTAATAAGTTCTCTATATCGAACAATATCTTTATTTTTTAGATAGTTTAAAAGACTACGTCTTTTACCTACTAAACGTACCAATGATTTCTCAGTGTTGAAATCTTTGTGGTTTTTCTTCAAATGTTCGGTTAGATGGTTTATTCTATACGTGAATAAGGCTACCTGTCCTTCTGTAGAACCTGTGTTTTTTGCTGATTTTCCGTATTTTTCAAAAATTTCAGC
>JBKDZS010000105.1:0-1943 GCA_047971445.1 Flavobacteriales bacterium
GTAAGCAAAAAAAAACAGATTTAAATCATTTTTTTACATATCGTGACCCTCATTACTTACGGTGGTCTATTCATCAAATAGTGAATTGGAAACCTACCGTACATGTGAGAAATCTATACCACATTCATGGAAACCAGGATATTGTATTTCCATATAAAAAAATAAAGGGAAAAGTAGAAATGGTTTCCAATGGTTCTCACATTATGGTTATGCAACGCGCCAAAGCAGTGAATGACATACTAAATAGGGTATTGTTAACTTAATTTAAATCTAAGAAAAAAGGATAAAAATAAGTTAGCACAAGTAATTGTTTAGAGGTATTTTTTTAGGGAGTTACTTTAAAATTCCTTTTTTAAAATTTTCATAGCAATGGTAGAGGGAATCTCTTGTTCCGTTTCACTAGATTGAATGACAAGATCTTTTTGTAATTCTTCTGCAGATTTAGCTTCTTGAGCGATTTGCAAAATTATGGCTTTAGTAGCTTCCTTAGCTTTTTTAATGGCAGTATAAGTGTGATCTTGTAGATAAATTTGTTGCGCAATATTATGCTCAAACTCTTGATCAATAATTTGATTTAAGGTATTACAATAAGTTAGAATATCTGAAGCTGTAGGCTGAATACGAGTAGCCAAACTAACAGGACTAATACGCTCTAGGTAAATTGCAAAGCGTTCACAGGCTTGTACTTTATTTAATATCATTTGATTATTTTGCTGTTTGCGTAACTCAAATTCCCGACGATTGGCTTCATTGTTTAAAAATAAACTCAAGATACGGTTAAAGTACAATTTTAAAGCAATAAATAATATAGCTCCCATTACAAAAGAAGGAAGTGCTGCAATTAAAAGTTCATGTAATCTGTTCATTATAAATCTGTTTTTTCTCCTTCTTGTCCCATCATCATTAGATAGGCTTTAATAAATTGATCTAAATCTCCATTTAGAACGGCATCGGTATTGCTGGTTTGTTCATTTGTTCGATGATCTTTTACACGTCGATCGTCTAAAACATAACTTCGAATTTGAGATCCCCACTCAATCTTTTTTTTAGAAGCCTCAATTTCGTTTCGTTTTGCTCGTTTTTTTTCTAATTCAATTTCATACAATTGAGATTTTAGTAATTGCATGGCTTTTTCTTTATTAGCTAATTGAGAACGTGATTCTGAGTTTTCAATAATGATTCCTGTAGGATGGTGGCGTAAACGAACGGCCGTTTCTACTTTATTAACATTCTGTCCTCCAGCGCCACTAGCACGCATAGTTTCATAAGTGTAGTCTGATGGATTAATATTGATTTCAATAGAATCATCTGCTAAAGGATATACGTATACAGAAGCGAAAGAAGTGTGGCGTTTTGCATTACTGTCAAAAGGGGATACGCGAACGAGTCGGTGTACACCATTTTCACTTTTTAAGTAGCCAAATCCATAATCTCCGTCAATTTCCAGCGTAACAGTTTTGATACCGGCTACATCACCTGCTTGATAGTCTAATTCCTTGACTTTAAATCCATTTTTTTCACCCCACATCAAATACATACGCATTAACATACTTGCCCAGTCGCAACTTTCTGTTCCACCTGCACCTGCTGTAATTTGTAAAACAGCTGATAAAGAATCTTCTTCATCGGACAACATATTACGAAATTCAATTTCTTCTAGTTGAGAAATAAGGTCGTTGTAAATTTTTTCGACTTCTTCTTCAGTTGCTTCTCCTTCTTTTACAAAATCAACCAGGACTGTTAAATCATCAAAAGATATCATAATTTCGGTATAATCTTCCACCCAACGTTTTAAAACTCGAAGATGCTTCATGACTTTTTGAGCTTCTTTTTGATCGTTCCAAAATTCAGGAATATTGGTCTTTTCCTCTTCGTTTAGGATCTCGGTCTTTTTTTGATCGATACGCAAATAAGTATTCAATTTTTGAATGCGATCTTGTAAA
>JBKDZS010000106.1:0-24433 GCA_047971445.1 Flavobacteriales bacterium
TCAGGACTTTTTTGTTTATAATGAGTAATTAGGAGCTTCTTTCATTACGCTAACATCATGTGGATGACTTTCCTTTAAACCTGCATTGGTTATTTTCACAAATTTAGCTTCTCTAATCATAGTCTGAATATTCTTGGTTCCACAATAACCCATTCCTGCACGCAAACCACCACATAACTGATACGTAACATCTCGTAAATTTCCTTTATACGGTACACGCCCTTCAATTCCTTCGGGAACTAACTTTTTAGCCTCCACTTGAAAATAACGATCTTTACTCCCACGTTTCATTGCAGCAATAGATCCCATCCCTACATAGGTTTTAAATTTACGTCCATTAAAAATAATTTCTTCTCCTGGTGCTTCTTCTGTTCCTGCAAACATACTTCCTAGCATTACACAATTGGCTCCTGCTGCTATAGCTTTTGCTATATCACCTGAAAGTCTTATTCCTCCATCTGCAATGATAGATACATTTTTTAATTTACAATATTCAAATACATCGTTTATAGCCGTTAATTGAGGAACTCCTACACCCGCTACTACACGAGTTGTACAAATAGATCCTGGGCCAACACCTACTTTAACAACATTAGCACCTGCTTCTACCAAATCTTGAGCTGCTTGAGCTGTCACAATATTCCCTCCTACTAAGTCTAAATTTGGAAATGCTTTACGGACTTCTGCGACTTTAGCTATAACTCCAGCTGAATGTCCATGAGCAGAATCCAATGTAATAATATCAACATCTGCTTCAACTAATGCAGCTATACGATCTAGGGTTTCAGCTCCTACTCCAACAGCTGCACCAACACGTAACCTTCCTCGATCATCTTTACAAGCATTTGGATAATCTATTACATTGTCAATATCTTTTATTGTAATAAGACCTACCAGCTTATTTTTCTCATCTACAATTGGTAATTTTTCAACTCTATTTTCTAATAAAATCTTTTTAGCCTTTTCTAAATCCGTGTCAGGAGAAGATGTCACAATCTTGTCTTTTGTCATCACGTCTTTAACTTTCAATGTTAAATCTGTTTGGTATTTTACATCACGATTGGTAATAATCCCCACTAAATAATGATCCTTATCAACCACTGGCAAACCTGAGATACGGTATGTATTCATTAAATCAAAAGCTTCTTGTAAATCAGAGTCAATTGATAAAACCACAGGATCATTAATCAACCCGTTTTCATAGCGCTTTACTTTATCAACCTCAGCAGCTTGTTCTTCAATAGTTAAATTTTTATGAATAAACCCTATTCCTCCTTCTCGAGCCAAAGCAATAGCTAACTTCGCTTCTGTTACAGTATCCATTGCTGCAGAAACAATAGGAATATTTAAGGTTATTTTATCTGTTAAACGTGTTTTTAAAGAAACTTGATTTGGTAAAACGGATGAATGACCTGGAACTAGAAGTACATCATCAAACGTATAGGACTCTTGTATTATTTTATCTTTCATTATACCACGGGGTTTATCATTCTATACTTTAAGAAGTTTTTATTATTTTCACTTTATTTGGATTATTTCATATATAATTTTTTTCACAACTCCCGTTATTCCCACTCAATAGTTGCAGGTGGTTTTGAACTAATATCGTATGTAACACGATTAATTCCTTTCACTTCATTAATAATTCGATTGGAAACTGTGGCTAAAAATTCATAGGGTAACCGAGACCAGGTTGCAGTCATAAAATCAACTGTATTAGCAGATCGTATAACAGCCGTATATTCATATGTCCGTTCATCCCCCATTACACCTACTGATTTCACAGGTAATAAAACTACAAATGCCTGACTAACTTTATCATATAAATTATTTTTATAAAGCTCTTGAATAAAAATAGCATCTGCTTCTTGTAAAATATGTACTTTTTCTTTATCTACTTCTCCTAAAACTCTAATTCCTAACCCAGGACCTGGAAAAGGATGCCTCATAATCATTTCTTTTGGAATTCCCAACTCCATTCCCACTTTACGAACTTCATCTTTAAACAATTCTTTTAAAGGTTCTACCAATTCAAAGTTCATTTCTTCAGGTAATCCCCCTACATTATGATGAGATTTGATCGTAACAGAAGGTCCTCCACTAGTTGATTTAGATTCTATAACATCTGGATAAATAGTCCCTTGAGCTAAAAAATCAGCATCTTTTTGACCTAATGCCTCTACATTAAATACTTCCACAAATGCTTTTCCAATAATTTTACGCTTTTCTTCTGGGTCTGATACATTTTTTAATGCTGATAAAAATTGTTTAGAAGCATCTACTTTCTTTATATTCATATGGTAATGATCTCTGTATGTTTTCATTACTATAGATGCTTCATTTTTACGTAATAGACCTGTATCAACAAAAATACAGGTTAATTGTTCTCCTATAGCTTTATGTATTAACATAGCCGCAACAGATGAATCTACACCTCCCGATAATCCTAGAATTACTTTTTTACTTCCTACTTGTTCTTTAATTTTTTGGATCGTGACGCCTATATAATTCGATAATTTCCAATTCTTTTTGCAGTTACAGATATCAAATACAAAATTTTGTAATATTTGTGTGCCAAATTCAGAATGTGCTACTTCAGGATGAAACTGAACAGCATATATACGATTTTTTTCATGAGCAATACTTGCTATGCAAGTTGAGGTATATCCTAACTTTTCAAATCCTTCAGGTAAGCTTTTAACCTCATCAAAATGACTCATCCAAACCGTTGATGAGTTTGGAACTCCTTTAAACAATTTATTTTGCTTCTCTATGTAAAATTGAGCTTTTCCGTATTCTCCTTTTTCTCCTTTCACTACCTCCCCTCCTAATAAATGCGTAGTTAATTGCATACCGTAACAAATTCCTAAAATCGGAATACCCAATTCATATACTTCTTTTGAAATGATATGAGCCTTTTCAGAATTTACAGAGGAAGGACCTCCTGAAAGAATAATTCCTTTGGGTTGTCGCTTTTTGATTTCCTTTATATCTATATTAAAAGATAAAATTTCAGAATAAACACCAAACTCACGTACTCTTCTAGCGATCAACTGATTATATTGCGACCCAAAATCTAAGATAATAATGGAATGATAAGTCATGTTGCTAACGGATCTAATTAGCACTCGAATTTATAACATTTTTTGTAAATTTAAAGTTAAGTTTTTCTTTTTTCTAGATATTACTTTTATTGATTCAAAAAGTGTTAAAAAAACACTTTTTGAATCAATAAAATATTCTAAAAAAAACTCATTATATTGTAGTTTCTAATTAAAAAAAACTACTTATTTTTGATCATAATGATTTTTAAAAAATATAAAATGGATCAATCTGTAAACGACTTTATGGAGCTGGTTAAGCAACGTAATTCCAATGAGCCCGAATTTTTACAGGCAGTACACGAAGTAGCTGAAGCTGTAATACCTTTTATTAAACAACACGATATATATCATGGGGAAAATATTCTTTTGAGAATGGTTGAGCCTGAAAGGGCTTTATTTTTCAGAGTTTCCTGGGTAGATGATCAAGGAGAAATTCAAGTTAATAGAGGGTATCGTATAGAAATGAACTCTGCAATTGGACCTTATAAAGGAGGATTGCGTTTTCACCCAAGCGTCAATATTAGTATTTTAAAGTTTTTAGCTTTTGAGCAGGTATTTAAAAATTCCTTAACTACCTTGCCAATGGGAGGAGGAAAAGGAGGTTCTGATTTTGATCCTAAAGGAAAATCAGATGCTGAAATTATGCGTTTCTGCCAATCTTTTATGGCTGAATTATTCCGTCATATTGGACCTAATACTGATGTTCCTGCTGGAGACATTGGAGTTGGTGGCCGTGAGATAGGCTATTTATTTGGGATGTATAAAAAATTAAAAAATGAATTTACTGGAGTTTTAACAGGAAAAGGACTTTCATGGGGAGGATCCTTAATTCGTCCTGAAGCTACAGGATATGGAAATGTATATTTTGCTAAAAATATGCTTGAAACAAAAAATACTTCTTTTGAAGGAAAAACAATAACTATTTCAGGGTCAGGAAATGTTGCACAATTTGCAGCAGAAAAAGCAACACAACTAGGAGGAAAAGTGGTTACCATGTCTGATTCTTCAGGATATATTTATGATAAAGATGGTATTGATGCAGATAAATTAGCCTTTATCATGAATTTAAAAAATGTTAAACGAGGTCGTATTAAAGAATATATAACACAATATCCTTCTGCTGAATTTCATGAAGGAAAGCGTCCATGGGGGACAAAATGTGACATTGCATTACCTTGTGCCACACAAAATGAATTAAATGGAGAAGAAGCTAAAGCTCTTATTGATAATGGTGTAATCTGTGTATCTGAAGGAGCTAACATGCCTTCAACTCCTGAGGCTATTGAAGCTTTTCAAAAAGCGGGAATATTATTCGCTCCTGGGAAAGCTTCTAATGCTGGTGGTGTAGCTGTTTCCGGTTTAGAAATGTCTCAGAATTCATTACGCTTTAACTGGACACGTGAAGAGGTAGATACTAAATTAAAAGATATTATGAAAGACATTCATGATAGCTGTATCAAATACGGTCAAGAAGGCGATCAAATCAACTACGTTAAAGGTGCTAATATTGCAGGCTTTGTAAAAGTTGCGGATGCTATGTTAGCTCATGGTATCATTTAATTTTTAAAATTAAAAATAGAAAAGCTTCGATATCAATCGGAGCTTTTTTTATTTTTGTGTTTATGGATCAACACACACAAGGTATTGTTTTAAACCAATTGAAATATAGTGAAAGCGCTCTTATCGTTAAAATATATACACTTCATTTTGGCATTCAATCTTATATTGTAAAAGGTGTTCGTAAAAAATGCAAGAAAAATTATGCAACTCTTTTTCAACCTTTATCTTATATTGACTTCACTTCATTTTCTTACAAAAGAAATGACCTAAAAATCTTTAAAGAAGGAAGAAACTTACATTTTTTTAAGAGCTTACACTCACATCCCATTAAGATAACTCTTTCTTTTTTTTTAAGTGACATACTTCTCTCAACTTTAAAGGAAGAAACATCCAATACAGCGCTATTTCATTTTATTAATCAATCTTTACAGATTTTAGATGAAGAAGAACATCACTATGCTAACTTTCATTTATGGTTTATGCTTCATTTAACCAAATTTCTAGGTTTTTATCCTAATACGGACTCTGATTCGAATTATTTCAATTTAATGGAAGGATGTTTCACTTATACAAACTCCATGCATACTTGTTCAAAAGAAGATTCTATTTTAATTAAAAAGTTTTTAAAATTAACCATCAATCAATCTCTAGACTTAAAAATCAATAAGTTAAAGCGTCAAAACATTTTGGATATCTTAATAAAATATTACAATTTGCACAACTATACTATATCTAACCTAAGATCATTAAAAATTATTCAAGAAGTCTTCGAAATATTATAAAGTTCGAATGAAAAAATCATTATTCTTTATATCTATTTTCCTAATACACACACTACCACTTGGTTGCTAATCCAAATTCCAATCCAAAATCATGAGGTTTAGAATCTCCTATTCCAAAGCTAGGACTAATATAAAAATCAACCTCAGACACTAATCTTCTTCCTATTTCAAAAGCCATAAAAGTAGATACTTGAGCATTGTTTTCGTAGTTAACAAATATATTGGGATTAAAAGAGAACCAATACTTTTCAACACCAAATATTAAAGAAGTATCAATAATTCCCGTATGATAATCATTCTGATTAGATGAGCCAGCAAAACTAAATCGATGTTCATAACTTGCTAAATAAGTCAAATTTTTATCAAATTTTTTACCAAAACCTACAGTTGGAGAAAAAAGCCATTTTCCAGATCCTAATTCAGATGGAGAAGCTGTAGGTGAAAAAACACGACCCCGAACCCAGTAACCAATATTTTTTGTCATAAAAGGAATATACGTAAATGAAGCTGAAAGATTACCTAGCCCATTTTTTCCTGAAAGCTCACTAGAAACAACTGGAATATCTACTCTAATATTCCAATTTCCTTTTCCAACAGGAGATGTGTAACGGAGATTAGTTGTATTTTTCCCTTTTCCTTCCTCATCTAAATATTCATTAAACATGACAACATTATGTTTAAAAAACGTATACTTTGGATCTAATAACATTAAGGAATCATTTTGTTGTCCTACTAAGCTTGTATAAGTTAAACTTATAAAAATTAAATAAAAAATAGTCCTCATTTGAATGTGTTTTTAAATCGTAGTTCACTAAATAGGCAGTAAATATAAGGATAATAATAATATATAAAGCAGGTGACCCTATTTAATATGGTTTCTCGATAGAGTAAAATTTTGTTCTATTATTATAAAACATTTAAACTAAATGCACTAAAACAGATCTCTTCTTACTAGGATTAAATCAAGAAAAGTCATCATATTTATATTCATGAACTTGTTTGAAACCCAAACAAGTTCATGAATATTGTGAACGTGACTTAAACATAAAGTTTAATATATTAAATAAGTATTAATTTTAAGAGTAAAACTCTAAATTAAACTACTAGAGCTATTTCAAACTTCCAATCATATCATAAGGAACGACCCATTGATCGTACTCTTCTTCAGTGACGTAACCTAGTTTAACAGCTTCTTCTCTTAGTGTTGTACCATTTTCGTGTGCTGTATTAGCTATCTCAGCAGCTTTATAATATCCTATCTTGGTGTTTAAAGCTGTTACAAGCATTAAAGAGTTGTTTAATAACTCTTCAATACGTTTGTGATTGGGTTGAATACCTACAGCACAATGATCATTAAAAGAAATACACGCATCTCCAATCAGTTGAGCTGACTGTAAAACGTTGGCTGCCATTACAGGTTTAAATACATTCAATTCGTAATGCCCCTGAGTTCCAGCAATCGTAACTGTAACATCATTTCCCATAACTTGTGCGCAAACCATTGTTAAGGCCTCGCATTGTGTTGGATTTACTTTTCCTGGCATGATGGAAGAACCGGGTTCGTTTGCAGGAATAATTAACTCACCTATTCCAGAGCGTGGTCCAGAAGCCATTAAACGAATATCATTAGCAATTTTATTTAACGAAACAGCTATTTGTTTTAAAGCACCGTGAGTTTCAACTAAGGCATCATGAGCTGCAAGTGCTTCAAATTTATTTTTAGCCGTTATAAAAGGGAGTCCTGTAAATTCTGCAATATATTTTGCAACCAATACGTCATAACCTTTAGGGGTGTTTAATCCTGTTCCTACAGCAGTTCCCCCTAAAGCCAATTCAGAAAGATGTGCTAGCGTGTTTTTTAAGGCTTTAATACCATGATCTAACTGGGCAACATAACCTGAAAATTCTTGACCAATAGTTAGAGGTGTAGCATCCATTAAATGCGTTCTTCCTATTTTAACTACATCTTTAAAGTTATCTGATTTTTGCTGTAAAGTATTTCGTAACTTTTCAACTCCAGGAAGTGTAATTTCTACTATTTTTTTATAACAAGCAATATGCATTCCTGTAGGGAAAGTATCATTGGAAGACTGTGATTTATTTACATCATCATTAGGTTGAATTATCTTTTCACCTTCACCTATTTTTTTTCCAGCGATTTCATGTGCACGATGAGCTATTACTTCGTTGACATTCATATTAGATTGAGTTCCTGAACCTGTTTGCCAAATGACCAACGGAAATTGATCGTATAATTTTCCTGCTATTATTTCATCACAAACTTGAGCAATCAAGTCACGCTTTTCTTCGGTAAGAACACCTAGTTTACAGTTGGTATATGCAGCTGCCTTTTTTAAATAAGCAAAACCCTCAATGATTTCTTTAGGCATAGAAGACGCAACACCTATTTTAAAATTATTTCTTGAACGTTCTGTTTGTGCTCCCCAATACTTATCCGAAGGGACTTTTACTTCTCCTATTGTGTCTTTCTCGATCCTAAACTTCATTTTGTGATTGATTTTATTTTAATACGTATAAATGTACTTCTTTGTACACTTATTTTGAATATGATTTTTAACAGGTAAGTTATGCTAATGCTTCTTGAATTCGTTTAAAAGCATCTTTTAATTGTTCCTCATTTGCAGCATATGATATTCGTAAACAGTTAGGGGAACCAAAGGCGTCACCGGATACTGTTCCAACACGAGCATACTCTAACAAATACATAGCTAAATCTGTTGAGTTATTTATTGTAAAGTTATTGAATGTTTTTCCAAATAAGTCAGAAACATCAGGAAATATATAAAAGGCTCCTTGAGGTTCATTGCATTTAAATCCCTTAATTTTTTGAGCCATATTCAAAACTAAAGATCTCCTAGATTTAAAAGCATCTATCATATATTGAATTTCAGAAACAGGGGCTTCTAATCCTTTAATAGAAGCTCTTTGAGCAACAGAATTAGCTCCAGAAGTCATTTGCCCTTGAATTTTATTGCAAGCTTTAGCTAACCAAAGTGGAGCTCCTATATATCCAATTCTCCAACCCGTCATAGCAAAAGCTTTGGACATTCCATTTACAGTTACTGTTTGCTCTTTTATTTCTAAAAATTGAGCAATACTAGTATGTTGCCCTGTATAATTTATGTATTCATAAATTTCATCAGAAACAATAATGATATCAGGATAATCTTTTAGTATATCAACAAGAGCTTGTAACTCTTCTTTACTGTATAAGCTTCCTGAAGGGTTGCAAGGAGAACTAAAAATAAACCCTTTTGTTTTAGAGGTAATTTTTTCTTTTAATTGTTTGGGTGTAATTTTAAAATCAGTTTCAATTGAAGTCTCTACAGGAATTGGAATACCATCTGCTATTTTAATCATTTCAATATAACTCACCCAATAAGGAGCTGGAACAATCACTTCATCTCCTTCATTTAGTGTGGCTAAAAATACATTTGTAATGGACTGTTTTGCTCCATTAGAAACCACAATTTGCTCAGGTGAATAATCTAAATTATTGTCTCGTTTAAATTTATAGGAAATAGCCTCGCGTAACTCTGCATAACCGGGAACAGGTGTATAAGAATTAAAGCCCTCTTTAATCGCTGAAATAGCAGCTTCTTGAATAAATTCAGGAGGGTTAAAATCAGGTTCTCCAATGCTTAAGCTAATGACATCATGTCCTTTGGATTTTAATTCGCGTGCCTTTTGAGTCATTGCTAAGGTTGCAGAAAAACTCATTTTTTGAACTCTTTGTGAAATTTTTGACATTATTAACAGATTATTATACCTAACAAATTTACTAAAAGAATTGGTAATATAAACAAGAGAATTTATTAAAAATCAGAGAAAAAATAATGTATTTTTGCACTGTATGAAGGGAATAGAACTAGTTATAAAATATTTTGAAAATATAACTAAAAAACAAATAGATCAATTCACTCAATTAGAAGCTCTTTATCAGGAGTGGAATACGAAAATAAATGTTATTTCACGAAAAGATATTGATTTTTTATATGAGCGACATGTTTTACATGCTTTATCCATTGCGAAAGTACTTAGCTTTAAACCAAATTCATCGGTTATGGATGTAGGAACAGGCGGTGGTTTTCCAGGTATTCCATTGGCTATTTTATTTCCAAAAACTAACTTTTACTTGATTGATTCCATTGGAAAAAAAATTAAAGTGGTGGATAAAATTAAAAATGCCTTGGAACTAGATAATGTTAAAGCAGAACAAATTCGAGTTGAAAAAGTCAAACAAGAATTTGACTTTATTATAAGTCGAGCAGTTACACAAATGCCTCAATTTGTAGCATGGGTACGTAAAAAGGTTAAAAAAGAATCTATTCATGAATTTCAAAATGGAATTTTATATCTAAAAGGAGGAGATTTAAAAGAAGAATTAAAAGATTATCCTTCCGCACAGATTTACAACATCAAAGATTTTTATGAGGAGGTTTTTTATGAAACTAAAAAAGTCGTATACCTTCCTATAAAAACCAGAGTCTAAAAGACCATAATTAAATTTTATCACCTGTTATTCAATACCTTACAAATATTTAACACTCTTCGTTTGAGTAACATCTTTTAATAAATTCTTGTAATGCATTAAGCGTCTCTTCTGGTGCCTCATAATGTCCCATATGACCTATGTCAAAAGTACGAAAATCTAAGTTAGTTGCTATGTTTTTTTGTTCTTGAAATGACTCTAAACTTAAGGTTGAATCAAAATTACCTACCAACCATTGTTTAGGAATCGATGATCGTAAAATATGCGTTCGATCTTTTCGTAAACGCATTCCATTAAGAGAAGCTATAATGGCTTCTGTTGTAATTTTTTCAGCCATTTTTTTAGTTTTTTCAATATAGGGCTGTAATGATTTTTTTTGATTTTCATGAAAAAGACTAGGAATGGCTATACGAAGAAATGATTCTTTTTGTGTTTTTATCAATTTTGCCACATGACTTCGTTGTTTTTTCTTTTCAAGATTATCTGCCAAGGTAGAAGAAAAAAACAAACAAAATCCTTTCGTCATTTCAGGGTATTGTTCAGCGAAAGCCAATGTTACATATCCTCCCATTGAATGTCCAACTATAACAGCCTTTGAAATGCGTTCTTTTCTTAAAACCCCTTTTACAACTTCTGCTTGTGCCTCCATACTGTAAACAGTATTTTGACAAGTTGTTTTACCGTGTCCTAAGAGATCAATTCTAAGAACAGTATACTGTGTCATCAATTGAGAAGTGTATTCATCCCACATAGTCATATCTTCTAAAAATCCATGAAGTAATACTACAGGAAGACCTTTTCCCTCTCTTTGATAATAAATGTTTTGTATATCCATCATATGAAGATTTAATGAATAAAATCTTCAACCAATTTTTCTACTGTCTTTTTGGCTTGTTCCAAATCATCGTTAATTAAAACAACATCAAAATCTTTTGCAAAAGCCATTTCTCGCTCCGATTTGGCTACACGCACAGCAATTTTTTCAGAAGTTTCAGTAGACCTCTCTTCAAGACGACGTTGTAACTCCTCTATGGAAGGAGGTTTTACAAAGATCGCTAAAGCACTTTCTTTAAATTGTTTTTTTATGTTTAGCCCTCCTACAACATCAATATCAAAAACGACATGCTTTCCTTCTTTCCAAATACGTTCTACTTCTGACTTTAAAGTGCCGTAATAAGATCCTTTATAAACTTCTTCATATTCAATAAATTCATCATTTTGAATTTTATTTTCAAAATCTTCTAGAGAAATAAAGTAATAATCTTTTTTATCGATTTCATGTTCTCTTTTCTCACGGGTGGCGCATGAAATGGAAAAGGCCATTTTTTTTTGATTAGCCAATAGATGTCGTACCAAGGTTGTTTTTCCAGATCCAGAAGGAGCAGAGAATATAATTAATTTTCCTGTAGTCATTTTACAATGAATTTAAAACTTGTTCTTTAATTTTTTCTAATTCATCTTTCATTTGAATGACTATTTTTTGCATTTCTGTATGATTTGATTTGGATCCTAATGTATTAATTTCTCTACCTATTTCTTGTGTAATAAAACCTAATTTTTTACCGTTAGACTCTGTTGTATCTAATTGTTCTATAAAATAATTGAGGTGATTTTTTAATCGTACTTTTTCTTCATTTATATCCAACTTTTCGATGTAATATATAAGTTCTTGTTCAAAACGATTTTCATCTACATGAGCTTTTCCTACAACTTCTTCTAGACGTTCTTTTATTCGCATTTTTAAGTGTTCGATGCGTTCATTTTCATATTGTTTAACTTCTTCTAAAAGTGATTCAATATTGGCAATACGTTCTTTAAAATCAATTTCAATCGACTTTCCTTCATCTGTTCTAAACTGAACAATATTATCAATAGCCTTATCAACTGTATCTTGAATCAGAAGCCATTCTTCTTCATCTAGTTCATCATGAGAAGATGTTGTAGCATCAGGCATTCTCATGGCTATCTGCAATAACTCCACTTCATTATCCGTAGGAGCAATTTCTTTTAAATCATCGATATAAGATCGTGCAACTTCCTTATTAATTATTCGAGATTTTTCTACTCCTGTTAATTCGGAATAAAAAAGAAATTCAATTTTTCCTCGTATCATTCTTTTTCCCAATTGCTTACGAATACCCATTTCTTTTTCTTTATAAAAAGACGGCATTCGAACACTTAAATCCAATTGTTTACTATTTAAAGACTTAATTTCAATGGTAATTTTTTTATCAGAAAGCTGGGTAACAGATTTTCCATAACCCGTCATAGATTGAATCATACAAATTTTCTTTCACCAAAAGTACAGAAACAAGTTGAATGAGAAAAATAATTTACCTAGATCCTTAAAAAAGAGCACAATCACATCTTTTCATTTTATTAATAAACTCTTTTTAGTATTTTTGAGTGTCAAATTTAGTATATAAATGAGTGAAGAGATTATTAATAAGATTAAAAAAAGTCCCTTAGTAACATTGGATTTAGAAGATTTCTATCCTAAAGGAAAACGCATAATATTTGATATAAAAGACTGGTTACATAAAGGCCTCGCATTAAAAGAACAAGATTTCCGAACAAAAATCAAACACCATAATTGGGCGCAATATAAGGGGCAGTTTATAGCACTTACATGCTCTACAGATGCTATTGTTCCTTCTTGGGCTTTCATATTGATTACACTACATCTACAAAATTATGCTCACTTTGTTGTTCAAGGTGATTTAGATGATTTAGAAGAGACACTATTCCATGATATTGTTTCTAAACTTGATATAGAACCTTATCGAGATAAACCTGTTATTATAAAAGGATGTAGCCATTTACCTATCCCTCATAATACTTATGTTTTATTAGCTCAAAAGATAAAACCCGTTGTTAGAAGTTTAATGTTTGGGGAGGCTTGCAGCACTGTTCCTTTATATAAAAGAAAGCATTAAACATAATCCTTTGTGAAAAAGCAATTAAATAGCTTATTTCTCATCACTTTTTTGCGTATTTTTGTCATGGACAAATTAGTAATTATAGTATGAAAGTAGCCATTGTAGGTGTTAGTGGAGCCGTAGGTCAAGAGTTTTTACAAGTTTTAGAAGAAAGAAATTTTCCCTTGGATGAGTTGGTATTATTTGGATCAGCAAGAAGTGAAGGTGACATTTATACTTTTAAAGGAAAAAAATTATCTGTTCAAAAGCTAAAACATGATGACGCTTTTAAAGATGTAGATATTGCTTTAGTTTCTGCCGGAGGAGCTATTTCTAAAGAATATGCAAAAACCATTACGAAGTATGGAGCTCTAATGATAGATAATTCTAGTGCCTTTAGAATGGATGTTGAAGTTCCCTTAATTGTTCCTGAGGTAAATGCAATAGCTGCATTAAAAACGCCTAAAAACATTATTGCAAATCCTAATTGTACAACCATTCAAATGGTAGTTGCATTGCAACCAATTGAAGCTCTTTCTCATATTAAAAAAGTACATGTTTCTACATATCAATCTGCTTCAGGAGCTGGAAATAAGGGAATGCTAGAATTAGCAAATCAGATGAAAGAATGGGTAAACAACGAAGATTTAACCATAGAGAAATTTGCGTATCAACTTTCCTTAAATTTAATTCCTCAAGTAGATGTATTTACAGAAAATGGCTATACAAAAGAGGAAATGAAAATGTATCATGAAACCAAAAAAATTATGGATTCAGATATTGAAGTAAGTGCTACCTGTGTTCGGGTTCCTGTTATGCGTGCTCATTCAGAGGCTATTTGGGTAGAAACTGAAAAGCCATTAAAAATAAGTGATGTAAGAGAGGCTTTTTCCAATGCGAAAGGACTAACTCTTCAAGATAATATAGCTCAATTGGAATACCCAATGCCTTTATCTTCTTCCGGAAAAGATGATGTTTATGTGGGAAGATTACGTAAAGACTTAACCAATCCAAATGGTATTACATTTTGGTGTGTAAGTGATCAAATAAAAAAAGGAGCTGCCTTAAATGCCATTCAAATAGCAGAATATTTAGTAAAAGAAAAATTTGCAATCGTCTAGATTTCAATTAAGAAATAGCAAGGACTTTTAATTTAGTTTCATAGTTTTTTTTATATTTGATTAAAAGATCATCAAACTATGAGAAGATATATATTTTGGATTCTAGTTCTATTGTCCGCAAATTTTTATAGCCAAGAATACTCCTACAAAACATATAAAAATGACCCTACAGGTCTTCGATTGTATACTTTAGATAATGGCTTAACTGTTTATTTAGCCAAAAACACAGATGAGCCAAAAATTCAAACCTATATTGCCGTACGGGCAGGATCTTCATATGACCCTTCTGACAATACAGGGTTAGCACATTATTTAGAGCATATGCTTTTTAAAGGTACTCCTAAAATAGGAACTCAAAACTGGGAAAAAGAACGTAAAGTGCTAGAAGAGCTAACTGATTTATATGAAAAGCATAAGGAAGAACCCCATCTTGAAAAAAAGAAACTGATTTACAAAAAAATCGATTCATTATCTTACAAGGCATCAAAATTAGCCATTGCAAACGAATACGACAATATGATACAGTCGATTGGAGCTGAAGGAGTTAATGCTCACACTTGGCATGAAGAAACCATTTATAAAAGTAAAATACCTTCAAACTCATTAAATAAATGGTTAAAATTGGAAAGTGAACGTTTTAGCCAATTGGTTTTAAGATTGTTTCATACAGAATTAGAAGCGGTTTATGAAGAATTTAATCGAGCACAGGATAATGATCGTCGAAGAATAATATATCCTTTAATGGAGCAATTATTTCCTAATCACCCATATGGACAACAAACCACCCTTGGAAAGTCAGAGCATCTAAAAAATCCTTCAATGAAAGCTATATATGCCTATTTTAAAAAATATTATGTACCTAATAATATGGCCATTGTTTTAGTAGGAGATTTAAATTATGATCAAACTATAAAATGGATAGATCAGTCTTTTGGAGGCATGAAATCACAAGAATTAAAACATCCTGTTTTACCTAAAGAAAAACCTCTAACTCAGGTTTTAGAAAAAGAGGTAATAACTCCAAGTGTAGCCTCTGTAACATTTGCTTATCGTTCAGAGGGAATTCATTCCGATCAAAGAAAAAAAGTTCGTCTTTTGGATATGATTTTATCCAATTCAAAAGCAGGTTTAATTGATTTAGAGTTAAATCAAAAGAATAAAGTACAGGAAGCAACATGTTATCCAAACTTTTTTAATGATTACGGCTTACACACATTTAGGGGATTGCCAAAAGAAGGTCAGTCTTTAGAAGAAGTAAGAGATTTGATTTTGGATCAAATCAATCGAATCAAAAAAGGTGATTTTGATGAATGGTTGATAGAGGCGGTTATCAATGACTTAAAGTTAAATACAATTAAGCGATATGAACAAGCAACAAACATAGCAACAGCTTATTATAGAGCTTTCGTTCATTTTAGAGATTGGCAAGATGAACTTAATTTTTTAGAAGAATTAAAAACAATTTCAAAAGCTGAACTTGTTGCATTTGCTAACCAATTTTATAAAGATAACTATGTGATTGTTTACAAAAGAAGAGGAGAAGATAAAAGTTTAGTAAAGGTAGAAAAACCTGAAATAACCCCTATAGAACTCAATCGAGATAAATCCTCTCATTTTTTTCAAAATTTTTCAAAAATAAAAGTAGAAGCTATTAAACCTCATTTTATTGATTTTAAAGAAGAAATAGAGCTAGTAAAATTAAAAAATGGGTTAGAACTTTCTTATATAGAAAATAAAACAAATGATTTATTTTATTTAGCTTATATATATGATATGGGTAGTGAAAACATGAAAAAACTACCTTTAGCTATTAACTATCTAAAACTGTTAGGTACAGATCAATATACACCTTCAGAAATCAATCAAGAATTTTATAAACTAGGGATTAATTTTGGTGTTAATGTAAACGATAATCGATCTTACGTATATCTGAACGGATTAAGAGAAAATTTAGAAGAGGGATTAACATTACTGGAGCATTTAATGCAAAATGTTAAGCCGAGTTCTAGAATATATCAAGATTTTATTGATGCTGAAATGAAAGATCGAGAAAATGTTAAAATTAAGAAAGAAGATATTTTTTGGACGGGGTTATTTAATATGGCACTCTACGGTGAAAATTCTTCATTGCGTAATCGTTATTCAGAAGAAGAGTTAAGGTCAATAAAACCTGTAGAGTTAACATCTATTATTAAAGAATTAAAAGAATTCAAACACTATGCTTTTTACTATGGAAAAGATAAAAAAAGTGTAAAAAAGCTTATTGAAAAATCACACAAAGTTAAAAAGCTATTAAAAGAATACCCTGAAAGGGAAAAACACACCTTAGTTGAAGCAAATAATACTCTTTATTTTACTAACTATGATATGGTGCAAACAGAATTAGCATTTTTAGCAAAAGATGTAAAGTTTAATAAAGAAAATATAGCGCTCATCGAATTATTTAAAACTTACTTTGGGTCAGGTTTATCCTCTATTGTTTTTCAAGAATTAAGAGAATCCAAATCGTTAGCTTATAGCTCTTTTTCTTCGTATACTCTACCAAAAGAAAAGGAAGATGAACATATAGTTTATGCTTATATTGGAACACAAAACAATAAACTTTCTCAGGCAGTTGAAGCTATGCAGGAATTGATGAATAATTTACCTAAATCTGAAAAACAGTTTCAATCTGCTAAAGTAGCTGTTTTGAAAAAAATGGAAGCTAAAAGAATTACTAAAGATAAAATATATTGGAAATATAAAGCTTTACAGGATTTAGGCATTAATTATAACAATCGAGAAGAAATCTACAATCAAGTAAAGAATACTTCATTTGAAGATTTAAAACAATTTTTTGATAAACATATCAAAAGAAAACAATTCAATTATATTTTGATTGGTAATAAAGAGCATATTGATTTTGAATCATTAAAAAAGTTAGGTAAATTTAAAGAAGTTGGTGTAGATTATTTATTTGATAAATAATCACGATATAAAAGAGTCCTAAACTTAGTTTAGGACTCTTTTTATTACATTCCTTAACCACTATTTCAAAGCCTCTCAATTACCATAGCTGAAGCACCACCGCCTCCATTACAAATTCCAGCTACTCCAATTTTAGCATTATTTTGTTTTAAAACGTTTAATAAAGTTACAATAATACGGGCACCACTTACACCTAACGGATGTCCCAATGAAACAGCTCCTCCATTCACATTAGTTTTAGAAGCCTCAATTTCCAATAACTTAATATTAATTAATCCCACCACAGAAAAAGCTTCATTTAATTCAAAAAAATCAATCTCATTCTTTGATATCCCCGCTTTCTCTAGTGCTTTTGGAATCGCTTTAGCAGGAGCAGTTGTGAACCATTCCGGTTCATGAGCTGCATCTGCATAAGAACGAATAATAGCCAATGGAGTTAACCCCAATTCCTGTGCTTTTTCTTCACTCATTAAAACTAAAGCAGCAGCTCCATCATTCATTGTAGAAGCATTCGCTGCCGTTACTGTTCCTTCTTTAGAAAAAGCAGCACGAAGAGTTGGAATTTTGTCAAAACGAACATTTTTATATTCCTCATCTTCTTTTAAGAAAAAAGTATCTCCTTTTCGTTGAGGAACTTCAACAGGAATAATTTCATCCTTAAATTTGCCTAATTTCCAAGCATCTGTAGATCGTTTGTATGATTCAATGGCAAAACTATCTTGATCTTTTCTAGATATATTATATTTATTCGCTGTAGCATCTGCAAAGACCCCCATAAGTCCTTTTGCATAAGGATCAGTCAAACCATCAAATGCTAATCCGTCTATCATTGAAGTATTACCAAATTTTTGTCCTTTCCGACTATTAGGTACGTAGTGTGGAACTTGTGACATATTTTCCATACCTCCTGCTATCACAATATCAGCATCTCCCAGGGCAATGGCTTGTGCTCCTAACATAACCGATTTCATTCCTGAAGCACATACTTTGTTAACAGTAGTGCAAGGGACTGTATTGGGAATTCCCGCACCTAAAGCAGCCTGACGTGCTGGAGCTTGTCCTAAATGAGCTTGTAATACATTCCCCATAAAAACCTCATCTACTAAAGAAGGATCTAGATTTATTTTGTCTAATACACCTCGAATGGCAATGCTACCTAACTTTGTAGCGGGAATGGAGGATAGACTTCCCATAAAACTTCCCATAGGTGTTCTCCCTGAAGCTACTATAACGGTTTTTCTCATATATTGTAATTTTAATTCCTTAAAGTTATTAATAAAATTTAGAACACTAAAATGATAACTCGGAAATTAAATTTATAGTAAACCGTATCTAATATTGTATATATTTGATTACTTGGATTCAAATATTGTCAAATCCATTCTTTTATTAATTTTCTCAACCTAAGATTATTACTAAAAAAAGATAATTCAAATAATAATTTAGATGTTTTTTTATTTGATACTATAGAAACAACATTACATAGAAAGATCTTTCAAAAAACGATCTATTCTTTCCTTAGTGACACTTGGCATACATATAATATGAGCAAAGTTTCCTTCTGTAGCTAATTGCCATTTTTCACATACTTCTTTACAAGGTTTATCAAAAATAACCGTAATGGTATTAGGATTACTCCAAGCATTCAATCCCAAATCATTTAATTCTTTTTTAGCATATTTGGCTAGCTCGAGTGAATATTCAGCACGTTTTTTCAAGCCTTCTTTTCCATGCTTATTAATCGAATACCATAAATACAAAGGAGAATGTCCATTTCGAGATCCTGTTATAGTTGTATCGGGGCTTCCTACATATTCTACAACTTCTCCTATACCTTCTTTATTATCCTTTTTAACGACTACTACTCCTGACGGATTAGGAGAACCTATAAATTTATGACCACTAATGGCTATACTATCTACACCATCTTCAAAATCAAAAGCCGGCTTCGGTTCTAAAAAGGCTGTGTATCCTCCTGATAATGCAGCATCTGCGTGAATGTATTTTTTTGTGATAATTAAATCATTTAAAATTTGTTTTATTTTTGAAACATCATCACGTGCTTCAGTCATGGTTGTTCCAATATTAGCTACAACAACTGCTGGTTTGTGTCGATTTATTTTTAATGTATTATGAAAATCTTCATAATTCATTTCACCATTTTTTTGTGAACGAATTACTACGCTAGGAACACCTAATAGTTGTAGATTTTTCTGCACGCTGTAGTGTGTTGATTCTGAATGATAAAACATAGCTTTTGGATACATTTCACGAGCAATATACAACCCATATAAGTTACTTTCAGACCCTCCATTGGTTACATACCCCCACCAGTTATCTTGAGGAGCTCTAAATAAATCTGCAAAAAATGTTACTACTTTTTTTTCAAAATCACGTGTATCAATTCGATAATTTGATGGAACAAAAGGATCTCCAATATTGTTAATTGGAAAATTTAAAAATTCACTTAATGATGTAAACTCTAAATCATCCGAAACGGGATATCCTAGTAACGTATCATGATATTTTTCTAATTCTCTTTTTAAATGTATCAATTTTTCTTTCATGCCAACAAATTATATTCCTTATATAAGTATTCTTCTATCTAACCTCTCTCAAAAATAGGATAATTTTTTTTACAAAATGGTATTGATTAACTTGATTATTTTTTTACTAAAAATTCGATATGGATCATGTTCTATAAGCTATTATAAAGTCTATGTTTATTGTAATCGTATATATTTTTGGGTTAAATTTTCTGCCTCTTTGAAGTTTTTAAGTAAATATGCATCTAAACGCCACTTCTTATAGAGATACTTCATCTCAATTTATAATATGACATCATGCTCATCAATTAAACGTTTACTAATTACACTCTAGGTTTTCAACAGATAGTTTAATTGTACTGAAATTAAAATCGGCTTAAGGTAAGGTTACTCCTATTAAAATTCCCATCTTTGCATTATGACATTTTACGAACATACAAAAAAAAAATATAACCCTTGCTTTTCCTGTCATGTTAAGTCAAGTTGGACAAATTGCTTTAAACATTGCTGATACCATAATGGTAGGAAAGGTAGGAGATCCTATTCAATCAGAAATTAATTTAGGTGCTGTTTCTTTAGGAAATTCTGTTTTTATTTTGTTGTTAGTTTTAGCGTTAGGTATTAGCATTATCATGTCTCCTTTGGTTGCTGAAAAAGATGTTGATCAAGATTATGAAGCAGTAGCAGATCTTTTTTCTCATGGCTTTATTATCAACATCATTTTTGGTGTTACACTAGCAGTTTTAACTATTTTTTCTTCCAGTTTCATGCATTATTTAGGCCAACCTGAAAAGGTTATAAAGGAGGCTGTTCCTTACCTTGATACTTTGGCTTTTTCTCTAATTCCAATTATGATTTTTCAAACTTTCCGTCAATTTGGGGAAGGCTTATCTTTAACTTTACCTGCAACTATTGCTACATGGGTTGCCATTATTTTGAATATTTTTTTAAATTACTGCCTTATTGAAGGAAATTTTGGTTTTACTGCTATGGGTGTTCAAGGTGCAGCTTTAGGAACTTTAATTGCTCGTTTTTTTTCTGCTCTCTCTATTTTTGTTATCGTATTACAATGGAAAAAGGTCAAAACCTATTTGCAATATGTTTCTTTTAAACGTTGGTCGTATTCTTTATTCAAAAAGATGATTCGACTAGGCATACCGACCGCTTTTCAAATGTTTTTTGAGGTAAGTGCTTTCACTTCTGCAGCTTTTATTGCAGGATTATCCAGTCAAACCGATTTAGCGGCTCATCAGGTAGCTATACAGCTTGCTTCTATCTCTTTTTTATTATGTACTGGGCTAGCTGTGTCTGCAACTGTACGTATTGGGAATCAAAAGGGTATACGAGATTTTAAAATGTTGCGTGAGGTAGGTTTCTCCAATATAAAAATGACCGCAATTTTCATGCTTTTCTTTGGCATATTATTTATTTCTTTTAGAGAACAACTTCCTTGGGGATTTACTCAAAGTAAAAATGCAGCCACCTTAGCCTCTAGTTTACTAATTATTGCCGCTTTATTTCAATTAGGTGACGGTATACAGCTCGTGACTTTAGGAGCTCTTCGGGGCATTCAAGACGTCACCATCCCTATGATAATAACTTTTATTGCTTATTGGATTATCACTATTCCTATTAGTTATATGTGCGCCATTTATTTTGAGATGGGTGCCTTTGGAATTTGGATTGGTTTAGGAATTGGATTAACCTTTTCTGCTCTGGCACTACTCTACCGGTATAACAAACTAACTCAGGATTTAATACAAAATAATTAAACCCTGAATTAGTTTTAATTTTTCACTGTTTGCAAACACAATATTGTGTTTATTTTATATTTTTCAATTTTTCAATGGTCCTTTGTAGATAATCTATCTGTTCTAAAAGTGAGCCTGATTGAGTTTGACTATGCATACCTTGTTTGGTTTTAATTGCATTTTCTACCATAGGTATCAAACGATCAGCTAACTTATACTTTTTAAATGAAATTGCTGTTTTTACAAAAGAATCTCCTAAATTTTGAGTTGCTTTTAAATTATCCGATTGTACAACCCAATCATAACCGTCTTTAAAAATATCCGCGTCTTCTTTTACCTGTAAAAAGGGATACATATTCACAAATTTGGCAACATTTTCTATTTGAGAAGTATCTTTTCCTTCAATATAAATCTTTGCTAAGATAAAAGAGAAATCATCTAATTCTTTAATTTCCATCGGATTTTTCTTTACATATTCTATAGCAAAAATAGGATCAACATTGTACATTCCTGATAGTGAAGCTAATGAAATAGCAGCCGATTTAACTTTTAAACCTTCTTGGAATAAAGATAAGTACGACTTGTCTTCTAAAGAACTTAGAATTTCAATAGCCCGTGCACGCACTAAATTTTTAGAGTCGTTTTTAGCCATTCTTTCAACAAGGGGAAGTACTTCTTTTTTTACTTTTATCTCCTCCATATTTAGGTTAAACAACGCCATTAACCGAATTCCATAATAAGAATCATCTAATGCCTTCTTATACATTTTTAAGACATCAGAATTAGTTGACATAAGCTCTTTTGTTTTTTCTAAAGCTTCTTTCCGATCTCTATAGTTTTTTACGTGATTGTATTGAAATATATAATTTTCAGTTGTCTTATCTTCAATACGATCCATTAATAACACCTTATCATCATCTATATTAACTAAATCCGGTTTTCCATCTACTTTAAATTTGAAAGTTTCTTTTTTTTCATTTAACCAAACTTCTTGAACTTGATGGCTCCCATTATGGTATATTCCTACTTTTAAAGGTAATTCAAATAAATCTTTTTGGGTTTGCTCAACCACTACAACCGCTTCACGAGCTTGATCATCATAACCATAATTGATCTTTAGTTTTGGGTGACCACTACCAAAATACCATTGATTAAAAAACCAATTTAAATCTTTTCCACTTACTTTTTCAAAAGCTAAACGTACTTGATGTGCTTCCCCCGTTCCAAATTTGTTATCTACTAGAAAATGGTTCATTCCTTCTTTAAATGCATCATAACCGATATACTCTCGTAACATATGTAAAATAGCACCTCCTTTATTATACGTAACCTCATCAAACATATCTTCTTTGTCGTCATAACCAAATCGAACGAGTTTTTTATGATCATTATTTCCTGCCTTATAACCTTTAACATCTTCATCTAGGTGAGCATCAGCAGCATCACGACCATACTTATGTTCCTTCCAAAGATATTCTGAATAATTAGCAAACGATTCGTTTACTGTTAAATTTGCCCAACTTTCGCATGTTACATAATCTCCAAACCAGTGATGAAAAGCTTCATGTGCAATGACAGATTCCCAACGATTTTCATCTGCTAACTCTTTATCCGTTTGATTAACGGCATGCTGATGTAAAACAGCTGTTGTATTTTCCATAGCCCCACTTACATACTCTCGCGCTGAAATCTGGTCATATTTTGGCCAAGGGTATTCTACACCTGTGATATTTGAAAAAAATGTAAGCATTTCAGGTGTAACACCATACATTCCCTTTGCATAATCTGCATATTCTTTCTCTACATAATAATTAACTGGCTTTCCTTTCCAGCTATCTTTAATAATTTCATAATCTCCAACTCCAACAAAAAATAAATAAGGAGCGTGAGGCAAATCCATTTTCCAATAATCTGTTCGTGTTCCATCATCATTTTTCGTTTGTGACTCTAGTAACCCATTTGAAAGAGTTACATATTGATTTGGAACAGTTAATTCAATTTCTTGTGTTGTTTTTTGATTTGGAGCATCAATTGTTGGAAACCAACAGCTACTTGCTTCAGTTTCTCCCTGTGTCCAAATTTGTGTGGGTTTATCTTTTTCAGACCCATCCGCATTAATGAAATACAACCCTTTAGCATCATTAATTGCATCACTTCCTTCTTGTTTAACTTCTTCGGGCTTTGCTGTATATTTTATATAAATAGTATAAGACTCATTCTTTGTATAAGCTTTATTGAGCTGAACCCTTAATTTTAAACCATCGTAATCAAATTGTAATTTTTTATCATTTAAAGAAACCTCATGAATATCCATAGATTTGGCATCTAAAATCAATGTATTTTGATTATAAAAGTGAGGTTTTACCGTTACCCATTCTTCTCCTAAAACATGTTTTTTAGCATAATCAAAACGAAGTTTTAACTTTGTGTGAATCAACTCATTTTTCTTTTCTGGAGATGCATTGTATTTCTTTTTCCAACTTAATTCGCGGTCAGGATGAATTTGAGCATGAATAAGAACCATTCCTAAAAATAAGGATAAGCTAATCATTTTTTTTATCATGAAATCTAATTTTATTGAATCTGCAAAATACTTAATTTTTAAAAAATCAATGTTATAAAAATGATAATTTGTTTAATTTCATTCTGTATTAATTTTAGTTTTAAAATAAAATTATAAAGATTTAATATTATATTCTGTTTTAATTCCTCTTAATAACAGTAGGTATAATAGCATAAAATTACTTAAAAAGCACAAACAATTACCCAAAAACAAAAGTTTAAAAAGAAAAATAATCTGTACATTATTTATATAAATTTGACATCAATATTAAAAAAATATAAGTAATTTCAGACCCAAATTCAGAATATTATGTCATCAAGTATTTTAGGAAATAAAGGAAAAGTAACCATCAAAAAAATTCAAAAACTCAAGAGTGAAGGAGAAAAAATTAGCATGTTAACAGCATATGATTATACCACAGCACAAATTTTAGACAAAGCAGGAGTTGATATTATTTTAGTAGGAGACTCTGCTTCTAATGTCTTCGCTGGAAATGAATCTACCTTACCCATTACACTTGATGAAATAATTTATCATGCAAAAGCCGTAACACGTGCAACCCAAAGAGCTTTAGTTGTTGTTGATCTTCCTTTCGGGTATTACCAATC
>JBKDZS010000107.1:0-7118 GCA_047971445.1 Flavobacteriales bacterium
TTTTATTAATTATTTTATTAAATCTAGTTTATTTGACTATCGTCATTTCATCTATTAGATTTTGAGCTCCAGCATATTTATCTATAATAAATAGCACATAACGAATATCTACAATGATAGTACGCTGCAAATTATCTTCAAACAAGATATCTCCACTTAAGGCCTCTGAATTTCCATCAAAAGCAGAACCTATTAACGCTCCCTTTCCATTAATTACAGGCGAGCCTGAATTTCCTCCCGTAATATCATTATCGGTTAAAAAACAAATAGGTAAATACCCTTCTTTCGCAGCATAAATTCCATAGTCTTTTTTATTATAAAGATCAATCAACTTTTCAGGAAGATCAAATTCTAAATCATCCTTTTTGTATTTAGCCATTGCTCCTTTTAGCGTAGTATAATAATTTTCCGATGCATCATTAGGGCGGTCTGCTCTTCTAGGAAGTGTCCTTACAGTTCCATAAGTCAAACGCATACTCGAATTAGCGTCTGGATAATACACATGCCTTTCATTAGACTCACGAAGTGCTTTTGCAAATAAACGTTCTGCTTTTGCTAATACTTCTCCATTTTCCTCTGTTTTTTTAAAGCTTGCGTTATAATCTTTTACAATATTTTGTGTAAACTGCAATAATGGATCACTCCCTAAATTTACTAAATTCCCTGACTTTAAGACTTCTTTTACTCTTTCTTTATCAAAGAAAAGAGACCTTTTTTCCAACTCGTCTGTAAACTTATTAAAATCTCCGTTGTATTTTTGACTTAAATCTTTTATATATGAGGATTGCAATTTAGAAGGAACCTTTTTCATATAAACTGATAATACAGAAGCTATAATATCTTTTTCTACTTTAGGGTAAATACTTTCGTATTTTTCATCGATTTTCTTAGCAAACTTGTCAAAAGATTTTGATTTCTCCTCCTCAGAAAGCATTCCATATTCCTCAAACACCTCTCCTAAAGCAAAAGGCATCGTAGCTAAATCACTTCCTCTTAAAATCATCATAGAATGGTAATAAGGTCTATAATGATCACCTGAAGAAGCATAATATTTATCTAATAAAGGAAATATTTGCTCGTATTCAGCACTTCTTTTTTTCTTCTTCTTAATCCACCTTTGTAAATCTTTTTCTATTTTTTGTTTATTGGAAACGGTATTATTTTTTTTCAATGACTCAATCATTCCAATACGATTTTTCCAATAATTCGCTAACCTAGAATATTTAGAGGCATACGCAAGTTTGATAGCTGGATCAACATCCATGTGTTTTTTCATTCCATCCATAGCCGATTTTGAAGCATCAATCCATGCTGGAAATTCTTTATTAATTGATTCCTCGATTCCCTGCGACGTTTTATAACGGTTGGTTACCCCTGGAAACCCTAAAACCATTGCAAAATCATTAGGTTGAACCCCTTCTAAACTAACAGGTAAGTGATGTTTAGGTTTTAAAGGAACATTTTCTTTAGAATAAGTAGCAGGATTTCCATCTTTATCTCCATACACTCTAAAAATAGAAAAATCACCTGTATGACGTGGCCATTCCCAGTTATCTGTATCACCTCCATATTTCCCTATAGAAGAAGGTGGAGCTCCAACTAATCGTACATCATCGTATTGAATATAACGAAACATATAAAACTCATTTCCTTTAAAAAAGGATTTTGTTTCTACAATATATTTTCCATCTTCCGCGTATTCCTTTTCAATAACTTCTTTTTCATCTTCAATAATTTCTTGACGTTTTTCTTCTGTCATAGTTCCGTCTAATCTTGACTGGATACGATTTGTCATATCTTCCATACGATCTAAAAAACGAACATTCAAATGTTTTGGCTTTAATTCTTCTTCTTTTTTATAAGCCCAAAAACCGTCTTTTAAATAATCCTCCTCAGGAGTTGATAACTCTGCGATAGCTTCATAACCACAATGATGGTTGGTTAGCACCAAACCTTCTTTCGAAATAACTTCAGCTGTACACCCTTGATTAAAATGCACAATAGCATCTTTCAAACTCGAATTGTTAACACTATAAATTTCTTCAGGAGTTAATTGCAACCCCTTTTCTTTCATGTCTTGATAATTTAATCGCTCTATCAACATCAAAAGCCACATTCCTTCATCTGCCCATACAGAAACAGAGCTAAATAAAAATGAGAATGCTAATACTATTTTTTTCATACTTTAATTTATAAAAAAGTTTAATTTAATAAATCGTGAAGTTACAAGATTATTTTTTCTTAACAAAACCTACTTTCGAAACAAAAAGAAATACACTTCTGATATTTTAGAAACGGGCACAACCCTTATTCCAAGATTGTGTTCTTTCGTTAAATTGTATTTCGAAATAAAAATCATTTCAAAGCCCAATTTATCAGCTTCTTGAATGCGTTTTTCAATGCGACTAACTGGTCGAATTTCTCCACTTAAACCTACCTCTGCAGCAAAACAATACTTTTCTGAAATGACCACATCTTCGTTAGAAGATAAAATTGCAACAATAATACCTAAATCAATGGAAGGATCATCCACTTTGATACCTCCTGTTACATTTAAAAAAACGTCTTTAATTCCTAAACGGAAACCCGCTCGTTTTTCCAAAACGGCTAACAACATATTAAGCCGTTTTGTATCAAAACCAGTAGCTGAACGCTGTGGGGTTCCATAAACTGCTGTACTTACCAATGCTTGCACTTCTATCATCATAGGACGTGTCCCTTCCATGGTAGCAATAATCGCACTTCCACTTAAATCTTCATCCTTTTTACTAATCAACATTTCCGAAGGGTTTGAAACCTGACGTAAACCACTTTCATACATCTCATAAATACCAATTTCTGCAGTAGAGCCAAAGCGATTTTTATTAGCTCGTAGAATACGGTATACATGGTTACGATCTCCCTCAAATTGTAGTACTACATCAACCATATGCTCTAAAATCTTAGGCCCTGCAATAGCACCATCTTTAGTGATATGACCGATAATAAAAACAGGGGTATTGGTTTCTTTTGCAAAACGCATCAATTCATTGGTGCATTCTCGTATTTGAGAAATACTCCCTGCAGAGGATTCTATGTAATTAGAATGAAGTGTTTGCACCGAATCAATCACCAATAGATTGGGCTGCACTTCCTTAATTTGTTTAAAAATCTTTTGTGTATTCGTTTCCGTCAACAAGAAACATTCTTGATTTATTATTCCAAGACGATCTGCACGCATTTTAATCTGATTGGAACTTTCTTCTCCCGAAACATATAAGGTTTTAATCCCTTGCATAGATAAGGCTAGTTGAAGCAACAGTGTAGACTTACCAATACCTGGCTCTCCCCCCATTAAAATCATAGACCCCGGTACAATACCTCCCCCTAAAACATTATCTAACTCCTCATCCTCTGTTTTTATACGATGTTCTTTATTTAAATTAACATCAATAATATTAATGGAGTGATTTATTTGCCCAGAAGGTGACATCGATTCTTTCCATTCCTGCTTCTTTTCTCCTTTATTAATTACTTCTTCAACAATGACATTCCACTTTTTACACGTAGAACATTGTCCCATCCATTGCGAATGTTGAGCACCACAATTTTGACAGTAGTATACTTTTTTAGTTTTTGACATCTACATTACTTAATTCCTCCTAACCCTCTAATTACAGGAACCTCAGAAAATACATTATTATTCCCAAACTCTCCATTCCAGCGTTCTATTGCTTTCTCCTGAATTTCCAACTCCTTTAATTTAAGCATTTTAGGATGCGACATAATATCTTTTGTCTTTGCATCATATTGAGCTGCCTCATAATTCCCTTTTGCTTCAGCAATAATAGCAGCTGCTAAATTTTCCTTTTCAACCTTCTTTTTTTCTGCTAAAAGATTTTGCTCTTCCTGAACCTGTTTTGCGGTAATAGCCTTATTTATAGCTTCAGGTAAATTAACATCTCGAATAATGATATCGTCACATTGTATATAATTGACTTTAAAAGCTTGATCTAAAATAGATTTAATCTCTTTTTCTACAGCATCTCGTTTTGAAGAGACCAACTCTTGAGCTGTATATTTTCCTATAACATTTTTTAAAGCTCCCTCAAAAACAGGCTTTATATATGTTTGCTCATAATCCTGCCCTTTTTCTAAGTGTAAATAGCCTATTTTATTAGGTATTACCCTATGAAATACCGAAGCTGTAATTCCTACACTCATATTGTTAACATCTAGTAAGTTTGCTTTGATATCAGTTGTATGCTGTCGGCAATCATAGGTAATCATATCATTCCACAGCCAGGAAACACCTATATCTACCCCTTCTGGATATACAATAGAAGGATCTAAACCTCCTGCGTAAGGTTGATAAACCACCCCTTTATAACCATTTTCTACTTCTGTACATGAATTTAGAATAATAAATCCTATTATTACTAAAAAATACTTTTTCATATTAAATTTTATTTTTTTCTTTTTTTAAAATACATATACGTTACCCAAAATATATAAACTACTATGGCAATTGTTAAAAACGAAATCAATGCTTTCATAACACTAAAACTATTTTAATACTAACAAATTTACTAAAATTTAATGGATCAGACATTTTCAAATTTGAGTAACCATTTAAAATAACCACCTATTTCTATTCTAGAAGTTTAAGTTCAAAAATAAATCGTATTTATTACATTTGTTCCAAAATATTTTAAATTTGGCAAAAATAGGAAATATAGACTTAGGTGAATTCCCCTTACTGTTAGCTCCCATGGAAGACGTAAGCGACCCTCCTTTTCGAAGATTATGCAAAGAACATGGTGCAGACGTCATGTATACCGAATTTATCTCTGTTGAAGGCTTAATTCGTAACGCTCAAAAAAGTGTGAAAAAACTTGACGTTTTTGAGTATGAAAAACCTATTGGAATTCAAATTTTTGGAGCCAATTTGGATTCCATGATTGAAGCTACTGATGTTGTAACAGAAGCTCAACCTGACATCCTAGACATCAACTTTGGTTGTCCTGTAAAAAAAGTAGTAAACAAAGGGGCTGGAGCTGGTATTTTAAAGGATATAGACAAAATGGTTTCCTTAACAAAGGCTGTTGTTAAGCGTACGCACTTACCTGTAACTGTCAAAACACGTTTAGGCTGGGATCATGATTCTATTAAAATCATAGAAGTAGCTGAGCGTTTACAAGATGTAGGTATTGCCGCATTGTCCATTCACGGAAGAACACGTTCCCAAATGTATAAAGGGGAAGCTGACTGGACTTTAATCAAAGAGGTTAAGAAAAATCCTCGAATACACATTCCTATTTTTGGGAATGGTGATGTCGATTCTCCTGAAAAAGCAAAGCTCATGCGTGACGAATACGGGCTAGACGGATGTATGATTGGTCGTGCAGCTATTGGTTACCCTTGGATATTTAATGAAATCAAGCATTTTTTCAAAACGGGAAAACATTTAGCTCCTCCAACAATCAAAGAGCGCGTAGAAGTTGCAAAAAAACATCTAATTTGGTCTACCGAATGGAAAGGAAAACACTCTGGAATTGTTGAAACAAGACGCCACTACACAAATTATTTTAAGGGAATACCACACTTTAAAGAATATAAAAATAAGCTTGTCACTACTGACAACTTGGATGTTTTAATTCAAACCTTAGATATTATTTCAGAAAAATTTTAATTTTTATACCCAATATAAAAAAGAAGGTATAATATATTTCTACATTATACCCTCCTTTAATATTTATCTTATCAGCAATTATCCTCTTGTATCAACTACCCTTCTTGCTTGTAAGTAACGTTTACTCCAATAAGAATTATTTAATTTAGAAACGGTTACACCTTTAGAAGAAGACGCATGTATAAAGGAACTATTACTACCATCTGGATTTACAACGATTCCTACATGAGAAACTATTCCACCTCCCTTAGTAGCAAAAAATACCAAATCCCCTTTTTCCAATTCAGATTTAGAAACATAACGTCCCTTTTTAGCTTGATCTCTAGACACACGAGGCAACAAAACATCATGAGGGCCGAATGATTTCTGAACAAAAGCTGAACAATCAATCCCTCTTCTAGAAACTCCTCCATACCGGTATGGAGTTCCTAAATAAGTCTTTGCAGTCGATAATATACGATCCACTTTAATATTAGAAGTAGCCTCCTCTTCCTTATATAGAGAAGCGTTTTTTTCCAATATTTCATTAGCAATAGATGTATTTTCGATTACTTCAATAGGCTTATAAGGTATAAATTCTTCCTTCTTTTCTACCTTATAGTTATCTTGATATGTTCTTGATTTCACCAAAGATTCTGGCACATTAGATGCTGTTCCTTTTGTATTTTGAACAAAATAATTCGGAACACAGCTCGCTGACATCATAAATCCTACAACAAGGATACTGCTTTTTTTATATATTTTAACACTCATAGACATTGTTTTTTGCATTAAATTTAACATTTTTTTATTATATCGAGCTCCAAATTTAATGCAAAATAATTAAAAACCAAAATAAATGTGAAAATTTTAACATTTTTTTTGTTAAATTATTTATGAATTCTTTAACATTTATACTCAGAAAGATTCGACCACAAATCTAATACATTTTTTGTAAATCGAAAAAAATAAAAAAACGTTTGTGCTATGTCAAAAATGTTTTATATTTGCAAGCGCTAAAATAGCACGATTATTTTGGCCCGTTCGTCTATCGGCTAGGACGCCAGGTTTTCATCCTGGTAAGAGGGGTTCGATTCCCCTACGGGCTACTAAGATAAATTATTAAGATTTATTAAAATTCAAAAAATTATGGCAAATCATAAGTCAGCTCTAAAGAGAATCAGACAATCAGAAACAAGACGTTTAAGAAATCGTTTTTACCACAAATCAACTCGTACTGCTATCAAAAACTTACGAGAAGAGGAAGATAAAAAATCTGCTGAAGAACAATTTCCTAAAGTTGTTTCTATGATTGATCGTCTGACTAAAAAGAATATCATCCATAAGAATAAAGCTTCTAACTTAAAAAGTAAATTAGCTAAAAAAGTAGCGGCATTGTAAATCGGTTGCTATTTAATTGGCCCGTTCGTCTATCGGCTAGGACGCCAGGTTTTCATCCTGGTAAGAG
>JBKDZS010000108.1:0-3829 GCA_047971445.1 Flavobacteriales bacterium
CCTGTTGTGATGGGAAGAAAAACATTTGAATCTATTGGAAAACCACTTCCAAATAGAGAAAATATTGTATTGACTCATGACAAAAAATGGCAGCATGATCATACAAAAGTATTTCATTCAAAGGAAGTCGTTTTAAAATATTTAGAAAATTATGAAAAAGCTTTTATTATTGGAGGAGCTGAAATCTATAAATTATTTTTGGATAATGCAGATTTCTTAGAAATCACCTATGTAAATGCTGATATTGATGGTGATGCATTCTTTCCATTGATAAATTATGAAAAATGGGATTTAATAAGTGAATTTAACCATAATAAGGATGAAAAACACCCTTTTTCATATAAATTTGTAACATTTCGCAGAAAAAGTTGACTAATCTATAGTAAAGAAGACTTAGTAGTAATTTATGCCTATAAAAGAATTTAAAATGAATAGAAGAACAGTCATCAAAGGTTCAGGATCCTATTTACCAAAGAATATCATTCAAAATAAAGATTTCTTAAACCATACGTTCTATAATGAAGAAGGAACTTTATTTGATAAAAGTAATGAAGAAATTATTCAAAAATTTGAAGCGATTACTGAAATTCGAGAACGTCGTTATGTTTCAGATAATGTAGCAAATTCTGATATGGCTACAATTGCAGCAAAAAGAGCATTAGAGGATGCTAAAGTAGATGCAGAAGAGCTAGATTATATTATTGTTGCACATAACTACGGAGATGTTACGTTAGATAAACGTCAAACGGATATTCTACCTTCTCTATCTGCCCGAGTGAAACATAATTTGGGTATTAAAAATAGAAAGTGTATTCCTTATGATATGAATTTTGGATGTCCAGGTTGGGTTCAAGGTATGATTTTAATGGATCAATTAGGAAAAGCTAACATTGTCAATAAAGCTTTGGTAATTGGTTCAGAAACCTTAAGTAGAATTACGGATCCACATGATCGAAATGCTATGATTTTTTCTGATGGAGCAGGAGCTGTGGTGATTGAAATGGAACAGAATACAGATAAAGGAATTATGAATTATGTCACTATAAGTGATATGGGAGAAGAATTGAATTTCATTAGAAATGATAAATCTTTAAATCCAAATTATGAGGTAAGTGATTTGAATATCAGAATGAAAGGGCGTAAAGTATACGAATATGTATTAAAAAATGTTCCTCAAGCAATAAAAGAGGTGATTGATGAAGCGGGACTTACATACAAGGATATTTCAAAACTATTGATTCATCAAGCTAATGCAAAGATGGATCATGCGATTTTACAACGCTTGGAGCGCTTGTATAAAATAAAAGACGGTTGCTCAAAAGTGATGCCGATGACTATACAAACATTAGGAAACACTTCTGTAGCAACCATTCCGACAATGTATGATTTAATGATGAAAGGTCAGTTAAAAGAGCAAACTATTGAGGAGAATAAATATATTGTTTTTGCTTCTGTAGGAGCAGGTATGAATATCAATGCCTTTTTATACAAAACATAATACTAAAGTAGAATGAATAAATACATTTTTTTGAGCGCTTTTATTATAATAGGGTTTTTATTAGATATATATACTTTTTTTGCTTTTAAAAGAGTTTTTGAAAACAAGTTGGTCTCGTATTTTTATGGGGTATTTCATATTGTTTATTATGGGGTGTTTTTGTACGGAGTTTTTTATGGTAAAGATCAAGGTTTTTGGAATAGATTCACTTTGATAAGTTTTACAGTGCTCTACATTCCCAAAATTTTTATTGTCTTTTTTTTGCTTATAGAAGATATCTTTCGGTTGTTCTTAAAAGGTTATTTAAATGTAACAGAAGAAGCTTCTGAATTACCTGCTCGAAGAAAGTTTATCAGTCAATTAGCATTAGGCATTGCAACAATTCCTTTTTTAGGAGTTTTACATGGAATTATAGTTGGAAAATATAATTTTCGAGTGCTATACAAGACGTTATATTTTGATGATTTACCTGATGAATTTGATAATTTCACAATTACACAAATATCGGATATTCATTCGGGAAGTTTTGATAATAAAGAAAAAATTGAATATGCGATTGATTTAATCAATGAACAGAAATCAGATTTATTTTTATTTACAGGTGATATGGTGAATAATTTAGCTTCTGAGATGACTCCGTGGATTGATACCTTTAAAAAAATAGAAGCTCCTTATGGAAAGATGTCCGTTATGGGAAATCATGATTATGGAATTTATGGACGTTTCAGTGAAAATGAGGTGGAGAATAAACGTTTAAAGAAAGAAAATTTAGAAGCATTGTATGATGTGCATCAAAAAATAGGATTTGATTTATTACGAAACGAAAATAGATCGATTCAAAAAAACGATCAAAAAATTAACATTATTGGTGTGGAGAATTGGGGTGCTAGCTCTTATTTTCCTAAAAAAGGAAATTTGAGAAAAGCTACAGAGAATATTAAGGATAACGAGTTTAATATTTTGATGTCTCATGATCCTTCCCATTTTGATTTCAAAAAAGCGCATTATCGTTCAGAATCAGATCGTAAAAAAGCTCATGATGAAAAACCCATTATCGAATTTGAAAAAAAAATACATCTAACGCTAGCAGGTCATACACACGGTGCTCAGGTGGGAATTGAGATCCCAGGTATAAAGTGGTCTCCTGTTAAGTATTTTTATCCTAAATGGGCAGGGCTGTATGAGGAAAAAGGACGTTATCTCTATGTAAACCGAGGATTTGGTTTTATAGGGTTTCCTGGAAGAGTTGGTATGTGGCCAGAAATTACGGTACTTAAATTAAAAAAGAAAATATAAAATCATCCTGTTTATTTAAAACAAGATGATTTTTGAAGAAAAAATAAATTAGTAGATAACGTAATGTTAACCATCTATATAGTAACGTTTAATTTCTTTTTTAATTGTGTTAGCATTTCCTTCACTATTTTTTCTAAATTATAATGATGTTGCCAATTCCAATCTTTCCGAGCAGAATTGTCATTAATACTCATGGGCCATGTATCTGCAATAGCTTGACGGTAGTCAGTCTTGTAGTCAATTTTAAAGTCAGGGATATGTTTTGTGATCTCGTCAGCAATTTCTTTAGGCGTAAACGAAATTCCCCTTAAGTTATAAGAAGAACGTATGGTAAGGTTCTCTTTATCAGTTTCCATCAAATCAATGGTAGCTTTGATAGCGTCATTCATGTACATCATGGGCAAAGCAGTATTAGCAGATAAAAAAGAGGTGTATTTTTTTTCAGATAAAGCTTTGTAAAATATATCCACAGCATAATCTGTTGTTCCTCCACCTGCTTCAGTCTTCCAGCTAATAAGCCCTGGATAGCGTAGGCTTCTAACATCAACATCATACCGATTGTAGTAGTATTCACACCACTTTTCTCCAGCTAATTTACTAATCCCATAAACTGTAGAAGGATTTTTGGCAGCATGTTGAGGTGTTTGTTCTCGAGTAATATTTCGACCGTAAACGGCAATAGAACTAGGGAAAAATACACGCTTAAAATGTCCTTTTCTAGCTTCTTCTAAAATATAAAGCAAAGAATTCATATTTAAATCCCAAGCCTTTAAGGGTATTTTTTCACCTGTTGCAGATAGCATAGCAGCTAAATGATAAATTTGTGTAGGTTTATAACGTTGTGTTAATTCTTGTAAACGTTTAATATCTAATACATTAAATTCCTCAAAGAGTCCTGATTTTAAAATTTCCTCTGGCGGTTTTTTTATATCAGTTGCAATAACACGATCATGACCGTATCTTTCTCTCAGCTTTAAGACTAAATCACTTCCAATTTGCCCTGAAGCTCCTGTTACTATAATTGTTTCGCTCAAT
>JBKDZS010000109.1:0-4906 GCA_047971445.1 Flavobacteriales bacterium
CCGGATGAAATTTATTTAGGGATCTCTCTGAAAGAAAGTGATTCAAAAGGAAGGATTTCTATTGAAAAACAAGAAGAAGATCTAAAAAGAGCTTTAATTTCTTTAGGAATTGATGTAAAAGAAAATTTAAAGGTGAATAATGTAAACAGTTATTATTATAAAAAGATTTTTAAAAAAGACACCTACGCTTCTAAAAAATTTCAGCTAAAAGTGAGTGATGCTCATCAACTAGCAAATGTTTTTCAAAAATTGAATGACTTAAAAGTTTCTTCTGTAAACATTATAAAATTAGAATATTCTAAAAAAGAAACTCTTTTAAAAGAGTTGAGAACAAAAGCTATAAAAAAAGCTAAAGATCGCGCAATCTATATGTTATCCGCTATTGAAGAATCCATTGGAAAACCTTTAGAAATTCATGACAACTCATATTACCACCCTATCACCTACTACAATCAACCCAGAGTGATGGCCATGAAAATGGAAGCTGATGCAGCTTCTCCTCCTTCAATGCCTAATGTAGATTTTAAAAAAATCGAATTACGTGTAACAGTTAATGCCAAATTTGAAATAAAATAGGAAATGGAATAGCAGAAAGATTACTTACACACTTTATAGGCCAATGTCATTCAACTATTTTTTCTTTAAATAAACGTATGCCCTAATTTCAAAAGAGACCGTTAAAAATATTTTTTAACAGTCTCTTTTACATAAAATATGTAAGTAGATTACCAAATTTTTATACGATTTTCTTTCTTTTTAAACATGGCATCACCATCTTTTGTATCAAAAGCCTTATGGAAACCATCATGGTTCTCTAAAGGTCCCGTTGCTCGATACATTCCCGGTGAGTGATATCCTGTTTTTATTTGGTTAATCATGGCATCATCTCTAAACTTCGTTCTCCAAATCGTAGCCCACGAAACAAAAAACCGTTGTGCAGAAGTCATACCATCTATTTTACTTTCAGGGTCTATTCCCTTATCTTTTAAATACATTAATAAAGCGTCATAAGCCACACTAGTTCCTCCTAAATCTGCAATATTTTCTCCTAAAGTTGAACGTCCGTTTACATGAATATCGTTTCCTTTCTCTTTTAAAGGTTGATACGTATCATATTGAGCTACTAAACGATCTCCTAATATATTGAACTTTTCACGATCTTCTTTAGTCCACCAATTTTTTTGATTCCCATCTGCGTCAAATTGTGATCCAGAATCATCAAAACCATGTGAAATTTCATGTCCAATCACACCTCCTATTCCTCCAAAATTAATTGCTGCGTCTGCATTAAAATTGAAAAAAGGAGGTTGTAAAATAGCCGCAGGAAAAACAATCTCATTTTTTAAAGGGTTATAATAAGCATTGACTCTTTGAGGAGGCATTCCCCATTCTGTTTTATCAACCGGTTTTCCATAACGCTTTTTTCTATCCTCTTCATACCATATCGAAGCACTCTTCATGTTCTTATAATAACTACCTCCCTTTTTGGGTGAAATAATTTCCATAGAAGAGTAATCTTTCCATTTATCAGGGTATCCTATTTTAACTGTAATTTTATCTAGTTTTTCAAAAGCTTTTTTCTTTGTTTCATCTGACATCCATGTTAATTCACTAATATGCTTTCTGTATGATTTAAATAAATAATCTACCATTTCTTTAGCACTTGCTTTTGCTCTTGGAGGAAAGACCTCTGCTACATAAACTTCTCCTACTGCTTCTCCTAAAATATTACTCACAGTTGATAAAGCTCTTTTTTTGATAGGTCTCATCTCTTTGACCCCTCTTAATTCTTTTGAATAAAAATCAAATTTTTGTTGTTCCAAATTAGTAGTTAATAAGCTAGAAGCATTATTAAAATCTATCCATTTTAAATACCATTTTATGGTCTCCAAAGGAGTTTCTTTCCATAGCTTTTCCAGCCCTTTAAAATAATCTAAATCTGTTACAATTAAACCTTCTACTCCATTGATACCCGAATTTACAAAGAAGGTATTCCAATCTATTGAAGGGGTTAAGTTTTTCAAATTTTCTACTTTGTAAGGATTATTAGTTAATTTATGATCTCTCGATTTTTCTATTGGAATCATATAATTGGCTAATGCTTTCTCAAAAGCTACTATTTTAAAAGCTTCTTCTTTGGCTTCTGAAGCTGATAAATTTAGGTGTTGCAACATATCTGTTACATATTGCCGATATTTCTCTACCTTATCTTTAGCATCATCCTTTTGATAATAGTCCTTATTTAATCCTAAATCTCCTACTTCTAAATACAATGTATTTACACTGCTATTATTTTTATCAGCATAAATATAATAACCAAAAAGAGAAGCATAACCTTCTTTTTGCGACTTTGCTAAATAATATTGTAAGTCTTCTTTAGTTTGGATTGCTGTAATCTCTGCTAAATGCTCTTTTATAGGTTCTATCCCTTGTTTATTTCGGTTATCTGTTTGTAAAACTGATGCAAATAAATCTGCTACTTTCTTAGCTGTTGAACCTTCTTTTAAATCTTGATTCATTGCTTTCTCTAATACCGCTAATGTAACCGAATCATTCATCTCTATTAATTCATTAAACGATCCCCATTGACTCTCATCATCAGGTATTTTAGCTATTTTTTCCCATCCACCATTAGCATAGTGATAGAAATCTTCTTGAGGTTGAACTGATTGATCCATCATCGTTAAGTCCAATGCCGATTCTTTAGTAGGTTCTACTTCTACATTCTTTCCTTCTTGTTTAAGTCGATTACATGAATGCAAGGATAGTATTATCCCTAAAATCACAACAGATGTGTGCATTAATTTCATATTACTTCAAAATTTAATTTTTAACTTTATATAACCTTGTATTTAACTCCAGAATAAAAACTTTAGTTTATTCAAAACCACTATAACTATAAATGCCCAACTTTATTAAAAAAATCCGTTGAATATAGCTGTATACTTATTGCTTTTGAAAGTTTAAATCCTCTTTCAATTTTAAAAGTTCTTTTCTCAAAAATAGTTATTTTAATTAACTTTGCTACTGTAACTTCAATTAATTAATAAAATGTCGGACGATAAAAAAATTATTTTCTCCATGACGGGTGTTAGCAAAACGTATTCGTCTACAGGAAAACAAGTACTCAAAAATATTTATTTAAGTTTTTTTTATGGAGCTAAAATTGGAATTCTAGGGCTAAACGGTTCTGGTAAGTCTACTTTATTAAAAATTATCGCAGGTTTAGATAAAAACTACCAAGGTGATGTTGTCTTTACAGGAGGATATTCTGTAGGGTATTTAGCTCAAGAGCCTGAGTTAGATAAAGAAAAAACTGTCTTAGATATTGTAAAAGAAGGTGCAGCTGAAGCTGTTAATGCTTTGGAAGAATATGATAAAATCAACCATGATTTTGGTTTACCAGAAGTTTATGAAAATCCTGAAAAAATGGAACAGCTCATGAATCGACAGGCAGAATTACAAGACATTATAGATTCCACCAATGCTTGGGAGCTAGAAACTACCTTAGAGGTAGCTATGGATGCTTTACGAACACCCGATTCCGACAAAAAAATTAGTATACTTTCAGGTGGAGAACGTCGCCGTGTAGCTTTATGTCGTTTACTCTTACAAAAACCTGATGTTCTATTATTAGATGAGCCTACAAACCATTTAGATGCTGAATCTGTACACTGGCTAGAGCAACACCTACAACAATATAAGGGAACCGTTATTGCCGTAACACACGACCGTTATTTCTTAGATAATATCGCAGGTTGGATTTTGGAATTAGATCGTGGAGAAGGAATTCCTTGGAAGGGAAATTATTCTTCCTGGTTAGATCAAAAATCAAAACGTTTAGCTCAAGAGCAAAAATCATCTTCAAAACGCCGAAAAACACTAGAACGAGAGCTGGAATGGGTTAGAATGTCTCCTAAAGGGCGTCAATCCAAATCAAAAGCCCGTTTATCAAATTATGATAAATTAATAAATCAAGACCAAAAACAACTGGATGAAAAATTAGAAATTTATATTCCAAATGGTCCTCGTTTAGGAACTCGTGTTATCGAAGCTAAAAATATTTCAAAGGCTTATGATGATCAGTTATTATATGAAAATTTAAACTTCAATCTACCTCAAGCAGGAATTGTTGGAATCATTGGTCCCAATGGAGCAGGTAAATCAACTATTTTCAAAATGATTATAAATGAAGTAAAGCCTGATAACGGTGAGTTTAGTGTCGGTGAAACTGCTAAAATTGCTTACGTAGATCAAGATCATGCCAATATACATCCTGAAAAATCTATCTGGGAAAATTTTTCAGATGGACAAGATTTAGTTATGATGGGTGGCCAACAAGTCAACTCAAGAGCCTATTTAAGTCGTTTTAACTTTAGCAATTCTGAGCAAAACAAAAAAGTAAAAGAGCTTTCAGGAGGAGAACGAAACCGTTTACACTTAGCCATGACTTTAAAAGAGGAAGGTAACGTATTACTCCTCGATGAACCTACCAATGACCTAGATGTAAACACTTTAAGAGCACTCGAAGAAGGGTTAGAAAATTTTGCAGGATGTGCTGTAGTTATTTCGCATGATCGTTGGTTTTTAGATCGTATTTGTACGCATATTTTAGCTTTTGAAGGAAATTCTCAAGTCTATTTCTTTGAAGGAAGCTTTTCTGATTATGAAGAAAACAAACGAAAACGGTTAGGAGGTGATTCGATTCCTAAACGAATTAAATATAAGAAATTAATACGATAACCCTTTGTTTATTAACAAAATCCTTATAAATCAATCTTTTGTAATTTTATTGACGAGAAATAGCTGAAATTGAGTTTTAGTATAATTTAATTATCTTTGCCTCCTGTTTGGTTTTATTTGGACTAAGCATGAAAAAGTTACAATGAAAAAAACAATACTACTA
>JBKDZS010000110.1:0-3158 GCA_047971445.1 Flavobacteriales bacterium
ACTTTTTTACTTTATTGAAAATAAGTCGGTTAATAAAATGATCCTCAATTTGAAGTTTATTCGTGATATCTTTAAAGGTAGCTTTAGGGTGGCCCTTTAAATGAGTTGATATTTTGTTTCGAACAATAAGAAGCTTTTGTAGAAAAGAAATTTCAGCTTCTTTATCACTATTTTCTATTTGAACTTCTAATTCTAAAGATCCAATAATAGATTTTTCTGTAGTAGTATCTTCTGAACTCTTGATTTCATCGTAATTAATTGCAGAAGTTATGATTAAAATTAATAGAATAGAAAAGGTAAAGTATAAGCGAAAAGGGTTTACGTAGCGAGCACGCTTTCCGTTTACAAAATCTTTAGCTATAATTCCCGGTTGTTTGAGGAATGCTTGAACAGAAGTTCGTAGTTTAGAATCATATGAAACAAAACTATAAAGAAAGTCATAAATAAGGTTGTATATGGTGTAGCGATTCAAATTATTTTTCTGACCACAATTGGAACAAAAATTATGACTTTCTAAAATAGTATAATGACAGTTAAGGCATTTTGTATCCTTTTTCATAACAAAATTTATAATCAATGAATTGTGTTAATTAATATACTATTTCAATTTCTTGAATAGCAAGAATACTTAAAAATAAATAAATTTTAAATATTGGGTAACAAATTACTTATTGACCTCCTGAAATGAATTTTAAAACTTTTGCAGGGTTATCACGAGTGGTATTTTCAGCATCTTCAATCACATTAAATAAACCGTCTACAAGTTGTTTTGTAACAGTTTCATTCAAATTTTGTGTTAAAGCACTTTGGTTTCCTCCTAAAACAGACCCTAAAATAGAGTTTAAGGCATTATTTCCTCCTAATGCACTTCCCAATAAGTTATTGACACCCAATTGATCCATTTGGGAGGATACTACAGGAGTTATAGCTTCGGTCAATTGTGTATAGGATTTATTTCTTAAAAACTGGGTAGCGGCGCCTTTTCCTCCTGAAATGATATTAATAGCATCTTGAGTTGTGATACTATTGATAGTATTCTTAACAATAGGTTTAGCCGTAGATATGGAAGCACTTGCAATTTCTCCTATAAGGGCTTTTTCCTTATCTACAATTTTACTGAGTCCTAAGTCGTTTAATTTGGAATTAATATCCTTTAACTCTTTAGGCATTACAGCTTCAATTAAGGCATTCGATAAAAAGTTTTGTGAATCTCCAAAAATATTGAGGGCGCTATTTAATCCTCCATTTAAAGTGTTTTGAACAGTATTCAACGCTACATTTGAATTTTTTAAAGAAGTATTAGTTGAATTTTGTATGTTAGAACAACTTGTTGCTTCTAAAAGAACTACTCCAACTAAGGCAAGTAGTATAATGCTATTTTTCATCAGATATAATTTTTTCATATTCTAATTCAAAAATGAAGCCAAAACGAGTGCTGAAATTTATATTTTTTGTACTTTTAAGTCAAAATTCAGATTTAATGAAAGCTATTAACGTTTTGTTAACTTTTTTTCTAGTGTTTTCATGTCAAAAGAAAATAAAGAGAGATACTCTTTTAGAAGCTAGAAACTTTCAAAGTGATATAGTCGCTTTTTATAATGGAAGTCAATCTCCCATAAAAATAGAAAATAAAAAAAAATTTAAAGGAATAACTTTTTTTCCTGTTGATAAGAAGTATCAAATTGAAGCAGATTTTACTAGGATTAAAGAGGGAGAAGTATTAGAATTTCAAACTTCGTCGGGTGAAATTAAAAAGTATATGCGGTTCGGAATAATAGCATTTGAATTTGATGAAAAAATGAATAAATTAACTGTTTTTCAAAAAATATCTGAAGATTCTGAGGATATAGAAGATTTATTTCTTCCCTTTAGTGATGAAACTAATGGAATATCCTCCTATGGAGGAGGAAGGTATATTAACTTAAGTCTCCGTGATATAGATCGTAAAATGTTACTGGACTTTAATAAAGCATATAACCCTTATTGTGCTTACGAAGATGGTTACTCCTGCCCCGTTCCACCTATTGAAAATAGATTGGATATAAGCATTGAAGCAGGAGTTTCTTATAAGAGTTATTAGAATAAATTGATTATAGAGTGATAGAGTTAAGAAATGCTTTAGTGTAAATTAGATTTCTTCCACCATATAATCTAAAGGTCTACGGACTTTCTTTAAATCTTTATAATGATCATCTTGTGCAGCATACCCTATAGGTAAGACTAAAACCGATTTTAGATTTTTTTCTTTTAAACCTAAAACTTCATCATACATAGACGGTATGAATCCTTCGATGGGAATACTGTCAACTCCTTCTTCAGCACAAGAAATTAACAAGGTTCCTAATGCAATATATGCTTGCTTAGCAGTCCAAATATTCATTTTTTCAGGAGTGTCTTGCATTTTAATAAATCCAAGTGCGGCGTTTTTATAAGCATCTAAAGCACCTTTAGGTAATCCTCGATCTTTTTCCATAAATGCAACATAATCATCTAAAAAAGATTCATTTATGTTTGTTCGAATAGCAATTACCAATAAATGAGAAGCATCAACTACCTGATTTTGACCAAGAGAATGTTCTACTAAGGCTTTTCGTTTTACTTCATCTTTAACTAAAATAAACTTATAAGGTTGAATACCAATTGAGGAAGCAGTTAAATTAGCAGCCTCTAATATACGTTGAATTTTATCTTCTGAAACTTTTTTTGAAGGATTAAATTTTTTTGTTGCGTAACGTTTTTGTAATTTTTCTATTAATGTCATGACCTCCTTTTTTTATATATGTTTTTATGCGAAACTAAAGATTATGCTAGTAAAAAGCAAATATTCATTAGAAGTTAATTACTTTGAGTGTGACTGTAAATTTCAGAATTAGTTTAGAATTTTTTGAACTTTAAATTTTCAAGGTTCTTTCTAAGATTATTCATTCTTAATGTTAGATGATTTAAAATCAAAACATTTAATTTATATTTGAAGAGAATCATGTAAATGTAATCTTAATGTATGAAAACTCTTTTGTTTTTAAATGGTCTTTTCCCAAAAAATATACCAGATATAAGCTTATATGATTTTATAGTTTGTACAGATGGAGCGTATAATTCTTTGAAAAAAAAAGGGATAACCCCTGATGTAATTTCAGGAGATTTAGATTCCATTATAG
>JBKDZS010000111.1:0-19702 GCA_047971445.1 Flavobacteriales bacterium
AAATTATTTTAATTATATCAGCTTATTGATAGAGCAAGGAAGTATTACAGGTCCTTTCACAACAATACCGGTTCAGTTAAAAGGTAATTGTATTAACTCTAATAACCCTAATGAAGAAGTATTAGGATATTTTAGATTAGGTGAAGTAGATAGAACAGTTTATTCTATTAAATAAAACAAGTTGAGAAATAATCAAGATAGATATTGAACATAAAAAAAGTATTTTCATTTAAATACTTTTTTTAGTTTTTAGTTAAAAATTTGAATGATTCATTCAATTAATGATTTAATTTAAATTTTTTGTAAATAATTCCACTAGATCCAGTTTTTCCCAAGTAAAAAGCTCAACTTCAGTTTGAATGGTCTCTCCTTTTGTATTGACAAAAGATTTTTTTACAGTTATAGGAATTCTGCCCATATGCCCATATGAGGCTGTTTCTCTATAGATGGGTTTTCTTAGTTTTAAATGCTGTTCAATTGCATAAGGTCTTAAATCAACTAATTCTTGTATTTTTTGGGCAATTTCACCATCTGTTAAATTAATTTTAGAAGTACCGTAAGTATTGATATAAATACCTGTTGGTTTTGCTATTCCAATAGCATATGATATTTGAACTAGAACTTCATCAGCAATATGGGCTGCAACTAAATTTTTAGCGATATGACGCGCTGCGTAAGCAGCAGAACGATCTACTTTTGACGGATCTTTACCTGAGAAAGCGCCTCCTCCATGTGCACCTTTTCCTCCATAAGTATCTACAATGATTTTTCTACCTGTCAGTCCTGTGTCTCCATGAGGACCACCAATAACAAATTTACCTGTAGGGTTAATATGGTAGATAATATCATTTGTAAATAAAGCTTGTAATTCTTTAGATAATGAAGCTTTAACACGTGGAATTAAAATGGTAATTAAATCTGACTTAATTTTCTCTAACATTGTTTGATCTTCTGCAAAGTCATCGTGTTGTGTTGAAATAACAATAGAATCAATTCGTACAGGTTTGTTATCATGACTATATTCAATAGTAACTTGAGATTTAGCATCAGGCCGTAAATATTGTATTTCGGAATTTTCACGCCTTAATTTAGCTAATTCTTTTAAAATACGATGTGAAAGGTCTAAGGCCAAAGGAATATAGGTTTCCGTTTCATTAGTAGCATAGCCAAACATCATACCCTGGTCTCCAGCACCTTGATCTTCTTTATTTTTTCTATCAACCCCTTGATTGATTTCTTTTGATTGTTCATGAATAGCAGAAAGTATACCACAAGAATTAGCATCAAATTGATATTCACTATTGGTATAACCAATTTTGGAAATTATTTTTCGTGTTACTTTTTGAACATCTACATAGGTAGAAGAACGAACTTCCCCTGCTAATATAACTTGTCCTGTTGTAACTAAAGTTTCTACAGCAACTTTTGAATTTGGATCAAAAGCCAAGAAATGATCTAAAATAGCATCAGAAATTTGATCTGCAATTTTATCTGGATGTCCCTCTGAAACAGATTCAGACGTAAACAAATAGCCCATATTTACATATTTATAATTAATAAATAAAATGAAGGGAAATGACTGATTGTGTAGTGTGGCAAAATTACTGCTTTAGCATTTTTTTGCGAGGTTGCAATCAGAACAAATCCTTCCTCTTAAGTTTGGAACAAATATAAAGCTTTTTTAGAGAAATCATAAGCCTGAGATCATTATTTATTTTTTGTGCTATACTTTAACTCAAAATTAATTTGAGATTCTACTTTACAACTAAGGTGGGTGTTTTTATTGAAATATTATAAAGTTTTTCAGCTACACTTCCTATAAGAAAAGAAGAAAGCCAATTTTGCCCTTTATCTCCTATTATTAAAAGATTATAGTGGTTTTCATCAGCTAATTTTTGTAAACAAACACTAATATGATTTTCTTTTTTATTTATTTTATGGAAAGAAGAGTTAGTTGTATCTATTTTGGAATCTAAGATGAATTTTTCTAGTTGTTTTTCTGCATGCTCTTTTGTCATTTTAATTATTTTTTCTTCTTCTAAAAAAGGTAAATAATGTTTGGGTGTACTATAAACATGAGCAAAATCGACTTTAGTATCTTTTTTTCGCAACTTGGAGGCAATACGTGCTGCTCTTTTTGCAATTATAGAAAAATCAGTTCCAACCAAAATTTTATTAAATAATTCATTAGAGTTTTGAGGAGCTAATAGAATGCTACATTTTAAACTTCTTAAAAGTTTTCCAGTCAAAGTAGCAGAACTATCTGCATCGTTTTTCTTACCAAGAATAGTCAAGTCAATCTTAAAACGGGAGACCGTATAGCTTATTAAACTTTCTGTGAATGGATCGTTAGAAATGATCAATTCATAGTTTGCCTTTCCTGTATAGTGTGTTTGAATTTTTTGTGAAATTTCTTTTTGAATTTGATCTTGAATGTTATCAAAATCTACGAGATGATCAAGAATTTCATCAGTATTATGTTTTTTTACATTATGAACAAAATATATTTTTTTTGCTTTTACATGATTGCTAAAAAAAGAAGCATATTGGATTAGACTTTCATCCATCTGAGAACGATCTAAAGCAACCAATAAATGTTTGAATTTTTTCATTTTTTATAAGTCTTTAAAATACACCAATAAAGGTATAAAAAAAGAAGGAAATTCGAATGAAAAATACAAAATAATCTGATTTCTAATCTATGTGAAAATTATTTAAGAGAATTATTTTCCTCTTCAATTATCCCTAAACGTTTAGCACGCTTTTTCCACATATTTCGTGCAACTTCTTGCATGTCGGTATTTTGATCAAATTCATCTACAATTTCCAATCCTAAAAGGGTTTCTAGAACATCTTCCATTGTCACAAGTCCTGCAGTTCCTCCAAATTCATCCATAACGATTGCGATATGCTCTCTTTTTTCTGTAAATTGATTGAAAACATCGTAAATGTTGGTGTTCTCTTTAAAAACTAAAATATCACGTTTGATAGTAGAAAGTGTTTTTTCTCCCTTTTTATTGATGATAGATTCTAGAAAAACATCTTTTAAAAAGTAACCTGTAATATGATCAAGAGATTCTTTAAAAACAGGTATTCTTGAAAATTGTAAATGCGGATTTTTAGCAAAAAAATGATGAAGTGTTGTGTCTTCATTAATTGAAAAAACAACAGTTCTAGGAGTCATAACACTTTTAACCAAGATTTCTTTAAAGTTGATTAAATTTTTAATCACCATAGATTCATTTTCTTGAAAAACACCTTCTTGCTCTGCAATATCGGTCATGGCCGAAAAATCTTCACGACTTAAAACAGATCCATGCTCTCCTTTAGCACCAATCATTTTGGTGAAAAATTGGAGGAACCATAAAATACCAGTGTACTTTAAGAAAGCAACCATATACTTTAACAAAACAGATGAAATTCCAGCTAAGCTTTTCCAGTAAGTAGCACCAATAGTTTTAGGAATAATTTCAGAGGCTATTAAAATTAAAGCAGTCATAACAGCTGATACAATTCCAACCATCCCTATGTTGATTCCAAATAGTAAAATACCTCCTCCTTTAGCAAAAACACTTTCTGCCTGAACTCCTACCATAATAGCACCAACTGTATGAGCAATAGTGTTAATGGTTAGGATTGCAATGAGAGGTTTGTCAACGTCTTTTTTTAATTCTTCTAAGATTTCAGCATATTTTTTTCCTTCTTGCTTTTTTATATTGATAAAAGTGGGTGTTACACTTAACAGTACAGCCTCAAGGATGGAACATAAAAAAGAAAAGAATATGGAAGCTAAACCATAGACAATTAATAAAAACATAGTGATTACTTTTGATTGCGAAGATAAGAATTAATTAAACATATTGTAGAAAGTTATCATTTAATTACTTGCTTAGCACTTGTACAAGGTCTAACTTAAATTCACGAGTTGAGGTTAATAAATGATCGAAGATATCAGCTTGTATGTTTTCGTATGTAGCCCAATCAGAACTTGTAGTAAAGCAATATATCTCTAAAGGCAACCCATGTGGAGTAGGATCTAATTGTCGTACAATTAAAGTTTGATTTTGATCTATTTGAGGATGGTTTTTAAGGTAAAGTTCTGTATACTTTCTGAAAACACCGATATTGGTTAGTTGCCGACCGTTAATAATCGAATCATTTGTAATAGCATGTTTTTTATTTTCTTCTAGTAATAAGGCGCTTTTTTCTTGTAGATAAGATTTTATTAGTTGAAAATGATTAAATTTTTCTAAATCCGAAATTTCTAAAAAGAAAAACGATTTTGTATTAAATATTAAAGATCGCTTAATTCTGCGAATATTAGCTTTGCTTATAGGTTCGTAATTTTTTACTGAGGAAGAAATAAGGTCATAGGTTGGTATTGAACTAATGGTTTTATCGAAATTTTGAATTTTTGCTGAAACCAAGTTAACTTCTAGTACAATACCATCTATGTCGTGCTTTGGAATGGTAATCCAATCACCTACCTTGATCATTCTAGTGGAGGCAATTTGAACACCTGATACAAAGCCAAGAAAGGTGTCTTTAAATACTAAAATAATAACTGCTGTAAAAGCGGACAAACTTCCTATAATGACTGTAATATCCTGTTTTAAAAGAATCGATATTAAAAGAATCGTTCCAGAAATATACGTGAATATTTTAGATAATTGGGCGAAACTTCTTACGGCGATAGTTCGATGATTATTTTCATGTGTTGAAATTACCACAATGGAATTGATTATTCGGGTAATGAATTGAATAAAAATAAGGATAAAAATGATGTGGAAAACATTTTCTATAAGCTCAATTAAATGATGGTATCTTTTAGGTATAAGATGAGGAATAAAAAAAATGATGACGGAAATTGAGATGAAATGACTTATACTATTGAAAACCCGATTTTCAAGTAAAATATTATCCCAATGAAACTTAGTCTTATCAACAACATGTTGTGCTATAATTAAAAAAATATTTTTTAAAATATAATCTAGTAGTATAGCTAAAAACATCAATAAGATAAAGTCAACAACACCAATTAGAATATTTTCTAAATTACCTGAAAGTTCGAGAGATCTAATATTTTCTGTAATGAAATAATGAACCCTGTTATACATAGTCAAAACGTTTTAATTTACAAAAATATTTGGCTACCTTTGTAAGGTGCGAATAAAAGTAAAAAATAATTATGGCAAATCCTACATTATCAAAAAAAACATTTAGATCGAGTGCTAAAGCAGCTATTTTTGAAGAGAAAATGACGGTACAAGGTGCTTTGAATAAAACATATATTTTATTCGGTATTATGTTGCTAACTGCTGCATTTACATGGTATCAAATTATCCCAGCATTTCAAAATATTCAAGTTTTATGGATAGGTTCTGTAGTGGTAGGATTTGCATTATCACTGTTTTTAAGCTTTAACCCAAAATATGCCCCAACTTTAGCTCCTTTATATGCTGTTATAGAGGGTGTTTTTGTGGCTTCTATTTCGTATTACTATGCAACCTTTTACGAAGGTATTATTGGACAAGCATTACTAGGAACAACAGTAACGTTTAGTATCATGCTAACGTTGTACAAAACAAGGATTATAAAGGTAACTGAACGATTAAAATCGATTATAGTCGGAGCAACGTTAGCTGTAATGACTTATTATTTGATTTCCTTTTTGATAGGAATGTTTACCGATATTCAAATGTTTGAATGGGGAAACAGTTGGTTTTCTATAGGTTTTAGTTTATTTGTAATTGGCTTAGCAGCGTTTAATTTATTATTAGATTTCGATAATATCGAGAAAGGGGCTGAATATGGAGCACCGAAATACATGGAGTGGTATTGTGGTTTTGCTCTTCTAGTGACGATTATTTGGTTGTATTTTGAAATTTTACGACTTTTATCAAAATTATCAGATAATTAATTTACCTTTAGGTATTAAATAAATGTAATAAAGATCTAGTTTAGTATGCTAGATCTTTTTTTATTCATATATCTTAAAAAACTGTATTTTTGATACAAAAAATAAATTGAATCAAAATCCTCTAAAAACACCTATTGAATATTTAAAAGGAGTAGGCCCTAAATTGGGAGCCTTATTAAAATCAGAGTTGAATATTTTTGATTACGAAGATTTGATTCATTTTTTACCTAATCGTTATATTGATAAATCCAAATATTATAAAATAAAGGAAATAACATCAACTGCTACAGAAGTTCAAATTGTAGGCAAAATAACCCAATTTAGAGAAATAAAGCAAAAATTAGGAAGTCGTTTGGTAGCAGAATTTGAAGATGATACAGGAATATTAGAATTAGTATGGTTTAAAGGAATAAGGTGGCTAAAAGAACGTTTAAAATTAAATGAACCTTTGGTTGTTTCTGGAAAACCAAGTCTTTTTAAACAAAAATTAACTCTTTCTCATCCCGATATTGAAAATTTGGAAAAACACCGAATACAAAAATGGTCATCCTTACAGCCTGTGTACCCTCTTACAGAAAAACTAACAAGTCGTAATATTAATCAGAAATATTATAAAAAGTTATTTAAGAATCTATTTACGCAATTAAAAGATGTTTCTTTTGAAGAAGTATTTTCGGAGGAATTAACTAAAAAGTTCAAATTATTAAAAAAGAAGGAAGCTTTATTTAATATACATTTTCCGAAAGATATTAACCGCTTAAATCAAGCACAATATAGTTTGAAATTTGAAGAGCTTTTCTATTTGCAACTAGCCATGCTTGTTAAGAAAAGGATTAGAATGCATAAATATAAAAGTTATGCTTTTGAAAAAGTAGGTAGTTATTTCAATCAATTTTATAAAGAACAATTACCTTTTGAATTGACAAATGCTCAAAAACGTGTTTTTAAAGAAATTCGTAATGATTTGGGATGTTCTGTTCAAATGAATCGTTTGCTACAAGGAGATGTGGGAAGTGGAAAAACCATTGTAGCTTTAATGGCTATTTTAATAGCGATAGATAATGGTTTTCAGGCAACACTTATGGCTCCAACAGAAATTTTAGCTATTCAACATTTTAACTCAATAAAAGAATTGATAGAACCACTAGGAATAGATATAAAGCTTTTAACAGGTTCTACAACTAAAAAAAACAGAGCACTTTTACACGAAGCATTAGAAGAGGGAAAATTATCTGTTTTAATAGGTACTCATGCTATTATTGAGGATAGAGTACGTTTTAAAAATTTAGGTTTAGTCATTATAGATGAACAACATCGTTTTGGAGTAGCACAACGAGCAAAAGTTTATAAAAAGAACGTGTTTCCTCCTCATGTTTTAGTAATGACAGCAACTCCAATCCCTAGAACATTAGCTATGAGTTTATATGGTGATTTAGACGTCTCAGTTATTGATGAACTTCCAAAAGGAAGGAAGTCTATAAAGACTGTTCATAAACGTGATGCGAATCGTTTAGGTGTTTTCAGTTTTATTCGTGAAGAGATTAAAAAAGGTCGTCAAATTTATATAGTTTATCCGTTAATTCAAGAGTCTGAAACATTAGATTTTAAAGACTTAATGGATGGGTATGAAAGTATTTCAAGATCTTTTCCTCTTCCAGAGTATAAACTTAGTATTGTTCATGGAAAAATGAAAGCTGCAGATAAAGATTTTGAAATGAATCGATTTGCAAAAGGAGAGACTCAAATAATGGTTGCAACAACGGTAATTGAAGTAGGCGTAAATGTCCCTAATGCATCTGTAATGCTTATTGAAAGTGCTGAGCGTTTTGGGCTTTCTCAATTACACCAATTAAGGGGTAGAGTAGGACGTGGGGCAGAGCAAAGTTATTGTATTTTGATGACAAAAGATCAACTTTCTAATGATGGAAAATTACGAATAGAAACATTATGTAAAACAAATGATGGGTTTGAAATTGCAGAAGTTGATTTAAAGTTACGTGGGCCAGGAGATATTATGGGAACACAACAAAGTGGTATACTCAGCTTAAGAATAGCCGATTTAGTTAAGGACACTAAAGTCATGGAATATGTACGATATGCAGCTAAAAACCTGTTGGAAAAGGATCCTGATTTTACAAAAGAAGAAAACAAAAATATTCGAATTAAATTTGAGGAACTTCAGAGAAGTAAACTTTCATGGAGTCGTATTAGTTAAAATTTTGTGATAAACATAAACCCCTTTTAAGATATTTTTAAATTTGCTATATGAATGTATTATTTTTTGCAACTGAGTACCGACCTAATCTTTCTAATATGATTCGTACAGCTGAATTTTTTGGGTTAAAAAAGATTTACGTTTACGATCAAAATAATTTATTAAAACCACCTACCAATAAAGTTTCTAAAGCTGAAATGGAACACATGGCTAAAGTTTGGACAGCAGGGGCTATCGATTTTATAGAAATAATTTCATTAGATGATACAGCTGTTTTTCTAAAAGAATATAAAGGAAGAATCATAGCGACACTACTTGATAAATCAGCACCTTCTTTACAAAATTTTACTTTTCAAAAAAATGATTTATTAATTATGGGAAGTGAGAAAGAGGGACTTCCTTTGGAAGTGGTTGCTTTATGTGATCAAAAATTGTATATAGAACAAAGAGGACATACGAACTGTTTAAATATAAGTACAGCTTTTGGGATTTTTTTGAATAAAATGATTGAGGATATTGATACTATTTAACCTATAGCATACTTGAAGCTGTAATATGTAATAATAAAACTGTTATATAATGCTTAATTCTAAGAAGGCGTTAAAAATAAGACAGTTTAGTTGTATTACATTTTAAGGAAGTATAATAGTTTTATGATAGTTATTATGTATAAACTCTATTGACTGTAAGAAATCATTTTTAGGAATTTTAAACAGGTAAATAGGTGAAGTTATAAAAGGTTGTATGGCTCCTTTTTTGATATCATAAACAATTTGTATCTTGGTTTTTATTTGTTTAGAACTTAATACATTAAAGTCCATTTTTACATCACTAGAATCCATTAAAATACCTGCAATGCGCTCAGTGTTAAAATCAATAGAGGGCATAATGGTATCCATGGTTTGTGCTACATCGAAATAAAAATCAAATTCTTTTCGAGTATTAAAAACCATGATATTGATGTCTTCTTGAAGGTTAATATCATTTTTTAGAAAGTAACCTTCTAATAAATTTATTTCAAAATCTTGAGATTTTTCCATTAATCGTTCAATTCTTTTTTTTCCCATAGTTGTAACATCTGTAAAGGTGTTCTCAGAATTACAGGAAATAAAAAAACATAATAAAATATTTAAAATTATTTTTTTCATTTTAGGCTTTATTATTAACGTTTAAAGTATAATCAATAGTGGCAGTATGACTTAATATTAAAGAAACAGAACAGTATTTTTCAAGCGAAAGATCTATGGCTCGTTGTGCTTTTTTTAAATCTACATTTCCTTGAATATGAAAATGAAGAGTAATGGTTTTAAATTGGCTAGCTTCTCCATTAGAGATACTTTCATAATCTACGGTAACTTTGAAATCTTCAATATTTTGACGTTGTTTTCTAAGCATAATCAGTATATCAATAGAACTGCAGCCTGCAGCGCCTAGTAATAGCAATTCCATAGGAGTAGGACCTTTATCTATTCCGCCAATTTTTTTAGATCCATCGATATTAATAAGAGCCCCATTTTCACCATGCCCTTCAAAATGAAAAGCATTATTTCTTAAAAAAAGTTCAACACTCATAGTACTATTTTCTATACTTAATGAAATAAAGATACAAGTTTTATTAACATAATAACTGATAATAACTGAAAATATTTAATAGAACTTTATAAAAAGATTACAATTTTTAAAAAAATAATTTTGATTTCTTTAACAAATAATTTGCTTTTTCATTGTATACATAAGGGATTGACTAATTTTAGAAGTTACTTGAATTTTTTATATTTAAGACAAAAAATATCCAAGAATGGAAACACCATTCTTGGACTTAGAAATTTGTATTTTATTAAAAAAGGATTTGAAAATTTTAATTTTTACCTTTTTTAAAAGACATTAACAGGATACTATCTTTATAGAAGTGCAATTTCCCATCAATAATTTGATATTTATTAGCTTCTTGAATCATTTCTAAAAAAGCAGTTTCATAACTCATATCCGGACACATCTTTCTAGTAATAGCTCCTTGAAAAAATTTCATTTGCCCTTGCTCTCCAGCACTTACCTTTCCATTAATCATATTACACCCTAAGAAGGCATTATAGGTATTTGCTTTACTAGAAGGAAATCGAAGATAAAGCGGTTTTGCATTTTCTTCCTCTCCAATGCTGACAACTCCTGAGTCATCTACCATCATCCAATTTACATCGTGTAAATTGTGTCGACTGGTCATATTTTTTTGCGTACCACATGCGAATAATAAAAGTGAAGATATCCCCACTGAAAATAAGGTTTTCATAATTAACTATTTTTTATTAAAATTAATATAAGTTTCTAGTCAAGGTTCTATTTTTATAATAGAATTTATTGTAAAATGACTACACAAATTTACTAGTAATTTTTAAAATAACCTTATAGATTACGATCTATTTTATTATAAAAACTTTATACCATGATTGTGTAATGTAAAAAAGAATTTGAATTCAAAGGGTTTGTTTATGGTATAAATGTTTAAAAATTAGCATAACTAAATTTTTAGTAAATTAAAGTCATGTTTATTCAAGTTCCAAAATCAAAGCTGTTTTAGGTAATAGAGTTATTTCATCATTTATATTGAAAGATTTCTTAGATATAACATCAGTTCCTGTTTTAAATTTAAAGAGAAGTTCTTTAAAACGATTCGTATCAACTTTTTTAGAGTTTTCTTTATGAGAATTAAGTAAAACCATGATGGTTTTACCTGTTGTTTTAGCTATTCTAAAATAAACGTATACATGATCTTCTGGAATAAATTGAATCAGTTTTCCACTAACTATATCAGGATTTTTCTTCCGCCAATGTGCTAACGTTTTTAAATGATTAAAATAGTCGTTTTCTTCAGAAGTCCTACCTGTTGATTTAAATTTGTTTGTAGCATCTTCTTTCCATCCTCCAGGAAAATCAGCTCGTATTTCTCCATGATGTCCTGTATAATCAAATAAGATTTCATCTCCATAATATAATTGGGGAATACCACGAGTAGTAAGCGTAAAAGCAGTCATCATTTTATTACAGTTTAAATCGTTCTTAATAGAATGATGAAAACGTTCTATATCATGATTTCCCATAAAAATCACATTTTTCATAGGGTTATCATAGAGCCAATCCCAAGAAAGTGTGTAATAAATTTTAGCAATACCAGTATTCCACCCAAATTCTTCATTACACGTATCCATCATAGCATATTGTAACTCAAAATCGGATATCCCTACATTTTTTATATGTTCTTGTGTTCCTTTTCTATTTTTAGAGTAATAAGATTGTGTTGCTTCTCCTGTCGCCCAAACTTCACCAAAAATAGTGAAATTAGGATATTCATGTTTTATTATATCCATCATTTTCCACATAAAATTTTGATCAGGATAAGCAAAAGTATCAACCCGATAGGCATCTATACCAAATTCTTCAATCCACCATAAAGAGTACTGTGTTAAATATGTTGCTACATGCGGATTATTTTGATTAAAATCAGGCATGCCCGGAATATCAAACCAACCGTTGCTAACTTTATTTCGATCGTATTTAGATGCATAAGGATCAAATTTTGCCGTTACGCGGTAATTGGTTACTTCTTGATTATTAAACCAAGAAGGGTCAGGAGCTTCTAAAGAAGCCCAATGCCCCTTCCCAGGATGATTGTATACGACATCTTTTATTACTTTTAATCCTTTTTCATGGCTTTTATCAACATATTCTTGGTATTCTTCCATTGTTCCAAAGCGCTTATCAATTAAGAAAAAGTTTGTAATTCCATAACCATGATACGACTGGAAGTCTTGATTGTTTTCTTCAATTGGATTGAGCCAAGTTGCTGTAACACCTAACTCTTTTATATAATCTAAATGATTAATAACTCCACGAATATCACCACCATGACGTGTAACAATACTATCACGATTGATTGTTTTTTCCTCCATATTTACAAAAGCATCATTGCTTTCATCTCCATTAGAAAATCGATCAGGAGTTATCAAATAAATAAGGTCAGAAGGATTTAAGCCTTGAATTCCTTCAGAATGTTCTCTTTTAGGTTTTATTTTGTAAGGAAATGTATATTTTTTTCCTTCCAATGTATAGTGAATATCTAAAATTCCTGTTTTTACATTTTTTAAATCTAGTGTCAAGTAAGCGTAATTAGGGTTTTTTTCATGAGTTACGTGTTTTAAATGAACTTGGGTGTCTTTTATGTAAAAATTAGCCTTAGAAAGGTTTTTTCCTTTTAGAATAAGTTCTATTTCATGGTATTTCATATCTGTAAACCAATGAGGGGGTTTAGCCCACTCAACTTGTTGTGAAAAAGAAGGTATATAGATAAAAATTAAAGCAATAAAAACTGTTTTTTTCATTATACATAGGGTTTTTATGTAGCCAAAGTACAAAAAAAAAGAGATTTCACTTATTGGAAGAATTATGATAAGGCTCATTATTAAGTTTAGTAAAGTTTTATTTATCTTTGGAAGATCAAAAAGTACTTAAATACAATATGAAAAATTCTATATTAATAAAGCTTCTTAAGCATTTCAAAAAAAATTTAAAAAAGACGAATAAAGATTATTACATTCCATCTCTTTGGATGCTAAAAGAGGAGCCGTCGTATCCTATAAAAGTGAATTTCAATGCTTATTATGAAGAGGTTATTCAGAGCATTGTAAATCAATCAGATAAGAAAAAAGATTACTCAAAATCATTATCATCTATCCAAAATTCTCACGCAGGAATTGGAGGAGATTGGAGTTATACATCTTCTATCTATAATATTTACCCTCGATTAACGGCAGCTTATGACCATGATCAAGATGGTCATGTAGGCGCTAATAAAAAAGACATTACGATGGATTTAGAGGGGGTTTTTCGTGAAACAGGTACTTTTTTGAAGTGTATAGCCATGTTGCCTTATATTAAGCAATTAGGAGTAAACGTTATTCATTGCTTGCCTATAACATCTATTGGAAAAGATGGTAATAAAGGTGATTTAGGTTCTCCATATGCGATTAAAAACCAATACAATATTGACGAGAGTTTGGCAGAAACTTGTATTCCTTTTAATGTTGAAGATCAATTTAAGGCATTTGTTGAGGCTGCTCATATAATGGGAATTCGCGTTGTTTTAGAATTTGTTTTACGTACTTCATCGTTAAGTGGAGATTGGGTAAAGACAAATCCAGAATGGTTTTATTGGGTTGATCGCTCTAGAATAAAAGAGTATCATTCTCCTGAATTTCCAGAACATGAGCTGAGTGAAATAAAAAAGATTCCCGAAGGAGGAGGTTTTCATTTTCCTCCTGGAATTGAATACAGAAGTTTATTTAAATCACCTCCAAAACCTGAGCAGATAAAAGTTGTAAAAGGGAAATATATTGCTAAAACAGAAGAAGGGGAATTGGTAATTCCTGGAGCTTTTGCTGATTGGCCACCAGATGATATTCAACCTGCTTGGTCTGATGTTACTTATCTAAGGATGTACGATTACCCAATCGATATTACAACGAATGATTACAATTACATAGCGTATAATACAATTCGTTATTATGATCCTAAATTAGCTCAAGAAAAACATGTAAATAGAGCATTATGGAATAAAATAGGAGGTGTAATCCCAAATTATCAGGTAAAATTTGGAATAGATGGAGTTATGATGGATATGGGACATGCCTTACCGAAATCTTTGATGGCTGAAGTAATTCAAAAAGCGAGAGATGTTGATGATGATTTTGCTTTTTTAGAAGAAAATTTTGAAATAGAATGGAGTAGTAGAGAGGCAGGATATAATGGTACATTAGGTTTTGAGTGGAGGACAACAGGTAAGGATAAAGGTGGTATTCGAAATGTAATTTACAAGTCTGCTGAAAACATTGGATTACCTTTTTTTGGAACCCCTGAAACCCATAATACACCAAGAGCAGTTCAACGTGGTGGACAAATACATTCAAAGCAAATTTGGGCAATCAATAACTTTTTACCAAGTTGTATTCCTTTTATTCATAGTGGTTTTGAATTATATGAAGATTACCCTATTAATACAGGATTAAACTTTACGGAAGAAGAAACAGCTTATTATGGAGATCAACGTTTAGGGTTATTTTATAAAAATGCCTATAATTGGAATCGAGAGGAAACTATGATTCCTTTTATAAAAAAAATTACAAATTTACGTCAGAAACGTTTTGAAATGGTAGCTAATGGAGATGAAAATTCCATTCGAATTTTGTACCCTGAAAATGTATTTGGAAATGTGATTGCATTTGAGCGCTTTGACACCTATCATCCATGGAAGAGTATTTTAGTTATAGCAAATATTAATTATGATAACTGGGAGAAATTTTATTTGAAAATAGAAGGTACTTTTTACAATCAATATAAAGAGTATCTTACGAATAAGGTTTTTTCTTTTATAGATCACTGGATTTCAGCTGATTTAGAGCCTGGACAGGTAATGATTTTTGAATTAGATAAGTATTTAGGATAAAAAGTGATGCTAAAAAAGTATATAGTCGGTTATTTTTTGCTTAGTTTAATTTTGTGGAATTGTAAACAACATTCAACAGAAAAAAGAGTTAAAGAAAAGGTAGCGGAAAAGGTTACACAGGATTCTAAAGTAATTTTAATTAAAAAATTGAAAATGGAAGGTATGGAATTTAAAATTCCAAAAACAGATAGCGTTAAAATAATTTTAGCTTCTGTTAATCCATCGGATACAATTTCTACTTTCTCATATTATCATGATATGGAAAGAGGGAAGGTTTTTTTACATCAAAGAAAAGTTTTACCTATAGATTCTGCATATTTTGTAATTCCGTTTCGTACTTCAAATCAAAAGCTAAATGGGGCTAATTATATAGGCCTTTTTAAGACCGATGAGAAAAAAGGGACACCTATTCATTTGGATTCTTATTTTTTAGGAAATTCAATTCAAAATCTAGCATTGGCATCTATGGGGAATCAACTAGTTGCTACCTTTTCTTCTTATATTGATAAACAAACACATTCAGAAAATTCTTATGCTAAAAACACATTGATTCTAGAAGTAGAGAACAATCAATTCGTACAAAAGAAATCAGAACAATAAAATCATTGTAAAAATAAACACTAGATAAAAATCGACTTTTATAAAAGTCGATTTTTATTTTCAGGGCGCTAAACGTTCAATGTTCCAAGAAAAATCATTCTTTATAGTATAACGGATTCGATCGTGCATACGATTAGGTCTACCTTGCCAAAACTCTACAGATTCAGGTTTAACAAGATAACCTCCCCAATGAGGTGGTCTTGGAATTTCTTTACCTTCAAATTGTTTTTCTAAAGCTTTTATACAGTTTTCTAACATTTCCTTATTAGAAACAACCGTACTTTGTTTAGATGCCCAAGCTCCTAATTGACTTCCTCTTGGTCGTTGCTCAAAATAGCCATCGGAAAGATTTTTAGATAACTTTTCTACAACCCCTTTCACAATGACTTGTCTTTCCATAATAGGCCAAAAAAAAGATAAGCAAACTTTAGGATCTTTTTCTATAGCTAATCCTTTTTCACTTTCATAGTTAGTATAAAATATAAATCCTTCCCACGTTAGTTTTTTGAGTAATACAATCCTACTTTTAGGAAAACCATCTTGACCGTTTGTTGAAATTGTCATAGCGTTAATTTCGGTAATACCACCTGTTTCTTCTACTTCATAAAACCATTTTTGAAACTGCTCTATAGGAGTTTCTTTTAGAGTTTTTTCTAAAAGTTCTTCTTTTGTATAATTTTGTCTATAATCACTTAAGTCTTGTACATTCATTATTTATCTATATATTTAGGATATGATAAAAACCATAACCAAAGGTAATATATTAATAGCAAAGCCCGTATCATACGATCATAATTTTGATCAATCGGTTATTGTATTGACAGATCATGGAGAGAATGGGTCTGTTGGGTTTATTCAAAACAAGCCTACAGATTATAAGGTTCGAGATTTGCTTAAAGAGCTAAATTGTGATTATACGGTCTTTAACGGAGGGCCTGTTGAAAAAGAAAATATTTATTATTTTCATTCCCGATCTGATTTGATTTCGAATAGTATAGAAATATACTCAGGTTTGTTTTGGTCAGGTGATTTTAAAGATGTAACGTATGCCATTAATCATGGTTTGATTGAAGAGCATGAGATTCGTTTTTTCTTAGGGTATTCAGGTTGGTCAAAGGGTCAGTTGAATTTGGAATTAGAAAATGATTCCTGGTATATTTTAAATAAAAATATAGCTTTGACTTCTTTTAAAAAAGGGGAATACTCCGTATGGCAAAAAATGCTTAAAATTATGGGAGGTAATTATTTATTATGGATAAATACTCCTTTTGATCCTACTCTAAATTAAAAGGCAATATTGAGTGATTTTATAAGCATTTCAGCAACTTTTGTTTGTGTATAAATCTTTTTTCTAAATTTTGTAACGGATTGAATTCCTAAACTAATATTGGTTAAAAATACTTCGTCAGCTTTCATCATTTCAAAGTGATTAACTTCTTTTTTAATGATTTCATAAGCAGGATTACGGTCAATAATTTCAACTATTTTTTTTCGGACAATACCTTTTACACAACCTTCTGATGAATAGGGGGTTATAATTTGATTATTTTTTACAATAAAAATATTGGCATTGATAGCTTCAGCCAATCGGTTATCAGAATTGAGTAGCAATACATTATCTAAATTATTTTCACTAGCATAAACACCAGCTATGATGTGCTCTAATTTGTTATTTGATTTAATAGTAGATAATAAACCCTTATTCTTTCTGAAATCTTTAAATAAATCTACTTCATAGGATTGTGTATTTAAGGTGTATTTCTTTTGAAAAAGTTCAGTAGCTTCAATAAAAAAATCAACTTTGTTATTTTTGGGTATGTATAACCCTCCGTCTTTTCTTGTAACAGTTAAACGTATTCGTGCATCAGTTTTTTTTAATTTGGATAGTAGTTCCAGAATCTGTCCTTGAAAGAATTCCATGGTAAAACTCATAGGAATATCCATTCTCATAATACGCATTCCAGCCATTAAACGAAAGTAATGATCTTCCCAATATTTAATATCCAAATTTACTACACGCATGGATTCAAAAAGGCTGTCACCAAACTTTAATCCTCTATTTTGCGTACTTATAAGAAAGTTGGTATTTTTTAGTAGCCCGTTATATATAATCATCTAAGAGTATGTTTTATGTTTCAAATGTATTAATAAAAAAAGCCTTAACAAAAGGGTAAGGCTTTAAAATTAATGAGGAAGTATTTTAGGCTCCAATAGTTTGCCTTAGCTCAGCTATTTGATTTTTCCAAAACATTTTAGATTCATCCAACTCATCTTGTTCTGAAAAATCTGTAATGATTAAAGACACATCTTTTGTTAAGTCGTCTATTAAAATTTCTATATGAAAATAATAATCTGTTTCGTCATCATCTTCCCATTGAAACTGGACATACTTATCTTGTTTATATTTTAAAAGTTTAGCGTTTTCTTCCGAATTATCCCAGATAAATTTAAAATTTTCACCTCTAGAATTTACATTGTCAGCAAACCATTCAGACAATCCGTCTGGTGTTGAAATGTGATTGTATAACATATTGGGTGATGCTTGAATCATAAATTCAAGTTGATACTTTTCTTTTTTCATTTAAAGAACTTTTTTATAATTAAAGTGTCCGCAATATAATGGTAATAATTTTGTCTAGCAAATAAAAACACGGTTTCAAATAATTTGTAAGCACTATTATATTAGTAAGTTATGTTCACTGATTGAAAGTAATGATGGCCTTTTTTGGATAAAGATTTAGAGTCAAAAATGATTTGTTTAAATTTGTTGTAATGAAAATATCTGAGCAAATAACATTACTTCTTAAAACACTCCCTCACAGTCCGGGTATTTATCAATATTTTGATAAAGAAGGAAGGATTTTATATGTTGGAAAAGCTAAAAATATAAAAAAACGGGTTTCATCTTACTTTACTAAAGTTCATGATTCAAAAAAAACAAAAATTTTGGTCAATCAAATAGCCGATATTAAAACATTGGTTGTAGACACAGAATTTGATGCTTTATTATTAGAAAACAATTTAATTAAGAAATATCAGCCTAAGTATAATATTCTGCTTAAAGATGATAAAACGTATCCTTGGATTTGTATCAAAAAAGAACGTTTTCCAAGAGTTTTTTTTACACGTAAAATAGTGAAAGATGGTTCGGAGTACTTTGGGCCTTATACATCAATAAAAATTATGTATGCCTTATTGGATATGATTAAAGAATTATACCCTTTAAGAACATGTCATTATACATTATCTGAAGAAAATATTGTAACACAGAAGTTCAAAGTTTGCTTAGAGTATCACTTAGAAAATTGTTTGGGTCCATGTGAAGAATATCAGACGGAAGAAGCCTATAATGCAATTATTAAAGCTGTTCGAAATATTCTAAAAGGAAACTTTAATGATGCCAGGGCTTATATGAATGATTCAATGTTGAAATATGCCAAAAATTTAAAATTTGAAGCTGCTCAAAAAATAAAGGAACGAATTGAAGTTTTACAAAATTACCAAGCACGTTCAACGGTAGTAAATCCTAAAATTAATAATGTGGATGTTTTTACGGTTTTAAGTGATTCAGAATATGCTTATGTTAATTTTTTAAAAATTAATAATGGTGCGATTATTCAGGGACATACTTTTGAATATAAAAAGAAATTAGAAGAATCAGATTTAAATATTTTACAAAATGCTATAGTCGATATACGTGAAAAATTTAATTCTGTCTCAGATGAAATATACGTGCCTTTTACAATTAAATTAAAAATTCCTAAAGTAAAAGTAACAATCCCTCAAATTGGAGATAAACGTAAATTAATTGATTTGTCACTTCGAAATGCTAAATATTTTAGGCAAGAACGTTTTAAGCAATCTAATATTATTGATCCATATCGTCACATAAATCGTATAATGTCTCAAATGAAAAAAGATTTGCGAATGCCTGTAGAACCACGTTATATAGAGTGTTTTGACAATTCAAATATACAAGGAGCAAATCCTGTTGCGGCCTGTGTCGTTTTTAGAAATGGAAAACCTTTTAAAAAAGAATACCGCCATTATAAAATAAAAACTGTAGAAGGTCCTAATGATTTTGCTTCTATGGAGGAGGTAGTTTACCGTCGTTATAAAAGACTTTTGAATGAAAAAAAAGCATTACCTGATTTAATTGTAATTGATGGAGGAAAAGGACAGTTAAGCTTTGCTTTGAAAAGTTTGGATGCGTTAGGAATTAGAGACAAGGTAACGATTTTAGGAATAGCCAAACGTTTGGAGGAGTTGTTTTTTCCAGAAGATCCAGTCCCATTATATTTAGATAAAAATTCAGAAACATTGAAAATAATTCAAAAAGCACGAAATGAAGCACATCGTTTCGGAATTACGTTACACAGAAATTTACGGAGTAAAGATGCTATTCAAAGTGAATTAGAAAGTATAAAAGGAATAGGGGAGAAAGCTATTGTTAAATTATTAAAAAACTTTAAAT
>JBKDZS010000112.1:0-13965 GCA_047971445.1 Flavobacteriales bacterium
TTCAGTTCCTCAATAATTTTTCTTTTAGAACTTAAAGACACTAAACTGGATATACTTTGTTCAATCTTCTCTAAGCGACTTTCCAAGGAAACCTCTAATTCTGTTTTTTCACGAACTACCATATCTCCTTTATTAAATAACAACCAATCTAACGATAGTTGAGGATATTTTATTAAAATCATTTTTAATTTATCTACCCCTAAAGAAGAGCCTGAATTAAGAAATCCTTGCGAAACACCCACTTGACTTGTAAACGTGCTAAATGGGATTCTTTGAGTTTTCAAGAACTTTTTTAATTTTTCTTTTTCTGACATAAAACATTTTTTAGTTAAAATTATACTAATACTTTCATAAGTATAACGCAAAGGTACATAATTTTATTATACAATTGTCTACAAATCTTAAAATTCCCCTTTTTAACATAAATTTATTGTACCTTACAGCAATCAATCAATCAAATGAAAAAAACACTTCGAAAGCAACTTAACCTCTATCAGAAAAAGGCTCGTTTCTTTTCTATTAAAGAACCTGCTACTTTAGGAAAAGGCATTCAAAATATTGAAAAACAACTGGATGATTTTGCTCTTTTTTATGAAACAAAAAAAAACGTTATAAAAATATTAAAATTTGTTCCAGCTTCAGGTGCTGCAACAAGAATGTTTAAAGATCTTACTTTATTGCATGAAAACGCTATTTCTTCAACTGAAACTGATCTTTTCTTCGAAAATATTTTACGATTTCCTTTTTCGGACTTTATACAACGTGAACTAAGAAAAATAGATGCTAAAATAACAAGCTTAGATAATCCTGTTGTAGTCAGTCAACTAATAGAACAAATTCTTAAGAGTTTTAATTATACTATTCTACCTAAAGGGCTTATTCCTTTCCATCAGTATGAAAACGAAATTCGAACTGCTTTTCAAGAGCATTTTATTGAAGGTGTTCACTATTGTAAAAATAAAAACAATATGGTTTATCTTCATTTTACTGTAGGAAAAGAACATCAAGCCTTGTTCAAGCTATCGCTCCGATCTTTTATCTCAAGTTATGAAAAACTGTACGATTGTATTTTTCATGTTTCTTTTTCTGTACAAGACCCTAAAACACACTCTATAGCTGTTAATTTGGATAACACGCTTTTTCTTGATAAAAAAGGAAAGTTTATTTTAAGACCCGCAGGGCATGGAGCTTTAATTAAAAATTTGAATCAATTGGATGCAGATATTATTTTTATTAAAAATATTGATAATGTTACAATAGATTCAAGAAAAGAATCTACTTTCAAGTATAAAAAAGCCTTAGCCGGATTACTTTTACAAATACAGGAAAAAACTTTTTCCTGTATTAGGGAGCTAGATCAAAACACTCTTAAAATTAATAGCGCATTAAACTTTCTTCAAACAGAATTAAATATCAATCTTCCTGAAAATTTCACCCATTTTTCTAAAGCTGAAAAATATACATTCGTTCGAAAAAAGCTTGACAGACCCATTCGTGTATGTGGTATGGTAGAAAATAAAGGAGAAATTGGAGGAGGTCCTTTTTGGGTCAAAAATCATGATACAGGTGAACTCAGTTTACAAATTGTTGAATCCGCACAAATTGATTTAAAAAATACGCAACAAAGAGAAATTTTCGAACATTCCACCCATTTTAACCCTGTTGATATTGTTTGTGGTATAAAAGATTACATGGGGGTTAAATTTGACTTGGAACTATTTGTTGATAATAATGCTTATTTTATTTCTGAAAAAACATATGAATGAAAACCTATAAAAGCACTTGAGTTACCCGGTTTATGGAATGGAGCAATGTCTAATTGGATAACGTTGTTTGTAGAAGTTCCTCTGGAAACTTTTTCTCCTGTAAAAACTGTTCTTGATTTATTAAAACCAGAGCATCAAGAAACAGGAATTTAAGATAAGTCTATCCAGTTCCTATTCAAATTAATTATATTTGCATTAAATATAAAAAATGAGATACAAAAGAATTCTTCTAAAACTAAGTGGTGAAGCTCTTATGGGAAGTCAACAATACGGTATTGACCCTTCTCGGTTAGCTGAGTATGCTGAGGACATTAAAGAAATTGTAGATATGGGTGTGGAATTAGCTATTGTTATTGGAGGAGGAAATATCTTCAGAGGTGTTTCAGGTGCCGCTAGAGGAATGGATCGTGTTCAAGGAGATTATATGGGTATGCTTGCTACTGTCATTAATGGAATGGCTTTACAAGGAGCTTTAGAAAGTGCTGGAATTTATACGCGACTACAAACAGCTATTCATATGGATCAGGTTGCAGAGCCTTTTATAAAGCGTAGAGCTGTTCGCCATATGGAAAAAGGACGTGTTGTTATTTTTGGTGCAGGAACAGGAAATCCCTATTTCACAACTGATACTGCAGCCACACTTCGTGCTATTGAAATTGATGCTGAAGTTATCTTAAAAGGTACTCGTGTAGATGGTATTTATACTTCAGATCCTGAAAAAAATGAAGATGCTAAAAAGTATGACGATATTACGTATAATGAAGTTATGAATAAGGATCTTAAAGTAATGGATTTAACAGCTTTTGCCTTAAGTAAAGAAAATGAATTACCTATTTTGGTTTTTGATATGAATACACGCGGTAATTTAAAAAAGGTTATTTTAGGTGAAAATATTGGAACTTTAGTAAGTAAATAATAACTTTGACGTTAGTAAACTTTTTTAGAATGGACGAAGAAATTAATTTTATTTTAAACAGTACAAAAGAAAATATGGATCATTCCATAGAACACTTAAACAAAGTCTTTTTACAAATTCGTGCAGGGAAAGCCAATCCGGCTATGTTAAATACTGTAATGGTTGACTATTACGGTTCTCAGACTCCTCTTTCACAAATTGCTAACATTAATGCTCCTGATGCTATGACTTTAAGTATTCAGCCTTGGGAAAAGACCATGTTACAAGAAATTGAAAAAGCCATTATGATTGCTAATTTGGGCTTAAACCCTATGAATAATGGTGATCTCATTATGATTAATATTCCTCCTTTGACTGAAGAAAGACGTTTGGAGTTGGTGAAACAAGCTAAAATTGAGGTGGAGCACGCTAAGGTAAGTATTCGGAATGCTCGTAAAGAGGCTAATAACGAGTTGAAAAAATTGGATAGTGTTTCTGAGGATATCATTAAAGACAAAGAGACTGAAGTACAGCAATTAACAGATTCTTATTCTAAAAAAATTGAAGAGCTTTTTGATAAGAAAGAGAAAGAAATTATGACCGTTTAATTAAGCGTGATGATTACACATAGATATATTCAAGTTTCTTCTCCTTATTATATAAAATTAAGTTGTAAACTTTAGTGTATAGAATAAAAAAACCCTTGTTAAGTTAACTTAACAAGGGTTTTTTATTTTAGAGTTGAGATTATTTTCCCAAATAGGTTTTTAGTATTTTACTTCTAGAAGTATGTTTCATTCTTCGAATGGCTTTTTCTTTGATTTGACGTACTCGCTCCCTTGTTAAATCAAATGTTTCACCAATTTCTTCTAAGGTCATAGGATGACTACCATTCAAACCAAAATACAAACGGATTACATCCGCTTCACGGGGTGTTAAGGTGTTTAAAGATCGTTCAATCTCCACACGTAAAGATTCTACTAATAAATCTTTATCAGGACTCGGAGATTCTCCTGAACGAACGACATCATATAAATTAGAATCTTCCCCTTCTACCAAAGGAGCATCCATTGAAACATGACGCCCAGAGTTTTTCATGGATTCTTTAACATCCGATTCACTCATTTCTAATAGTTCAGCAATTTCTTTTGCCGAAGGAATTCGCTCATGTTCTTGTTCTAGTTGAGCAAAAGCTTTGTTAATTTTATTAATGGATCCAATTTTATTTAGGGGTAGACGTACAATACGGGATTGCTCAGCTAATGCCTGTAAAATGGATTGGCGAATCCACCAAACTGCATAGGATATAAATTTAAAACCCCTTGTTTCATCAAATCGTTTAGCAGCTTTGATTAATCCCAAATTCCCTTCGTTGATTAAATCAGGTAAGCTTAATCCTTGATTTTGGTATTGTTTAGCAACAGAAACCACAAAACGTAAATTAGCTTTTGTTAATTTCTCTAAGGCAATTTTATCACCTGCTTTGATTCGCTGAGCTAATTCTACCTCTTCTTCCGCCGTAATTAAATCAACTTTACCAATTTCTTGTAAATACTTATCCAGTGAAGCCGTTTCACGATTGGTAACTTGTTTGGTAATTTTAAGTTGTCTCATGCAATTGTATCGTTATATTAATTCGTAGTGTCTTACATTAATGTATACGAATCAAAAGTAAAAAAGGTTACATTTTTCTAAATTAATTTTAAGTGAATACTTTATGTATTGGTTTCTTAATAGAGTTTAGCTTATATTTAGTCAAGTTATGTAACAAATTCTTTTTATATCGTTATGCAAGCATAAAAAAAAGGCTAGGTTTACGAACAATAATCAATGTTTCAGGTTATATTTGAGATACGATTAAAATTAAAAATCAGAAAAAGATGAGAAAAACATTACTAACTCTAATATGTGTTGGAAGTATGATTACAACCTATGCAGGAGGTTTTAGAGTTTCCTTACAAGGAATCAAACAAGCTGCGATGGGGCATACAGGAGTTGCTGTGGTTCATGATGCCAGTTCTGCATTCTTTAACCCAGCTGGATTAGCCTTAATAGACTCTAAATGGAGTGTTTCAGCTGGAGTTTTTGGAATTTCAGCTGGAGTCAATTACCAGAATCGATTAGACGGAACATCTTACAATACCGATAACGGATTAGGAACACCTATGGGCTTGTATGTTTCTCATAAGTTAAGTGATAAACTGGCTGTAGGTTTAGGAGTTTATACACCTTATGGAAATACAGTAGATTGGGGAAATGATTGGTCGGGACAAGCTTTAATACGAAATATATCCTTGCAAGCTTTTTTTATACAACCAACCCTTTCGTATAAATTAAATGATTGGGCATCGGTAGGAGCAGGATTGATTTATGCAACAGGAAATGTTGAATTAAATAGAGCTTTTTCGGCAGCAGGGAATGTGAATCTAAAATCGGATGGTGCTGATGGCATCGGTTATAATTTAGGTCTAATGCTAAAGCCTCACGAAAAAGTTCAGATAGGAGTTAATTATCGATCTGAAGTAAAAATGGAAGCAGAAGGATCTGCTAAAATTACATCCAATCAAGGGGTTGAACTTAGTTCTTTGTCAGATAGTTGGAAAGCTGATTTGCCTTTGGCAGCGGAGTTAACTTTTGGTATGGCGTATATGCCAACAGACAAGTGGGTATTGGAATTTGATCTGAATTATGCTTTCTGGGATTCTTATAAATCATTAGATTTTGACTTTATAGAGGGTAGATTACCGGACTCTTCATCCAAAAGAGACTATAAAAACAGTTTTATTTATAGAGTAGGTGCTTCATATGATTTTAACGATCGTTGGACAGGTCGTTTGGGAGCTTATTATGATGAAACCCCTTCTCCGAATTCTTATTTTTCACCAGAAACCCCAACAGTAGACAACAGAGCCTTAACATCAGGGGTTACTTATAACTTCAAAAATGGATTTTCAATTGATGGAAGTTATCTATTTTTATCCGGAAAAGAGCGTAGTTTTACAAATGTTGAAACTGGTTGGTCAGGCGATTTAAAAGCTACGACTCATATTTTTGGCTTAGGTGCTTCGTATAATTTTTAATGAATAAAAGAATCATATTAAAATGAAAAGAGTAATAAAAAAATCATATAAGTATTTAATGCTTGTAACGCTTTTAGGAGCTATAACAAGTTGTGAGGAAGATTTTGATAATGAGGTATCAAAAGACTTAACTTCTCAGTCAGCAGGAAGTGCTGATTTTACCAGATACGTATCTTTAGGAAACTCTCTAACATCAGGTTATGCTAATGGAACAGTTTATATTTCCGGTCAGAAGCATTCGTATCCTGTTATGTTGGCAGAACGGTTTAAACAGACAACACCTTCTATGGAAGAGTTTACAGTTCCCTACGTAAAAGATGAAATAGGAGGCTTATTAGCAGGAGGAAAAGAAATAGGTAAAACAAAATTGGTTTTAAACGCTTCTTTAAAACCTGAAAGTATCGAAGGTGTTCCAACAACTGATATAATGGATGGTATAGGAGCAGAGGGGCCTTATGGTAACATGGGAGTTCCAGGTGCTAAATCTTACCATTTATTGGCAAATGGGTATGGAAGTGTAGCAGGAGTAGAACAAGGATTAGCTAATCCTTACTATGCTTATTTTGCAACGAGTGAAACAACTAATGTTTTTACAGATGCATTGTCACAAAACCCGACATTTTTTACCTTATGGATAGGAAATAACGATGTATTAGGTTATTCCAGTGCAGGAGGAGATGAAGCAGGTGTTGATCAAACGGGTAATACAGACTTAACTAAATATGGGATTAACGATATTTCAGATCCAGCAATTGTAATAAGTTCTATTCAGACCATGGTAGATGGTTTGGTTAAAGCTGGTGCAGAGGGAGTTGTAGCTAATATACCAAATGTAACCTCAATTCCTTATTTCACAACAGTGCCTTATAATGCGCTTCCTTTGGATCAGGCAACAGTAGATATGGTTAATATGGCTTTTGAACAATATAATGGAGGTTTACAGTTGGCCATGACTAATGGAATGATAACTCAGGAAGAAGTTACAACTAGAACAGTACACTATGTTGCAGGTCAAAATAGTATTTTAATAGAAGATGATACTTTAACAGACCTAACGGCTTTAGGATTGCCAAGTTATAGATTAACAACTGTTTCGGACTTAATTTTGTTGACTGCTTCAGGTTTTTTAGGAGCCTTAAAAGATCCTAATGATCCTACCTCTGTATACGGAGTGACAGTGCCTTTACCAGGAAATTTGGTTTTAACAGAAAGTGAAGTTTTAAAGGTGCAAAAGGCTACCGATGCATATAATGCAGGTATTTCCGAAATTGTAGCGAATTACCCTGGGGTGTATATGGTAGATATGAAAGCAGGAATGGAGGAATTATCTTCAACAGGGTTTTTATACGATGGAATTCAGTATTCTGATGCTTATATAACAGGAGCATCTTTTTCTTTAGATGGTGTACATCCTACTCCTAAAGGGTATGCGATCATAGCCAATTACTTTATTAAAACAATAAATGATAGTTTTGGAGCCACATTATTAGAGTTAAATCCCAATATATATCCGGGATTGTAGCCGAGAATAAAGCAATAAAAAAAGGCTGTTAAACTCTAAGTTAACAGCTTTTTTTTATTGCTTTATATGAGAATTTATATAGTTAAATCTTTTACTTCAGCATCTTTAGCGTTTGTTATAACGGATTGAATTCCATTATCACATCCTGCTTCTGATTCATAGTTTTGACTTGATCCGACAATTTGTCCGTTCGAAGATTTCAGGTTGAATCTAAATTTATTTCCTTTTACTTCTTTTTTATCAAATCGATCCTTATTTTGACTATTTGTTTTTACAGAATCAATTCCATTTTGACAGGCTGCTTTTGTCGTATATCCTTGACTGGATAAAATAATTTGACCATTTTTTGCTTTTAATCTAAAGTAGAATTCTCCACTTTTTTCACTCTGAAATAATTCAAACATGGGTTTAGGACTTTAAAAAATTTGCTTGTAAATATAGGAGTAAATATTTAAAAATCAAAAAGTAAAAAGTATTGATTAATAATTTTTGAACTACAGATTTGGCTTTATTCCAAGAGGTATTTCATGTTAACTTCTTGATCAATCATTTTTGATAATTCGGAAATAGCGATTCGCTTTTGCACCATTGTATCCCTATAACGAACAGTTACAGTATTGCTTTCTAATGAATCATGATCCACAGTGATACAGAAAGGAGTTCCGATAGCATCATGTCGACGGTAACGTTTTCCTACAGAATCTTTTTCTTCGTAGGCAATATTATAATCAAATTTGAGTTTGTTGAATATTTTTTGTGCAAGTTCAGGTAATCCGTCTTTTTTTACCAAAGGAAAAACAGCTGCTTTAAATGGAGCTAGAGCAGGGGGTAGGCTTAATACAATTCTTGATTTCCCACCTTCTAAAAGTTCATCTTTTAAAGAACTACTGAGTACAGCTAAAAACATACGGTCTAGCCCTATAGAGGTTTCCACTACATAAGGAATGTAGCTATCGTTAATTTCAGGATCAAAGTATTGTAATTTTTTACCTGAATGACTTTGATGACTTGATAAGTCAAAATCAGTTCTTGAGTGAATACCTTCTAATTCTTTAAACCCAAAAGGAAATTGAAATTCAATATCTGAAGCAGCATTAGCATAATGTGCTAATTTTTCATGATCATGAAATCGATATTTAGTATCCCCTAAGCCTAGTTTTTTATGCCATTTTAAACGAGTTTCTTTCCAGTACTCATAGAACTCTAGTTCTTTTCCGGGTCTTACAAAATATTGCATTTCCATTTGTTCAAACTCCCGCATTCGAAAAATGAATTGACGAGCTACAATTTCATTACGAAAAGCTTTTCCTATTTGAGCAATTCCAAATGGAACTTTTTGACGTCCTGTTTTTTGAACATTTAGAAAGTTGACAAAAATTCCTTGTGCAGTTTCAGGCCTTAGATATAAATCCATGGCTGATTCGGCAGAAGCACCTAATTTAGTACCAAACATTAGATTAAATTGCTTGACATTTGTCCAGTTTTTAGATCCGGTTTCAGGATCTGATATATCCAGTTCTTCAATTAAGTTTTTTATTGCAGGTAAATCGTCTTTTTCTAAATAGCTACCCAAACGATCTAGAATTTCTTGCTTTTGTGCTCTATATTTTAAAACTTTAGGATGAGTAGCTTGAAATTGGTCTAAATTAAAGGCTGTTCCAAAACGTTTTTGAGCTTTTTTAATTTCTTTTTGAGCTTTGGTTTCAAATTTTTCAGCAAAATCTTCTACTAAAACATCAGCACGGTATCTTTTTTTAGAATCTTTATTGTCAATTAAAGGATCATTAAAAGCATCAACATGGCCTGAGGCTTTCCATGTAGCGGGATGCATAAAAATAGCAGAATCCAATCCTACAATATTATCGTGCATTTGAACCATAGCTTTCCACCAGTATTGTTTTATATTATTACGAAGCTCAACACCGTTTTGCCCGTAATCATAAATAGCACTTAGACCATCATAGATTTCACTGGATTGAAATACAAAGCCGTATTCTTTTGCATGAGAAATTATATTTTTAAAGACATCTTCTTGATTAGCCATGTTTTTGGAATTTTTTCAAAGATAGTTTTCTTAATTAAAAATGAAAAAAATTAACGAAGAAAATAATATAGAATACCGATTAAATAGTGAAAAATGGAAGATTTTATGACTTTGTTCGATTCTGTAGTGATATTAAGAATCTTTGGTGTCTAACTCATCACGAAGTAAGTTCCCCAGTAGCATAAAGGATAGAACGAGGAGCATGATACAAGCTCCGGGAGCGATAGCTAAATGGGCATTTCCAAGGATAATTTGAGAATAATGTTCTTTGATAATATTGCCCCAGGACGGTACGGGAGGTTGTGCACCAATTCCTAAAAAACTTAATCCACTTTCTATTAAAATGGCTGCAGCAAAGTTGGCTGCTGATATAACGATAATAGGTCCCCAGGCATTGGGTAAAATATGGTTGAATATAAGGCGAATATCGGAAAACCCAAGAGCTCTTCCTGCTTCTACAAATTCTTTTTCTTTTAAAGAAATAAATTGACCTCTTGTAATACGGGCTACTTCAACCCACATTGTTAACCCAACAGCTATGAATACTTGAAAAAAACCTTTTCCCAAGGCTAGGGTAATGGCTATAACTAATAAAAGGGTTGGAATTGACCAAATAATATTGATAATCCACATAATAAAAGCATCTATTACGCCTCCAAAATAACCTGCTAAAGCACCTAAAGAAACGCCTACAATAAGTGAAATAAGGACTGCTATAAAGCCTACAAAGAAAGAAATACGAGTTCCAATAAGCAGTCGAGATAGAAAATCACGTCCGTATTTATCTGTTCCTAAGTAAAATGTTTTAAATTTTAAAAAGTCTTTGTGAAGAGGGGGAGTTAATTTTCTTTGTTCTCCTGAATGGGTTGTATAGTTTACAATATGATTTTTTTTAAGCTCAGTATTAAGCACAGGAATTTCTTCAAAATGAATTCTTTTACCAAAGAAATAATGGTCAAAAGTCGTTTTTGTCTCTATATTTTGAATGGGAATTTGTAAAACCTTTGTAGAGAATCCAATAGGTTTATTAGCCAAGGTAATATGCATTTGATTTGCATTTTCAGTTGAATCAGGAGCCACTGCATAACCTAAAATAGCAATGAGTCCAGAGAGGAAAATAATGATCATGCAAAAGCGTCCAATGATATTTTTTTTAAATATTACGGAAAGTATATGCTGTAATGATTTATCTTGTGAATTGTTACTGTTCATTTAAGTCTTGTAGTACATGAATGGCTTCTTCCAACTGAATGTCTTGAGCAATGTTTTCATGCCATACCTTTCGTTTTTCAGCTAAAACAGAATCATTTTTAATTAGCGTCATTTCGTAAAATGGAGATTTTACTTGTAATCCATTTTTATAATTTTTAAAAATAGAGTCAAAATGTTCTGCTTTTGCTTCTTGTGTTTTCTTGTCTTTTTGATAGAGTTCAAAATTTAAACTAATGGATTTTCGGTCTTTTAATTCGTTAAACCATTTGGCATTATCATCTAATACTTTAAAGTTAGAACTTTCAGCAATTCGTTTATTACTTTTTTTCTTAATCTTTTTCATATTGATTTTGGAATGCCACTTTTTATAACGAGCAGCATCTATCTTATCAAATACCAAGGCATTATCATAATCACGCTCACCAACATCAGTGTATAAGAATTTTCCAGGTAATACAATATCAGAAGATACTCCTTCTAGTTGGGTTGAACCACCGTTTATTCGGTAGAATTTTTGAATGGTTAATTTGATAGCTCCTAGGTCATCGGTATTTCCAAAAATATTTAAAGGATAAAAACTTTGAACAGTTCCTTTTCCAAAAGTCTGTTTACTTCCAATTATAACGGCACGTTCATAATCTTGTAAAGCAGCCGCTAGAATTTCAGAAGCTGAAGCCGAAAATTCATTGACTAAAACAACAACAGAGCCATTCCAATCAATACGAGAGTCCTGATCTTTTAAAACCCGCTCATTACCTGCTTGAGTTTTTACTTGTACGATAGGGCCCTTTTCTATGAACATTCCAGCAATACGAACAACGGTAGCTAATGAACCTCCTCCGTTGTTTCGTAAATCGATAATAATCCCTTTGATATCCTCAGATTTTAATGCTAGTAGTTCTTTTTCAAAGTCAGTGGCTGCATTTCGATCTTTAGGATTGTTGGGATTAAAATAAAATTCAGGTAAATTAATTAATCCATATTTGGTATTATGATTATCAACGATGATTGCTGATTTAGCATATGAAGCATCGTATTCGATAATGTCACGAACAATAGGAATTTCTTTCAAGCTCCCGTCTTCTTTTTTAACAGTCAAAATTACAGTAGTTCCTTTTTTACCTCGAATTAAACGAATAGCATCATCTAATTTCATTCCGACGATGCTCATAGGCTCTTCTCCTTTTTGGGTTACTTTTAAAATTTTATCACCAGCTTCCAAATCGCCTTGTTTCCAACTAGGACTACCTATAACAACTTCTTTTATGGTAGGATAGCCTTTAATATCTTGAATTATGGCTCCAATCCCTTCTAATTTTCCAGAAATTCCAAAATCAAAATCTTCTTTGTTTTTAGGAGAGAAATAGGTAGTATGAGGATCAAATAATTCAGCATATGAATTTACATAGCTACTAAACCAGTCTTTTTTATCTCGTTGTAAAAAGCGTCTGAAAAAGTCCTGATAGTCTTCTTTTACTTTTTCACGAGCTTCCTGTTCAATTTCTATAAACGATTTTACAGTAAAGGTAGAGTCGTTATTTTCTTGTTTTTCTTCTTGATCTTCTATAATGGAATAAATTTCACTTAAAGTAGCATACTTGAAGATTTTTTTCCATTTAGTTAAAAGTTCCTTGTTGTTTAGAGGATAAGTATATTGCTCCTCATCAACAATAAAATGATCAGATTTTTTAAAATCAAAAGGATGATCTAATAATTCAGAAAAATGATCCCGAATGTATTGAATTCGTGTTTGTAAAGTGTCAATGGAAGTATTATAAAAAGAAGTGTTTAAATTTTTGATATCATCATCCATTTTAGTACGATTTTTAACCATTTGATCGTAATCTTTTTGAGTTAAATAACGCTTATAAGGATCAATACGTTCTAAATAACTATCAAAAACTTTTTCGGAGTATTGATCATTTAATTCTTTAGGCTGAAAATGGCGTAAAGATAAAATCCTACGCATATTTTTAAGAATGTTTTTTTGATTTTGGTCAATATTCCCATCGTTATGAGGTTTGCAGAAACTAAAAACCAAAAATGACGCTATGGTAAGTCCTACAAGTGCGAAGCTTATCTTTTTAAAACTCATACTTATCTTGTATCTTTGAACAGCAAATTTAGTGAAATTATCGGGTATAAGATAGTTATGATCAAAAACTTTGCTAAAAAGATAATAATATACGTATGATTGATAATCTTCAACAGGGTTTTTTTGGAATTGGAATTCAGAATGGAAAAACTCCTGAGAATTTAGGTGTTTTATGGCGGTCGGCTCAGAATTTAGGTGCAAGCTTTATTTTTACCATTGGAAATAGGTATGCAAAACAAGCTTGTGATACTCATAAAGCGGTAGGAGCAATGCCTTATTTTCATTACGATACATTTGATGCATTTTATAACCATTTGCCAAAAGGGGCTATGTTGGTTGGAGTTGAATTGACGGAAGAAGCAGAACCGTTGGAAACGTTTAATCATCCATGGCGTTGTGTCTATTTACTGGGAGCAGAAGATCATGGATTGTCTAAAAAAGCATTGAAGAAATCCCATCATTTGGTGAAATTTAATTCACAGTTAAGTTTAAATGTTTCTGTTGCAGGAAGTATTGTAATGTATGATCGAAACTTAAACAAACCTAGATTGTGATTATTTAAAATTAAAATAGAGAATATGGAAAAACCCCTTATATTGGTAACGAATGATGATGGAATTACAGCTCCAGGAATTCGTGCCTTGATTTCAGTGATGAATGAAATAGGAGAGGTCTATGTAGTAGCTCCTGATAAGCCGCAGTCAGGTATGGGGCATGCTATTACAATTGACTCAACTTTGAGTTGTGATGAGGTTAAAATTGATGAGGGACCTCAGAAAGAACGAAGTTGTTCGGGAACACCAGTAGATTGCGTGAAATTGGCAATTGATAAAATAATACCTCGAAGACCGGATATTTGTGTTTCGGGTATTAACCATGGGTCAAACTCTTCTATTAATGTGATTTATTCAGGAACAATGTCTGCAGCTGTAGAAGCTGGAGTTGAGGGAGTGCCTGCAGTAGGTTTTTCATTGTTGGATTTTTCTTGGAGGGCTAATTTTGAGCCTGCAAAGAAATATATTAAACAAATTGTTTTACGTGTATTGGAAAAAGGTTTACCCAAAGGTGTTGTCTTAAATGTGAATATACCTGCAGTTCAGAATATTAAAGGAATTAAAATTGTACGTCAAGCTAAAGCTAAATGGCTGGAAGATTATGAAAAAAGAATAGACCCCCGGGGTAGGACATATTATTGGTTGGTTGGAAAATTTGTAAATGAAGATGAGGGGAGTGATACCGATGAAAAAGCATTGGAAGAAAATTTTATATCTGTTGTGCCTGTTCAGTTTGATTTAACAGCGTATCAATTTATGGAAGATTTAAAGGGATGGGATCTATAATAAATGCTAAA
>JBKDZS010000113.1:0-5965 GCA_047971445.1 Flavobacteriales bacterium
AATGTGTTATACCGTCAGGTTCTGCACCTCTTAAAAGAGACAGTCCCCCTTCAAATAAATCCCCTGTATAATTTACATTTAAAGCAATCAGTTTATCAGAATCTGTTTCTTCTCGTTGATAGAGGTTTGTAAATACACCAAGGGTAGCATTCCATTTATCGTTAAAAACATAATCTGCTTTAGCTCCTGCAAAACCCTGAGATGCAACGGTATAAATATACCCATGAGAATAGTTATTATTTAAATAGACATCATCCCATTCATAGCTATAAAAGTTTTGAAACAATCCTGCGTTTAAGGTTAATTTTTCTGTTGGTTTGAAATAAACAAAAGCGTCCCTTATATAGTTAAATGGAGATTCTTCATTTGTATAGAAAGAAGTTTCAAAAAATTCATGGCTTTTAGGGCCAAAAACCAAATTAGCCTGAGCTCCATAATTACTTCCTTCATGTCTAACACCTAAATTTACCCAACCTAATGAAAATGTATTATCCTTATAGGCAGGTATCGTTATAGTAGAAGAAACATCATTAAAACTCACAGCATAATGTACGTCCACACTACCCGTGAATGTCGTTTTCGTTTTTTTTCCTCATCTTTCTCATCAGTTTTAAAGGAGTTAATATCCTCTTTAAGAACCTCTTGAGCATAAAAAGTTTCAAACATTATAAAAAAACATATTAATATAGATGTCTTTCTCAAGTTACCTGTTTTAAGCATAAAAATAATATTGATTATTTTAAAATCAAAAAGCTTACATTGTGTATCCTAATATTAAAAATATAACAACGCTTACAATAGCTGCCAAAAGTGAGTATGGTAATTGAGACATTACATGAGCCATATTATTACACCCACAAGCTGAAGAAGATAAAACCGTTGCATCTCCATAAAAACAGGCGTGTGACCCAAAAGCCCCAGCACTGATAACAGCTCCTAATGCCAAATTTATATCAACTCCCAAACTTGATGCTAGCGGAATAATTATGGGAAAAGAAATGGCAAAAATACCCCAAAAAGAGCCTGTTGCAAAAGTGATTAACGCTAATGAAACAAAGGCTATAGAAGGCAGTATTTCCTTACTCATCCATGGAGAAACAACTTCAATAATGTAGTTTGCTAAACCTAGTTGTTCGTTTACATCTTTTAAAACAAAGGAAAAAATAATAATAGCTAAAGCGTAAATCATCGTTTTAAATCCTTCAAATATATTTTTCACAGCCATAATAAAGCCCATTACATTATCTATGACGTAATAAATTACCGTAAATAGCACTGCAAAAATAATCCCCTTAAGCGCATTGGTTTCAAAAAACACCGTAGCAAAAACAAGAACTAGAATGGGTATTATAAAATGTGTAACTTGTGAATTGGCTACACTGTCCAGTTTCTCCACCTTAAGAGCAATAGCATCCGAATTAGGAGGAGCTAAAGTTCCTCCGTTAGCCACTCTCAATTCAGCTTTTTTCATCGCTCCTAGAGAAGGTAATATTCGTAAAGCTACCAAAGGAACAAACAAAGCAGCTACCCATCCGTAAACCATATAAGGAATAACGTTGAGATAAGTAGCAAGACCTTCTCCTTTTGGAGCAACACCTGTATCTTCCATAAGTCCTGATAAATAAATTGCCCATGTAGAAAGTGGAATTAAAATACAAATAGGAGCCGCTGTAGAATCCACTATATATGTTAGCATTTCCCGAGGAACTTTAAATTTATCTGTAACCCTCTTCATTGATGTTCCTACTGTAAGCGCATTTAAATAGTCGTCTATAAAAATAGATAATCCTAACAGCCATGTTATAATAAGAGCACTTTTTCTATTTTTAATATAGCGTAATAAGTAAGTTGCAAAAGCAATTGCTCCTCCTGATTTCACTAATAAATGTATCAGGGATCCAAAAAGTCCACAAACTAATATAATCCAACCAATTGTAGAGTCTTTCATTACACCCAAAAGGGAATCAATGGAAGCAGTATAGAAATTTTCTTTTTCAGCAATAATAAATCCTACAACACTTCCTACAACCAAGGATTCAAAGGTTTTTCTTGTTAACAACGCAAAAACCAAGACACACACTGAAGGTATTAAACTCAAAAACCCATAACCATCCATCACCTCTATATGCTAGTTAATTTTAACTCTGATACAGCTTCTTCAATACTTCTACTTAAAATTAAAACGGTGTTGTCTATAGCTTCTTTATCAAAAGTTAAAGGTGGAGAGAGTATCACCATAGGACCTACAGGCCTAACTATCAATCCTAATTTTTTACAAGAAGCAAATATTTTTGCTGTTACATCATAACTATTTGGATCAAAAAACTCTTTGGACATTTTATCTTTTACAAACTCAATCCCGAGCATGAAATGACTTCCTCGAACATCACCAACAATAGAATATTGTAGCAATTTTTTTAATTCAGATTCAAAATAAGGCCCCCATTCTTTAACATGATCACAAAGATTCATCTTCTCCATAATCTCAATATTAATAAGCCCTGAAGCACAAGCTAAAGCATGACCAGAGTACGTAAACCCATGACTAAAATAAGGATTATCTTTTTTAGGCTTGCTCACCACTTCATAAATTTTATCAGAAATCATGGTTGCTCCAAGAGGCACATAACCTGAAGATATTCCCTTGGCCATAATCAAAATATCCGGTTGAACATTAAATTTATCTTTAGAAGCAACCATGTGCCCTAACCTTCCAAAGGCTGTCACTACCTCATCCGCAATATAAAGAATATCATATTTCTTACACAATTCCCATGTCCTAAAGTTATAACCTTCAGGAGGAACAACGACTCCTCCAGCTCCCATTATAGGTTCTGCTATAAAACAAGCTACATTTTCTGGTCCTAACTCCAAAATTTTCTCTTCAAGTTCGTTAACTAAATAATCACAAAAATCCTCAGATGAAATTTCTTTAGGACGTCTATAATCGTAAGGAGCTGAAACATGATGAATTAGTCCTTCTATAGGCAAATCGAAACCAATATGTGTTGACTTTATCCCTGTTAAAGCATGTGCCATATAAGTGCTCCCGTGATACCCAAGATCTCTAGATATAATTTTCTTTTTTTTAGGTCTTCCTAAAATATTATTGTAATAATGAACAATTTTAATTGCCGTATCGTTAGCCATCGAACCTCCTGTTCCAAAAAAAACATGATTTAAATTTCCAGGAGAAATTTCAGCTAGTTTTGCAGCTAATTTCGCTGAAGGTGGAGATGATGCTCGCCCAAAAGTATTATAATAAGCTAGTTTTTTTGCCTGCTCTGAAAGCCTATAAGCCATCTCTTCATTTCCATGACCTATATTGACACACCACAAACCTGCTATACCGTCTATATATTCTTTACCATTATCATCAAAAATAAAATGATCTTTTGCTTGACAATAAACAGAAGGCTCTAAAGATTTATGTTGAAAATTGGTATACGAATGAAAGTAATGGTTCAAATCATCTTTCCGAATCTGTTCCTTATCATCCAAAGACACTTGTTTCTTTTCTAAACTTCTCATAACTTTATTACTAATTATTGTAATTGAAGAATTGTTATATAATTTTCTACTCCTAACAAATCTATGCATTTTTTTTAAAAAAACGTATATTAAATGTATTTTTTTTAAAAAAAAATGAGAAAAATAAAAAAAGTGAAATCAAGAACTAATTTATTTTATATATTTGCTATTGTAAAATTATTTTTTTTAGTCGTGACAACCGAAACTATATGGAGGAATTAGAAAAATTAGACACTATAGATTTAAAAATACTCATTTATCTTCAAAAAGATGGAAGGAAATCTTTCACTGATATAGCAGAAGAAATGAATATGTCGGTAGGAACCATAAGAAATCGTTACAATAAGCTATTAAAAAATAATGTTATTAATATTATTGCATGGGTAGATCCTACAAAAATAGGACGTCATACCTACGCAAGGCTTAACATCAAAGTAATGCCTACAAACAAAAAAAATGAAGTAACAGACAAATTATCTCAAATACCTCAAGTAAGTTTTGTAGCATTAACTGCTGGAAGACATGATATAGAAGTTAATTTAATCTGTGAAAACAACAATAATTTAATTGACCTAATGGATAACATTATTTACAAAATAGAAGGGGTGCATGATGTTAATATGACAGTTTATTTGAAAGTGCTTAAATGGGCATCACAAAATATAGTATAAATATTTTAAAACTTATTTAAATGTATTTAATAAATGAAGATCGTTTGTGGACACGTTTAATGGAAATAGCCAAAATTGGAGGCACTCCAAAAGGAGGAGTTTGTAGGGTAACACTCACAGAAGAAGATAGAAAAGGGCGTGATTTATTTATAGATTGGTGTAAACAAGCAAATTGCTCTATAAGAATTGATTCTATGGGTAATATTTTTGCTCGCCGGGAAGGAAAAAATCCAAATTCTAAATCTATTTTAATAGGAAGTCATTTAGACAGCCAACCTACAGGAGGCAAATACGATGGTGTTTACGGAGTCTTAGTAGGATTAGAAATTATTGAAACATTAAATGACCATGATATTCTTACCGAAGCCCCGATTGAAATTGTTTCATGGACTAATGAAGAAGGTGCTCGTTTTTCTCCTGCTATGATTGGTTCGGGTGTTTTTTCAGGTAATTTTTCTTTAGAATATGCCTATTCTAGGACAGATCGCGATGGAAAAAAATTAGAACATGAACTAGAAAAAATAGGCTATAAAGGAACCGATATTATAAACCCTAATGATTTTAAAGCAGCTTTTGAGATACACATTGAACAAGGTCCTATTTTAGAAGCTGAGAATAAATCTGTAGGTGTTGTTTCTGGAGTTCAAGGAATTCGATGGTATGATTTGACTCTATATGGAAAAGAAACACATGCTGGACCAACTCCTATGTCTTATAGAGAAGACCCTTTTAAATATGCGCATTCTATTATTTCTGGATTGTATGCCCTAGTCGAAGAATTTGGCCCCGATGGTAAAATGACTATCGGCTATATAGATGCTTTTCCAGGCGTAAGAAACACAGTTCCAGGAAGTGTTACAATATCCCTTGATTTAAGACATCCTAAAGAAGAAAGTCTTTCCAAAATGGATGAGAAATTTAGAGCGTTTATAGCACTACAATCTTCACGTGAGAAATTTAACACAGAGATTAACCCAATATGGCACTCTCCATCAGTAAAATTTTCAGAACAACATGTTGAAATAATTAAAAAGGCTGTAAATAAATTAGGTGTAACATCCATGGACTTAGTAAGTGGTGCAGGACATGATTCTGTATACATTTCAAATGTAATTCCAACAGCAATGGTATTTATTCCTTGTAAGGATGGTTTAAGTCATAATGAACTAGAAAGTATTAAAAAAGAGGATGCAGTAAATGGTGCCAATGTATTATTACATACAATATTAGAATTATCAAAAAGCTAAAGTTATGATTATAGGTATACCCAAAGAAATTAAAAATAATGAATACAGAGTAGGTGCAACACCTGCTGGTGTTATAGAATTTATCAAAAGAGGACATGAAGTTTATATACAATCTACAGCTGGACTTGGAAGTGGTTTCCCAGATCAAAAATATATAGATGTAGGTGCTAAAATATTACCTAATATAGAAGATATCTACACTATTGCTGAAATGATCATTAAAGTAAAAGAACCTATAGAACCTGAATATAAAATGGTTCGTGAAAATCAATTGATTTTCACCTATTTTCATTTTGCTTCTTCTGAAGCTTTAACTAAGGCTATGATTCAATCTAAAGCCACATGTATCGCCTATGAAACAGTTGAAGTAGCAGGTACGCTCCCTTTATTAACTCCCATGTCTGAAGTAGCTGGTCGAATGGCAGTTCAACAAGGAGCAAAATACTTAGAAAAACCTTTACAAGGTAAAGGAATTCTATTAGGCGGTGTTCCGGGTGTTTCTCCTGCCAATGTTAT
>JBKDZS010000114.1:0-10129 GCA_047971445.1 Flavobacteriales bacterium
GTTAAATCCTTTAAAATCAAATCAGGACGCACAACTCCTTCCTCAAAATAGTTATTAGCTTCTTGATCCATATTTCCTGTTAAAGAATATATTTCTCCTCTCTCAAAAGCTTTGAATAGTCTATAATTATGATTTTTTGCTTCCAATTCCTTCAACCTTTCTATATTACTCGCATTAATCCAAACATCAGCCTTTTTTGCTTTTGTAAAAACACGTTCAAATGAAAAATTCAGTATTTCCCTTTTTTCTTCTTTGAAGATGTAACTTCCTCCCGCGTCTTGAATAAACTTAGTTAAAAAACTTTGATTATTGGGTAAATACCATACATCTCCATACATGATATCAACTAAAACTTTGGGCTTTTTTTCTTGAGAAGAATAATCATTTTTCAATTGATTATAATGACTTTCCACTTGTTTAAAAAATTGTTGTGCCTCTTTATTTTTATTTAAGAGCGCACCAAAAAACTTAATCCATTCCGCTTTTGCTAAAGGTGTTTTTTCCTTAAATTCATCAATTAAAATAACGGGAATTCCTAAACTTTCCAGTTTTTGATGAATTTTGATCATATTGGGATCCGAATAACTGAAAAAAACATCGGGATTTAATTTTACAATTTTTTCTATATCAACAGAACCTTGAATTCCAATATTTTTTATACTTCCTTTTCGTATTTTATCTTGAATTATAGAATCGTAAACATGGTGAGGATTTGAAATACCAACAATTCTATCTCTTCCTTCTAAAGCTTCTAAAAATCCTAAACTGGATGTTCCATTAACTATTATTTTTTTTATAGGTAATTTAATTTTCTTAGGTAAACTTTCATGGAATGAAAAATGAAATTCCACAAGGCTATCACTCTTTTTCAACTCAATATTTTGTGTATAAGTAAATGGAAAAGTAGTCTTTTTTATACTTTTCTTACTCGAGTTCATTTTCTTACACCCAAAAAAGAATACGCAAAGAATAAAAATCACCTTATAATATCTTTTCATCATCAAAGCTAATTCTATTGACACATTAAAGTTTTATTTATCAGAAATTAAATTTAAGTCTTTTTCCTCTTCCTCTTTATTAAAATCATCTTAGAAAAAAGTATGGCAAAAAATATACCTACTAAAAAAAGAACCGTTCGTACAATTACATCGCCATATTTCGAATAAAAGGTTAGTTTTTCATTTGTTAACAATACTTCAGTTAAGGCTCCTTTGCTATCATATTCTAATGTTGAAACAATATCTCCTTTTTGGTTAATAAAAGCGGATACGCCTGTATTAGCACTTCGAGCAATGCTTCTCCTATTTTCAATAGCACGTAATTTTGCATATGCAAGATGTTGCTTATGTCCTTCTGAATTACCCCACCAACCATCATTTGTAATAATAAACAAAAAATTTGCACCATTTTTTACATAATTTGTTACAAATTCTCCATAGACAGATTCGTAACAAATTGCTACTCCTGGTTTAAAATTATTTTTTGAATTGATAAAATGCGTTCTTTCTTCTTGAGGTGTATGGGTAGAAACTGTTCCCCCTAAATCAAGAAGAATATTTTCCATTAAAGGTTTTAAAAATGTATGAAAAGGTATCGTTTCTACTCCAACAACCAATTTTGATTTATGGTATACCTGAAATGCTTCTTGATCTCCAACTTGAAAAGCTGAATTATATTGATCTACCCAAACTTCTTGGTTAATTCCTAAAAGCTTATTACTGTAGCAAGACGTTTCTTCTCGATTAAAAGCTAGAGTATGAAATGTTGTTCCTCCCACAAATAAAGTTTGTGGATGCTTTTTAACAAAGCTTACTATTTTTTGAATTTGTGTGTTTTTTTCTGCTTTGTTCAAATCAATTCCTCTCAATCCTAAAATAGAAGTTTCTGGAGCTACAATATAATCTGTATCTGAATCAATTGCTTGCTCTGCTAATTCAAGTAGATCCTGAGTCATTTGATCCTTTGAAATGGTAAATTTTTCTTCGTAAACATCTAAATTAGGCTGTAAAACTGTTATTTTCACACCATCTCCTTGTTCATTATAGGAACTATAGATAAAAAGAGAACCTAAAATAGGTAGTATAATGATGAAAGCTTGGAGAATTATTTTTTTTAAAAATTTTTCAATTTCTTTTGTTTTTATATACGTTTTTAATGCAAAGAATACCCCTAGATTAACCACCCAAATCCATAGTGTTCCTCCAAAAATACCTGTATATTCATACCACTGAATCCAAGTATGGTAATTTGCAAAGCCATTTCCTAAATTTAACCAAGGAAATGAAATACTCCAATCCAAGTGTAACTTTTCAAAAGCAATCCATATTAAGGGAAGAAAAACATACCCGTATCCATCACCCAATTTTTTCTTGAAATAAGAAAATATCCAATAAACAAATGCCATAAACAAAGCATTAAAACCTACTGCAATTGGAAATGCGGGAATGGCAGGTTGTAAATTAGACAACCAACCTACAGCTAATAAATTCCATATTAAAAAAGTTATGTAAGCGTATAAAAATATACGTAATCCTTTTTTTTTCAATTCTTTCCTAAGTGATAAAGAATATTCAACCCAAAGTAAGGGTACAAAGGCTATGAATAAGAGTAATGGAAATCCACTTGTTGGCCATGCAAAACCGAGTAAAAGTCCTGAAAAAATAGTCCCTAAAAAATAGTGAAATGTTTTCATCAATTTGGTGTTCTTATGTTCCAAATGTACTAAAAATTAAAGTATAAAGATCTGTCTGAATTTGCTTAAATTTATCTCAATAGTATTAGTATCGATATTGAATGTTAACTAACTACTTTATATCCTGTATTTTCTAATTTTCATCCTCAGTTTTTCTTTTCTTAGAGATAGAAAGATATATGTTATCTACCATTTAAAGTCATTTAATCGAAATTTTAAAGCTTTTGAACGTTTAAATACCCCCTAAATAAAGATAAAAGTACTTTTCAAAAAAGTATTGTATTAAATTGATTTTCATTTAGGAAATTTTTATGAAATCTTTAATGTTTATTTTTTTTAGTTTATTTACGGTAATTCCTTTGCAGTCAAAAGAAAAATTACCTGAAAATGTATTCTTTAAGTTAAGAAAACAGCATTCTGATGATTTTATTTCTAAAAAGGCAAAAGAGACTCTTAATCATGGTATCATTTCTCAAGAGGTTCTATTTAATGCCAATGAGTTTTTATTGGTTTATCATTTAAACAAAAATAATATTGAAACTGCCACTAAGTATTTAAATAAATTAATTCCTGAAACAGAAGCACAAAATTATTTTTTTCATTGTAGAAAAGCGTACTATTATTATCGAATAAGCAGACCTTTTGATGAATTAAATCATTACTTAAAAGCTCAAAGCATTATTGCTCAAAGCAATTATTATGATCCTGATTTTAAAGTAACAACACATTTATCACAATTTTATTTACGTTATAAAAACACTAAAAAAGTATTAGAAACATCTCGTAATTTTTTTAACGATAAACTTGTCATAAAAAATATGTATCAATATAAAAAAAGTGAATTTTACAAATTTGAAGCTGAAGCTTATATGTCCTTAGGAAAATATGTAACAAGCTTAAAAAAAATTGATTCTTCTCTCTATCATTCTTACTATCATAAAGATACTACTCATATTTTTTTAGCTAATCGATTAAAATCACAAATTTATTTAGAAAAAAAAGATTACAAAAAAGCTAAAAAAATAGTTTTAGAATTAAAATCCTCACATTATAATAATCAAAATGTTGATTTTTACCATTATCGAGATTTATTGAATGATTATATTTTAGGTAGAATCTATTTTGAAAACAAACAACATGAATTGGCTAAGCCTTATTTAAAAAATATAACCTCTTCCATTATAAAATTTCCCTATCATGATATTTACTATAACTCTGCAAAGATGTATGCAAAAATTTTAAACAATGAAAATAGAAGTAATGAAGCATTCCATCTTTTACTTAGAATTGAGGAAAAGAAAGACTCTATTTATAATTCTCATGAATACAATAAAATTCTTAATAAGGAAATTGATTATATACAAGAGAAAGAAGAAATTCACTATAAACTTAAAGAATTAAAATGGAGGTGGTTGATTATGTTTTCTTTAGTATTCTCTATTTTGCTTATTTTTCTTTATATATTCAGGTTAACAAACATTAAAAGGTTAAGAGTAAAAAATAAATTAATTGAGGATAAAAATAAGGAACTTAAGCTATTAAATGAAAGCTTGGAAAAATTTTCACAAATCACTTCACATGATTTGAAGGCTCCCATTCGTTCTATTGGACATCTCACCACTTTTATACAAGAAGATGAACCCAATTTATCTGAAGAATCTAAACAAAATTTGATTCATATTCAATCGTCTGTTGAAAATTCTAAAAATCTAATTTCAAATATGTTAGCATTAGCTAAAAGCAATGATAAAAACATTACCAAAGAAAAAGTAAATACCTGGGTTATTTTTAGAGCTGTTGAATCCAATCTTTTAAAAATAATTTCAGAATCCAATGCTAAAATCATTTATAATCAACAACTACCTACTTTTATAAAAGGAAATCAACCTCTACTGATTCAACTTTTTCAAAACTTAATTCAAAACTCTATTAAATATGCTCGAAAAGGCATTGATCCTTTAATTGAAATATCAGCTACTGAATCAGATAAATCTTCTATTTTCTATATAAAAGATAATGGTATTGGAATTAATAAGGATAAAAAAAAGTATCTATTTAATGCTTTTTCACAAGAGCATTTTGAATCTATTGATAACGGTATCGGATTAGGTTTATATATTACTAAAAAAATAGTTGACATTCATAATGCTAAAATTAGTATTAGCTGTAATGATAAAAATGGAACTGTTGTGGGTATTATTTTTAATAAAGTGTAAGTTTTTATTTAACCCTATCTGGATTTTGTTTTATAAAAGCATTCCATCCTGAATAGGGTTTTCCAACATAAGATTTTCCCATATTATAAAAATGACAAACGGCAACAGCCAAACCATCTGTTCCATCTAAGTGTTTTGGAATTTCTTTTATTTTAAATTGATTCATTAACAGACTAGCTACTTGTTCTTTTGACGCTGTTCCTTTACCTGTTATGGCCATTTTAATTTTTTTAGGTGCATATTCTGTTATTGGAATTTCTCTAAAAAGTCCCGCTGCCATGGCTACTCCCTGAGCACGTCCTAATTTTAACATCGATTGTACATTTTTACCAAAAAAAGGAGCTTCTAAAGCCATTTCATCAGGATGATATTCATCTATAATACCTAATACTCTTTCAAAAATTTTCTTTAATTTCATTTGATGATTAGGTAATTTACTTAATATAATCTCGCCAAAATGAATCAATTCTATTTTATTTTTGATTATACGGATTACTCCATATCCCATAATGGTAGTTCCTGGATCAATTCCTAATATTATTTTTTCAGTATTTTTTGACAAATTTTGGTATACGTATTAAGTCATTTTTAAAACTATAAAAAAACTGCCTATTTTGTCTATTTCTTTTTCAATAAAGTTTACTTTATATCTTACGCATAAACTATTAAGTTCCTATCAAATAAGCAATTGTAATAAATGTGATAATTAATACAGTCACTATGTATTTTTTTTAGCCCAAGTATCTTTGAGTGTTACAGTTCTATTAAAAACCTTTTTTACTTCTGTTGAATTTTGATCAACTGCAAAATATCCTAAGCGTTGAAATTGAAATACATCCCCTTCTTTAGCTGTTTTAAGATAAGGTTCTATATAACTTGTTACAGTTTTAATAGAATCTTGGTTTAAAAAAGTCATAAAATCAACTGTATTTCCTTCTTCATCTTTATGACTATCTGGAGCAGGGTCTTTAAATAAACGATCATAAATATGAACTTCAGCTTCTTCAGCATGCTTGACTGAAACCCAATGTAAAGTCCCTTTTACTTTACGTTTACTAGCTTCTGTACCACTACCACTTTTACTGTTTGGATCATAAGTACAATAAACTGTTGTTATATTTCCATTAACATCTTTATCACAAGATTCAGCCTTGATTATATAGGCATTTTTAAGACGTACTTCTTTTCCTAATTTTAATCGAAAAAATTTTTTATTAGCCTCTTCTCTAAAATCTTCTTTTTCTATGTAAAGCTCTCTTGAAAAAGGAACTTCTCGTGTTGAATTATTATCTTCATTAGGTGAATTTTCAGCTATAAGAATTTCATCCTGATTTTCAGGATAATTAGTAATAATTACTTTTAATGGATCTAAAACAGCCATTACACGAGGAGCTGTCTGATTTAGATGATCTCGAATGGAAAATTCTAATAATGAAATATCAATTACATTATCACGCTTTGCAATACCTACTTTTTCCCAAAAATTTCGAATACTTTCAGGGGTATAACCTCTACGACGTAAACCTGAAATTGTTGGCATACGTGGATCATCCCATCCACTGACAATACCTTCTTCTATTAATTTATTTAATTTACGCTTTGAGGTAATCATATAAGCCACATTTCCTCTTGCAAATTCACGTTGTTTATTGCGTATCTTAGTATTATCATAAACTTGATCTAGATACCAATCATATAACGGTCGATGATGTTTAAACTCTAACGAACATAAAGAATGTGATATTTGTTCTATATAATCTGATTCTCCATGTGCCCAATCATACATAGGATATATGTTCCATTTTAAACCTGTACGATGATGTGCTTCTTTTAAAATACGATACATAACAGGATCGCGCATAAACATATTAGAAGAATTCATATCAATTTTAGCACGTAATACTTTTGATCCTTCCTTAAAATCTCCATTCTGCATTCTTTCAAATAGCACTAAATTTTCCTCTATGGAACGATTTCGAAAAGGACTTTCTATACCAGGTTTACTTGGTATACCACGTTGCTCATTAATTAAATCGGAAGATTGATCATCTACATAAGCTTTACCTTTTTTAATCAACTCAATTGCCCAATCATATAACTGTTGAAAATAATCAGAAGTAAATAAAATTTCATTCCATTGATATCCTAACCACTCTATATCTTTACAGATAGCATCAACATACTCTTGTTCTTCTTTTACAGGATTAGTATCATCAAAACGTAAGTTAACTGGAGCATTATATTTTTCACCTAAACCAAAGTTCAAACAAATGGCCTTTGCATGTCCTAAATGTAAATATCCATTAGGTTCTGGAGGAAAACGAAAACGCAATTTATCCTTTGGAAAACCATTTATTAAATCTTCTTCTATAATTTGCTCAATAAAATTGAGCGATTTTTTTTCAGACATGATTACAATTATTAAAAAACATGCAATGAAAATATTTTATATTTTTATTTTAAAATCGCTGCAACACCTGGTAATTCTCTTCCTTCTAAAGATTCTAACATAGCGCCTCCTCCAGTTGATACATACGATACTTTATCAGCATAATTAAACTTTTTTACAGCTGCTACTGAATCTCCTCCTCCAACTAATGAAAAAGCCCCATTTTTTGTTGCTTTAAATATAGCATTTCCAATAGCTTTGGTTCCAACTGCAAAATTTTCCATTTCAAAAACACCTAATGGTCCATTCCATAGTATGGTTTTTGAATTATATACTACTTCAGAAAATTTTGCTATAGTTTTAGGTCCAATATCCAAACCTTGCCAACCCGCTGGAATTTCTTTAGTCAATACAATTTGTCTATCTGCTTCATTAGAAAAATCGTTAGCAACAATGGAATCTTCTCCTATAAATACTTCTACATTTTGCTGTTTAGCAGCTTCTAAAATATCCAATGCTAATTGTAACTTATCATCTTCACAAATAGAATTTCCTATTTCTCCCCCTAAGGCTTTAACAAATGTATACGTCATCCCACCTCCAATAATCAAGTTATCAACAGCAGGTAATATATTTTCAATAATGGTTATTTTAGAAGATACCTTAGAACCCCCTAAAATAGCTGTAACAGGTTTTTCACCATCTTTTAAAACTTTGTTAATAGCTTCAATTTCTTTAGCTAATAAATAACCAAAACATTTATTTTCTCCAAAAAATTCTGCCACAACTGCAGTAGAAGCATGTGCTCTGTGAGCAGTACCAAAAGCATCATTAACATAAATATCACCCCATTTTGCTAATTCTTTAGCAAAAGATTGATTTCCTTCTTTTTCTTCTTTATGAAAACGTAAATTTTCTAATAGTAAAATTTCACCTGATTTTAAATTAGCCATAGCTTCTTCAACCTCCTTACCAACACAGTTTGAAACAAATTTTACTTGTATATTTAAAACATTTGTTAAATGATTTACAATATGTTTTAATGAATATTTATCTGAAGCAACGCCTTTTGGACGCCCTAAATGAGATATTAAAACACAACTCCCATTATCTCCTAAAATTTTTAATATAGTAGGCTTTGCAGCTTGAATTCTTGTATCATCTGTTATTTCTCCATGTTCATTCAAAGGAACATTAAAATCAACACGAACTAGCGCCTTCTTATCTTTAAAGTTAAAATCATTAATTGTTTTCATTCTACAAAAAATTAGTTTCTTACAAAAAATTGAACTACAAATTTAGTTTTTTAAATTGAATTTTTCAGAAGTATTAAAAAATCATTTACCAACTAAGCTTATTATATTATTAATTTAAATTTTTAAAATAGTATTAGTATATAATATATAAGCTGTTGATAAGTTAATAACTTTTGTAAAGTAAATTTTTTAAAAAAATATAACACGTTTTATTAACTTCTTGAGTTCATAATAAGCTTAATATTATAATTAAATTACAAGTTATAAACAAAATTAAATAGTTTGTTAATATATATAATGAGTCATATAAAGTTTAGTTTTAATATAAAAAAGGTGTCGAAAAATGTGTTGTTAATTTTGCATATAAAAAGTATAAAAAAATTGATTTTGGGTAATTTTTTACTAATAGATTATTATATAATATAAGTCAATAAATTTTTTAATTAAATATTAAAAATGAATTTATTTTTATTAACAATTTAATAAAATATATTTTCAATTAATTTTAAATAACTTAGCTTTTTCTGAAAAGAAGAGTTGTTAAAAACTAAAAACAATATAATATGAGAATATCATTAGGTTCAGATCACGCAGGAGTAGCATATAAATCCAAAATAGTTGAGTTATTAAAATCTCAAAATATTGAAGTAGAAGATTTTGGACCCTTTTCAACGGATAGTGTTGATTATCCTGATTATATTCATCCTGTAGCAAAAAATGTGGAAGAAGGAAAAGCAGATTTAGGTATTGTATTATGTGGAAGTGGAAATGGAGCAGCTATGACAGCTAATAAATATCAGGGAGTTCGTTGTGGTTTAGTTTGGACACCAAAATTAGCTCAATTAACCCGGTTACATAATAATGCAAATATAATTTCTATTCCAGCTCGTTTCATTGATTTAGAAACAACCCTTGAAATAGTTAAAGTATTTATATCAACTGAATTTGAAGCGGGAAGACATCAAAGAAGGGTGGATAAAATAATGTATAAATAAAAATTAAACAGACTGATACGTTTTATTTTATATAAGAATAGTAGTTATATCATTTACATTTGCCTTAACTAAAGTTTTAGAAATGATTTTATGACAGTTAATCAAAAAGGATTTTTATTTGTTTTTTTGATGTCTTTAGCTTGGGCACTAAATGTTGTAGTAGCGGGTTATGCAATTATAACACTAAAGGTAAATGCTTTTGTATATGGTGGTCAGACTTTATTAACTGCAGCTAGCTTATTTGCTATAACGATTGTGTTACGCACTAATAAAAAGATACCTAAATTAAAAGTGACATATAAGGATATTATTTGGATGCTTTTATTAGGGGTACTATCTAATGGAATTGGAAACTATTTTGGATTACAAGGAATTGAAAATTCACCAACCAATTATGCTTTTTTAATAAAAACTTCGATTGTATACTCAATCATATTAGAAATTATATTGGGTCAAAAAGAATTTAGTATAGCAAGAATTATATTGGGATTTTTATTATTGATAGGAGCTTATTTAATAAGTAGTAATGGGGTATTTATAATTCCTCAAAAAGAGGATATTTATACAATTATTGCTGCTGG
>JBKDZS010000115.1:0-17512 GCA_047971445.1 Flavobacteriales bacterium
AAAAAACTAAAATTAAAGTTAAAAAAATTGCTTTTGACTTAATTAAATTATATGCTAAACGTAAGACTCAAAAAGGATTCTCTTACTCCCCTGACACCTATTTACAACATGAATTAGAAGCTTCTTTTATGTTTGAAGATACACCCGATCAACTAAAGGCTACACAGGCTGTAAAAAGCGATATGGAAAGTGACCGTGTAATGGATCGCTTAATTTGTGGTGACGTAGGGTTTGGTAAGACCGAAGTAGCTATTCGTGCAGCATTTAAAGCAGCAACTGATGGGAAACAAGTAGCTATTTTAGTTCCTACCACTATCCTAGCATTTCAACATCATAATAGTTTTTTAAAACGACTGCAAAATATGCCTATTCGAGTAGATTATTTAAATCGTTTTCGAACAGCAAAAGAAAAACGACTCATTTTAGAAGATCTTGAAAAAGGTAAAATAGATATTATAATAGGTACGCATCAATTGGTTCATAAAAACGTTATTTTTAAAAATCTTGGACTATTAATCATTGATGAGGAGCATAAATTTGGCGTCAATGTCAAAGATAAACTGAAAACATTGCGTGAAAATATCGATACACTCACTTTAACCGCTACACCAATTCCGAGAACTTTACAATTTTCTTTAATGGCAGCTCGAGATTTATCTGTAATGAAAACGCCTCCCCCTAACAGACAGCCTATTGACACACAGATAGTCAAGTTTAATGAAGAAACCATACGTGATGCTATTTCTCTTGAAATAACACGCGGAGGACAAGTATTTTTTATTCACAATCGATTAGAAAACATTAAAGAAGTAGCAGGGATGATTCAACGTTTAGTTCCAGAAGCTAAAGTTGCAATTGGTCATGGACAAATGGATGGAAAAAAATTAGAAGAACTTATGCTTTCCTTTATAGATGGTGAATTTGATGTATTGGTCTCTACTACTATTGTGGAAAGTGGATTGGATGTTCCTAATGCTAATACTATGATTATCAATAATGCTCAAAATTTTGGATTGGCAGATTTACACCAAATGCGTGGGCGTGTAGGGCGTTCTAATCGAAAAGCTTTTTGTTATCTAATAGCTCCTCCTTATTCAGCCATTACAGAAGATGCAAGAAAACGATTACAGGCTGTTGAACAGTTTTCTGATTTAGGAGCTGGCTTTAATATTGCCATGAAAGATTTGGAAATTAGAGGTGCAGGTAATTTATTAGGGGGAGAACAAAGTGGTTTTATTACTGATATTGGTTTTGATACCTATCAAAAAATATTAAATGAAGCGATTATAGAACTCAAAGAAAATGATTTCAAAGAGTTATTCGAAGAAACTACTTCAGATGACATCATTAACATCATTGATGAAGTCAATATTGACACTGATTTTGAAATTTTAATACCTGATAACTATGTTAATAACGTAGAAGAGCGTTTGATTCTGTATAATGAGTTAAATGCTGTTGAAAATCCTGATCAACTACAAAGTTATAAACGAAATCTTATAGATCGTTTTGGAGCTATTCCTACTGAAGTAGACGACTTACTAAAGTCGGTTGCTTTAAAATGGGTTTGTCGTGATTTGGGTTTTGAAAAAATGGTCTTAAAGAAAAACATTATGTTATGTTATTTCATTAAGAATCCCAAATCTTCTTACTATCAATCAGGAAAATTTCAAAAAGTATTACTCCATGTACAGCAAACTAAATTAGCTCAAGTAAAAGAAAAGCAAAACAAAGAAGGTATCCCTATTTTAATGCTTAGGTTTGAGCAAGTTAATTCAATTGAAAAAGCACTTGAATTGTTGCATGGTTTTAAATTATAGCATTAAACTAATCATGTTATAATTAATGTTATCACTTTGTTTATGTTCATTTCATAATAAATAGTAAATTTGTAACCCTTACAATAATGAAAGATACATTATAAATGATTAAAATAACGTTACCTGATGGTTCTATCCGTGAATTTGAAAATACTGTTACACCTATAGAAGTAGCAAAAAATATTAGTGAAGGTTTTGCGCGAAATGTTATTTCTGCAAGTGTTGATAATATTCAAGTTGAAACTACAACTCCTATCACTAAAGACGCTACCTTAACTTTGTTTACATGGAAAGATCAAATGGGGAAAAAAGCATTTTGGCACTCTTCCGCACATTTATTAGCACAAGCCATTATAGAATTCTATCCTCATGCAAAATTAACATTAGGACCTCCTATAGAAAATGGGTTTTATTACGATGTTGATTTTGGTGAAAGCTCTTTTTCTGAAAAAGAGTTTGAAAAAATTGAAAAGCGAGTTTTAGAAAATGCGCGTAAAAAATTTGAATTCAAAAAATATGCTATATCAAAAGTAGATGCATTAAAAGAATATGCGAATAATGAATTTAAACGTGAATTGATTTCTAATTTAGAGGATGGGACTATTACCTTTGTTACACATGGTAATTTCACAGATTTATGTCGTGGAGGACATATTCCAAACACAGGTTTGATAAAGGCTTTTAAGCTACTCAATGTTGCTGGAGCTTATTGGAGAGGTGATGAAAAGAATAAACAGTTAACACGTGTTTACGGGATTTCTTTTCCAAAACAAAAGGAGTTAAAAGAATACTTGGAACTTTTAGAGGAGGCTAAAAAACGAGATCATAGAAAATTAGGAAAGGAACTTGGCCTGTTTGCCTTTTCTCAAAAAGTAGGTGCAGGATTACCCTTGTGGCTACCAAAAGGAACGGCTTTACGTAAACGCTTAGAAGATTTTTTATCCAAAGCCCAGTTAGCCGCTGGTTATGAATTTATAACAACACCTCATATTGGAAATAAAGAACTTTATATTACTTCAGGACATTATGCTAAATATGGAGAAGATAGTTTTCAACCAATAAAAACCCCTAACGAAGGGGAGGAATACTTACTGAAGCCTATGAACTGTCCTCATCATTGTGAAGTATATAACGCAGAACGATGGTCATATAAAGATCTTCCTAAGCGTTATGCTGAGTTTGGAACAGTCTACCGCTATGAACAAAGTGGAGAATTACACGGCTTAACTCGAGTACGAGGCTTTACACAAGATGATGCTCATATTTTTTGTACACCAGATCAACTATTGGAGGAATTTAAAAATGTAATTGATTTAGTGCTTTATGTTTTTAAGTCACTAGGGTTTGAAAATTTTGAAGTTCAAATTTCTTTGAGAGATTCTGAGAATAAAGAAAAATATATCGGTTCAAATGAAAATTGGATAAAAGCAGAAGAAGCTATTATTCAGGCATCTAAAGAAAAAGGACTTCCTACTATCATAGAATATGGAGAAGCTGCTTTTTATGGTCCTAAACTAGATTTTATGGTAAAAGATGCTCTAGGTCGTAAATGGCAATTGGGTACAATACAAGTAGATTATAACCTACCTGAACGTTTTGAATTATCCTATAAAGGATCTGATAATAAAGATCATAGACCTGTAATGATTCATCGGGCTCCATTTGGCTCTTTAGAACGATTTATTGCTATTTTATTAGAACATACAGGAGGTCATTTTCCACTTTGGTTATCTCCTGAACAATATAAAATTTTGCCTATTAGTGAAAAATATCAAAAATATGCAGAAAAAGTATTAAATTTGCTCTCTGAAAATGATATTCGTGGAAGTATTGACGATCGGAGTGAAACAACTGGGAGGAAAATTCGAGATTGTGAAGCCAGTAAAATACCTTACATGATTATTGTTGGAGAACAAGAAGCTGAAGCTAATTCAGTTTCTGTTAGAAAACATAAAGAAGGCGATCTAGGCTCTATGAGTGTAGAAGATTTTATGATAAAAATACAAAAAGAAACAATTAATAATTAAAAATTAGAAGCCATAGCAATTAGAAGACGAGGCAGAAGAGGTCCTGCTAGAATTATTAAAGAAGACCAGCATAAAATTAATCAAAAAATTACCGCTCAAGAGGTACGTTTAGTTGGTGACAACATAGAAGTTGGTATTTATAGTTTAAAACAAGCATTAGCTAAAGCTGAAGAATTAGGATTAGATTTAGTTGAAATTTCACCTAAAGCAGTTCCTCCTGTTTGTAAAATTATTGAGTATAAAAAATATTTATACGAACAGAAAAAAAAGCAAAAAGAATTAAAGTCAAAACAATCAAAAGTAGTCATTAAAGAAGTACGTTTTGGACCTCAAACTGATAACCATGATTATGAGTTCAAGAAAAAACATGCTGAGAAATTTCTTAAAGATGGTGCAAAATTAAAGGCTTATGTGTTCTTTAAAGGTCGTTCCATCATTTTCAAAGATCAGGGAGAGATTTTATTATTACGTTTGGCTCAAGATCTGGAAGAATGGGGAAAAGTAGAATCTATGCCTAAGTTGATGGGTAAAAAGATGACCATTATGATTGCTCCAAAAATATAAAGAAAAAGAAAATATAGGATACTAGTATTAAAATTGAAAAGCATTATGCCAAAATTAAAAACAAAATCGAGTGCAAAAAAACGTTTTAAGGTAACAGGTACTGGAAAGTTAAAACGTAAGCACGCATTCAAAAGTCATATCTTAACAAAAAAAGAAACTAAACAAAAGCGTAATTTAACTAAAGCAGGTTTAGTGGATAAGGCGGATGAATTAAGTATTAAAAAACAGTTGTTGATCAAATAAAATCGATAACTAAAACTATTTAGGTTTATTAAATTAAAAATGTTTAACCATGTTATAGAGCCTTATTAAGTATTAATTAAATCCTCATTTTCATGAGTTTTTGAGCTAATCGCCTGTAACAAAAAAAATAAAAATTATGCCAAGATCAGTCAATTCAGTTGCGTCAAGACGCAGAAGAAAAAAAATTTTAAAACAAGCTAAAGGTTATTTTGGACGTCGTAAAAACGTTTGGACTGTAGCTAAGAATGCGGTTGAAAAAGGGTTGTTATACGCTTATAGAGATCGTAAACAAAAAAAGCGAAACTTTCGAGCATTATGGATTCAACGTATTAATGCGGGAGCTCGTTTAAATGGGATGTCTTATTCCAAATTGATGGGAGCAATTAAGAAAAACGATATTGAATTAAATCGTAAAGTATTAGCTGATTTAGCAATGAATCATCCTGAAGCTTTTAAAGCCATCGTTGATAAAGTAAAATAAACGTTTAATGAATAATATTAGTATCCTTTTAAACCTTTACGTTTTTTCGTAAAGGTTTTTTGTATTTTTGTATTTAAATGAAATTTTTTTTCCTAAGCATGCTCTCTTTTTTCTTTATATGTTGTAGACAAGTACAATCTACACCCTATGAAACTAGCACCCTAAAATCACCTAAACACAAACTGCTAAAAAGTAAGCCTAATTATACTTATAGTATCGAAAATCATCTTAAAAACTATCAAAAATTACTCAATGATATTAAAAAAGATAAAAGATACTACTACCGACAAAATGATTTGGATCGTGTAAGGAAAGTGATCTATACTCTATTGAATGATTCTATTTTTCCCTATTGGTATGGAACATCATGGGGTTACAATGGTATTTCAGAAAAGCCATTAGAAGGATCTATTGCTTGTGGTTATTTTGTAACAACCACTCTACGTGATGTTGGCTTTCCCGTTCAACGAATTTCTTGGGCACAAGAACCTTCTTCAGTTTTGATAAAAAAAACCTGTAGTCCTTCAAGCATTAAGATGTTTTCTAATTTTAGCGATTTAAAAAATTATTTAAATAAACAATCTGATCAAAATTTATTTATACTAGGATTGGATTCCCATGTAGGGTTTATTACAAAAGAAAATAACCTGCTTTTCTTTACTCACTCTAGTTATACAGGTGAAAAAATGGTTAAAAAAGAACTTATAGAAAAGTCTATCCCTATTATCTCTTCTAAATCTTTTTTTATAGGAAACGTATTGGATAATAAACCTTTATTAAAACGTTGGCTGAATAGTTAATCGGTACAATAAATTATTTTATTTTTTATTTGTACCCTATAAACAGTATGAGTTAACGAAAATATTTTATGTTCTATTTTATAGTCCTTTTTTAAATCTTTTAAAGCAATTTGTGTTGAATATAATATAATGGGATGCACAATGTTTTTACCTAAAATAGTTTTCGCTTCACTAGTATTAAACGCTGTTGCATAACCAAATAAGTGTGCTACATATAAATTATTAGGTGCATTGTAAATTTCTTTAGGGTTTCCAAATTGAACCATGCTACCATTTTTAATAACCAAAAGTTTATCTGCAAAACCCAATGCATCTTGTAAATCGTGTGTTGAAAAGATAATACCAATACCTAATGTTTTAAATAATTCAAACAAACGATCACGTAATTTATACTTTAAAATCGTATCAATATTAGCAAAAGGTTCATCTAAAAGTAATAAATTAGGAGTTTTAGCTACAGCCTTAGCTAAAGCTACACGTTGTTTTTGTCCTCCACTTAATTGCTTAGGAATTTTATCTTTAAACTCTAATAATTCAACACTATCTAAAATAGCTTCTATTCTACGTTTCTTAAAAACTTTATTAATATTAGAAACATGTGTTCCTACATTGTCATAAACTGTTGCATAAGTAACTAGCTCAAGATTTTGAGCTAAGTATTTCATATCTTTATGTCCTGGTATTAAATTAAACTTAGGTCCTAAAATTTGTTCCTCTTGGAAGTAAATAGAGCCTTCATCAATGTCTAACATACCGTATATCAGCTTTAAAAGTGTTGATTTTCCTCCTCCACTTTCTCCTACAACGGCTAATACTTCTCCTTTTTTAAGAGAAAAAGTTATTCTATTTAAAGCTTTTACACTTTGTTCAGGGTATTGATATGATACATTTTTTACAGACAACATACAGTGTAAAGATAAATAGTTTATACTCAACTGCTAAAAATAAATGTTTTTTTTATATTTGTGTATAAATTAAAGGAAAGTTATTATTAAATGAGAAAAATATTTTTAGCAGTTGCAGTACTAAGTTTCGTATTCACTGCATGTAAGTCAGAAAAAAAAGTTGAAGCAAAAGAAGCAAAAGAAGTAACTGAAATTGCTTCTGACTCTAGAAACTATAAAGCTAATATAGCTCAAACAGTTATTGAGTGGGAAGGTGCACACTTAGGAGGAATTGCACCTCATAATGGTACCGTTAAAATTAAAGAGGGAACTATCAAAATGGATGGGAATCAAATTGTTGGAGGGAAGTTTACTGTTGATTTTACTACTATTGAAAACGAAGATTTAGCAGAAAAGCCTGAAGTTCAAGCAAAATTAATGAAGCACATTAAACATGCTGATATTTTAAATGTAGAGAAATTTCCTGAAGCAACTTTTGAAATTACTTCTGTAGAGGTAAATGAAGGAGTCTTTAACTCTATGATAACAGGTAATTTAATGTTTTTAGGAAGTACTAAATCAATTACTTTTCCTGCAAATGTGACATATTCTGAAAGTCAGATAACCTTAGACTCTGATCAGTTTGTGATTGATCGTACACAATGGGGACTAATGTATGGTAGTGCTTCAGAAGAAGAAATTACGAAAATGGATGAAAAGGCCAAATCAAAAGTAATTTCTAATGATATTAAACTTAAAATAAAGGCTGTTGCCAATCAATAAGTAAATCATAGTGTTAACTCATATAAAATCCTGTTTAATTTTTAAACAGGATTTTATATATAGATTTTTTTAGAAGCAAAACTATTCAATTTTTTATTACGACCCTTACAAATCCTCTGCTGTACTAATCAATTCTGCCAAATCTAAAACGGCTACTTTTTTTTCTTCTTCTTTGTTTTTCACACCATCAGTTATCATCGTGTTGCAAAATGGACAACCTGTAGCAATAATGGCTGGTTTTTGTTCTAAAGCTTCTTCTGTACGCTCAATATTAATATCTTTATCTCCTTTCTCAGGTTCCTTAAACATCTGAGCTCCTCCTGCTCCACAACAAAGTCCTTTGCTCTTACACCTTTTCATTTCTACTAATTCAGCATCTAATTTCTGAATTAAAGCTCTAGGGGCTTCATATTCATCATTCGCACGACCTAAATAACAAGGATCATGAAATACAATACGTTTTCCTTTAAAGCTTCCTCCTGCTACTTTTAATCGACCCTCATTAAATAACGTGTTTATGAATTGTGTATGATGCATCACTTCATATTTTCCTCCCAATGAAGGATACTCATTTTTTAGCGTATTAAAACAATGTGGACATGCTGTTACAATTTTTTTTACTTCATAAGCGTTCATAACTTCAATATTCATCATGGCTTGCATTTGAAATAAAAATTCATTTCCTGCACGCTTCGCAGGATCTCCTGTACACCCTTCTTCTGTTCCTAAAACAGCAAATTCTACCTGAGCTTTATTTAAAATTTTCACAAAAGCTTTGGTGATTTTTTTTGCTCTATCATCAAAACTTCCAGCACACCCTACCCAAAATAAAACTTTTGGGGATTTTCCCTGTGCCATGCATTCTGCCATTGTTGGAACATTTAAGTTTTCCATATCCAAAATTTATTTTATACTATTTTTATAAAAATCAAACTTCGTGTAGTTTTGTTTTTATACTTAATCATGCCTACCGTCATCAAACACTTCTATTTTGACTTCTTTTTCTATTAAATTTGTAAATTTACCGTTAAAACGAGTTGCTTTAACTATGTGATTATCAATCCAATGGTAATTCCCTCCTCTTGGTTTCCCCATTAAAAGACTGTGGTATTTAAACCCACATTTTTTTAACCACTTTTCTGTAACCTCTCGATGTTCTTCAGTTCTAGATGTAAAAAAACAAATTTGATGCCCTTCAGTATACCAATTATTTATAATTTCTAATGCATCTGTATAATAAGCTGCTGTATCCATTCGTTCAGGCTCTTCATTAGGAATATCTTCTCCTATTGTTCCATCAATATCAATTAAATAATTCTTAATCTTTTCTGATAAAACCGGACTTACGTTTTTACCATCATCTGATTGATTCTTTAACAAGTTATTATCGTTTTTTATTGTATCCATGTTTAATGGTTTATGACTACCTATTTCCAATTTAAACGGTCTGATTGTCCAAATTTCCAAGGAGCACTATTATTTTCAATATTAGTCATCATAGCATTCAATTCCTGAGGGGCTGCTGATTGCTCCATAACTAAATATCTTCTCAAATCGATAATAATAGATAATGGGTCAATTAATACAGGACAAGCATCTACACAAGCATTACATGACGTACAAGCCCATAATTCTTCATGAGAAATATACGTTCCTAATAAGGATTTATTATCAGGAATAAATGTACCATTTTGATCTATATTTTTCCCTATTTCTTCAATACGATCACGTGTGTCCATCATAATTTTACGGGGAGACAATTTTTTTCCTGTAATACTGGCTGGACAAACAGATGTACAACGCCCACATTCCGTACATGTATAAGCATTCATTAACTGTATCCAACTCAGGTCGTTAGCGTCACTTGCTCCAAACTTTTCAGTATTTTCGTCTTCTAGATCTAATGGTGGTGCAAATGGATCTACATTAGGATTCATCATCATTTTCACTTCTTTAGTTACAGAGGTTAAATTTGTTAACTTCCCTCTAGGTTCTAACTTTGAATAATAGGTATTGGGAAAGGCTAGTAAGATATGTAAATGTTTGGAATAGTATAAGTAATTCATGAAAAACAAAATTCCTATAATATGAAGCCACCAAGCTGTACGTTCTATAATTTCTAATACTGTTATACTATCAGGCAATGTATTGGCAACATATTGAGAAATAGGAAAATGACCTGCTTCTTGATAAACTCCTAAAGATTGCAATTTATAATCTGCTGCGTTCATAATTAGGAATAAAGCCATTAAAATAAACTCTATATACAAGATATAATTGGCGTCATTTTTTGGAAAGCCTTGCATTTCAGAATTCCAAAAGCGTTTAACTTTTACTATATTTCTACGAATCCAAAATATAACTACTGAAACAATTACTAAAAAAGCTAAAAATTCAAATGAGGCAATTAAAAAGTCATAGAAACCTTCCATAAAAGAAAAAATACGATGTGTTCCAAAAATTCCATCAATAATAATTTCTAATAATTCTATATTTATAACAATAAAACCTAAATAAACAATTATATGAAGTATACCTGAAATAGGTCTGACTGTCATTTTTCCTTGTCCTAATGCTACACGAGTCATTGTCAACCATCGTTTAAAAGCATTGTCTGTTCGATCTACATCTTTACCTAATAGGATGTTTCTAACCAGCTTTTGTATGTTTTTAGCAAAGAATCCAAGACCTAAAATTAGTAAAGCAATGAACAATATACTGGAAAAAATCTTCATATCTGTTTTCAAAATTTTAATCCAATATATAAAGATTTTTCGAAAAAAATAGTAAGCCTAAGTAATAAATTTACTCTTTAGATTTATTCTTCATCTACTTGATTTGTATACGGTTTATTTTTCTTTCCAAAAATAGAGAAGTGTACATAGCGTTTCGGATTTTCTTTCATATCCCGTAAAAGTAGTTCTAATTCTTTAGTGGCATGATCCAAATTATTATAAACCGTTTCATCTTTTACAAGTTTACCAAGACTTCCTTTTCCTGCCTGAATTTCGTCCATAATATGATTTAAACCAACTAAAGACTGATCTAAGTTAGCTATAGTTTTATCCAAATTAGCTTGATTTAAATCTTCTGCTACTTGGTTAAAATTATGCATAGTTGCATCTAAATTATTCAAAGTAGATGCTAGTTTTTTTCGATTTTCAGCTACTACGCCTTTTGCTTCAAGTGCCAATCCATCAAAACTTTGAGCTGTTTTATCAAACTTGGAAACCGTCTTGTTAACAGACTGTGCCATTTGATTGAATGAAAGAATAGTTTTATCTAAGTTGGTAACTAAGTTACCTATACTTTGTTTATTTTCAGCTGTTGCTAAACCTCTTATCATAAATAATGTCGAATCGACACTTCCTAAAACATTTTCCAACTTTTGTTTTAAAGGGATTACTTCTTTTGCTAATACAGACATCATTCCTGATTCAGCTGTTCCTACAATATAATCTCCATCTTTTACAGGACTTCCCTTACGAGACATTTCCAATTTAATTTCAGCTCCAGACATTAAACCAGGTTCATAAATAATAGCTTTAGTGTTTTTATCAAATTCAAAATCTGTATCAATTGTCATTTGCACTAAAAGATTTCCTGAATCATCCTCTGTAAAATCAATATTATCTACATGCCCTATTTTCATCCCATTAATCGTAACAGGTTTTGTTTCTTGTAGTCCATGCACATCATCATAAACTGCATATAAAACCGTGCCTCTGTTAAATACATTTTTTCCTTTTAAAAAGTTAATTAGAACAATAAACGATCCAATGGCTATTAGAGCAATAACTCCTGCTTTCAAATTTTTTGACATAAAAATAAAACGTTTAGATAAGTAAATTTAGTGTAAAAATGTCAATTTCCACTAACCCATTTTTATAATGTACTTTTTACAGGAACTCTTTTTCCCTTTTTTAAGGCAATGATAAAACAATCTTTATAGCCTTTTTTCTTTGCTTCTTTTTGTTTATTTTTGATCGTTAAATAGCTCGATGTTTTACCATAAGTGTAAATATAAACTCCATTATCATTTTGTATTCGTTCAACTTTTTTTAATCCTCTAAAATTACTGGATTTTTTATTAATCCATTTTTTACTTGACATTAATTGAACTTTATACACAACAGGTTCTTGATCAGCTATTTCCGAAGGATATCGTGTTACAATATCGTTCTTTTTATCAAATTCTCTTTTATAAGAACTGAATGATTTAAAAATAGAATTTGCTATTTTATTTTTTCCGTTTGAAGAATTAATAAATTGACGTTCAGAAGCATTGGATATAAAGCCTATTTCAATCAAAACAGAAGGCATTGCTGTTTCTCTAAGAACTAAAAATCCTGCTTGTTTGACTCCTCTATTTTTTCTTCCGATATCTGTAAAATGTTTTTGAACACTTCCTGCAAATTCAATACTCTGATCTAAATGAGCATCTTGCATTAAAGTTAGTCCAATAATGGATTCAGGAGAATTTGGATCAAACCCTTCATAGGTAACTTTATAATCTTCTTCCAGTAAAATTACGGAATTTTCACGTTTAGCAACCTCAAAATTATCAGCAGATCGATGTAATCCTAATACATATGTTTCCGATCCATAAGGAGATGTTTTTGGATTCGCATTACAATGAATAGAAATAAATAAATCTGCATTATTACGATTAGCTATATTAGCACGCCCTTTTAAAGTAATAAATTTATCAGTTGTTCGAGTATAAATTACTTTTACTTTACTTCCGTATTTATTTTTAATAAGCTTCCCTAAACGTTTGGACACGTCTAGAGTAATGGTTTTTTCATAAATGGCATGTTTGCTACTTCCTATAGCTCCTTTATCGTGTCCTCCATGACCTGCGTCAATAACCACTACAAAAGTCTTGTTTTGAGAAAACAAAGGACTTATTAAGAAAATATAGAATAGGAATGAAAATATTTTTCTCATATTAATTCAAGTTAAAATGATCGTTCAGAATTTTTTTTGTTTATTTTTGACGTGATTTTATTTCAACAAAAATAATAACTAGAATTTGAATTTAGGTTATACAGCACATATATTAATACTAATTTTTTCTTTTACTCTTACAAGCATAGCTTATACCCAAGAAAATGACAGTATTCATGTTTTTAAAAAAAATGCTCCAATTCAAGATACAATTCAAATCGATACCGTAAATGTAAAAAGGCCTAAAGGAAAATTGGAAGATTTTTTATACTATGATTCTGAAAATCAAATTTCTAAATTAAAAGAAAAAAAATCATATTTAATTGATGATGCCGTTGTTAAGTATACCAATATTGAATTAACAGCCGATTATATTGAAATTGATTGGAATACGGAAATTATTTCTGCTCAGTGTAAACGAGATAGTTTAGGGAAATGTAAAAACAAGACCGTTTTTAAGCAAGATAATCAAGCTATGCAGTACGAAACGTTTCAGTACAACATTAAAACAGGTATTGGAGTTGCTACAAATGTACGCATTGAAGATGGTATTCCTGATGGAATGATGGTAGCCAGTAAAGTTAAGAAAATTAGTGATTCTATACTTTATGCAGGAGGTATTTTTTATACATCTGATCCTGAGTTTACCAGTGGTAAAACCGATGATCCCGATTTTTATATTGTAGCTAAAAAGGCTAAATTTAAAAATAAAAAAATGGTCGTAACATCAGCTTCTCAAGCTTATATTCATAGTGTTCCTACCCCTTTAATTTTACCATGGGGAATTTTTCCTCTTGGAGGAGAAAAATCCCGAGCAGGATTAATCATTCCTTCCTTTGGAGAAAATAATAATCAAGGATTTTTTTTAGAAAATATGGGATTCTATATTCCTTTTGGTGACTATGTCGATTTAAAAACCACTTTTGATGTTTACACAAAAGGAAGTTGGGGAGCTCATGTTTTATCCAATTATAAAAAGCGTTATAAATTTAGTGGAGGAGTTGGTTTAGATTATGAAATTCGAAAACAAGGAACAAAAGGATTGAGTAATCATTCTGAACAAAGAATGATTCGAATAAACTGGCGTCATACACAAGATCCCAAATCCAATCCTAATCTACGCTTATCGGCTAATGTGAATTATGCTTCTACTAATTATTTTAATACGACATTAAATTCAGGAAACTATATTTCAGGAAACAATTTAACCAATACGATATCATCATCCATAAATTTATCAAAAACTTTTGATAAATTACCTATAACAATGTCTTTATCTGCTACTCATTCACAAAACTCACAAACTGATAAGGTAAATATGACATTACCTCAATTTAATGTAATTATGGATCGTCAATACCCTTTTGCTCCTAAGGTCGGTAGTAAAAAAGGTTTATTACAAAATATAGGACTTGACTATTCATTTGATTTTGAAAACAAAGTACAAGTTTTAGATGAAAACCTTTTTAAAAAAGAAATGTGGGATAGTTTACAAAACGGATTTCAACACCAATTATCAGCTAACACAGGTGTAACTTTAGCTAAGTATTTTAATTTTAATTTGTCGGGTAGCTATAAGGATGTTTGGTATCTAGAGACAATTAATAAGACTTACAATTCTGATACAAATACTATAGAAAATACTCCTATAAATGGATTTAAGACTTATAGAACTTTTAACTTTTCTTCTAATATTTCTACCAGTTTATATAAAACATTTCATTTTGATAAAAAGAATACCGACTCCAAAATTAAAGCTATTCGCCACATTATGATACCGAGTGTTTCATATTCTTTTACCCCTGATTTTTCAGCACCTTCATGGGGCTATTATGACACTTATCGTGATGAAAATGGCAATTTAAATATTTATTCCCCTTTTGAAACAGGTATTTATGGAGCTCCTAGAAGAGGGTTAAGTAGCTCTATTGGTTTAAATTTACGTCATAATTTAGAAGCTAAGGTTCGTAGTAATAAAAGTGATTCTGTAAGCTACAAAAAAATCAAATTATTTGATTACGTTAACATGTCAACTAGCTACAATATGGCTGCAGACTCTCTTCAATGGTCTGATTTGACTATGACAGGATCTACAAAACTCTTTAACGATAAAGTAAGTGTTAATTTTAATGCAACTTGGGATCCGTATGATTTTGCTCCTAACTATGCTGAGAATGGCACTATTTCTTCTTACAAAACTATTGATAAAATTAGTCCTCGACTGGTTAATTGGGGTATTTCGACAGGTTATACATTTAACAACAATACTTTTAAAGGGGAAAAAAGTAGTAAAAATTCAAAAGAGAAATCAAATTACCCTTATCGAGGAGCTGTTCGATATGAAGTTTACGAATACGACAAGGATGGTTATGCTCGCTTTACGATTCCTTGGTCACTAGGACTAAATTTTAGCCACCGTACAACCCGAAACTTTTTAAACAGTGTTCACTCAACTTCTGTTAATATAAACGGTTCTATTGAGCCTACTCCTTATTGGAAAATAGGCTATAATACAAGTTATGACTTTGTTTCAGGGAAGTTTGCAGCATTACGACTAAACTTAACACGTGATTTGAGAAGTTTTAATATGACATTTGGCTGGGTTCCTACAGGAGTCAATAGAACCTGGAATTTGTTTATTGGTTTAAAAGCCAATATGCTTCAAGATATTAAATACGAAGATGATAATCCATTAATTTTAAATCAATCAAATGGCGGATTTTAATACATAATCTTATTTTAAATTAATTCAAAATGAGCCGGTTCGTTTAGAATAGGATAACTTCTTTTTCGAATCAAAAATGTTTTTCTCTGTGCATCAATCTCTTTATAACCGAAATAAGCGTCCAAATCCCCTATTTGTTCTATTTTAGGTTTTTTGATAAACATTCGCTCTTTATCACTTAAATGTTCATTTAACATAATACCTAAGTCAACAATAGCTTCTTTATTGTTTTTCTTAATCTTTACATTTCGATAGATAATGTCGAGCATTTTTTGATCATTTTGGGGAATCTGATCGTATTCTTGATGATTCTTTGAAAGATCATTTTCAGTAGCGATAAACTCCAAACCTGAAACTAGCGAAACCCAGTTTAAATAGCGTGTATACTGTCTTTCCAAATCATTTTTTGAACCACCTGCTTCTATTAAAATGGTGTTATAACCTTTTTTTTGTAAGTTATCCCCAAATGCATTAGGATAGAATATGTCGGTATAACGACCTACATGATTGGGAGCATGTTTTTGAAGTTCTTGATTCATGGAAGCAATAATTCCCATAGTTTGTTTTCTCTTATCGGTTACTGTTCTTTCCTCATTCTCCGAAGGAGCTAAAAAGGAAATGGTAGCTGGGTTTGAAGTTCCTTTTACATTAAAAACTGTTCTCTGATCATGTAAATTAAAACAAACATGAGGATTAAAATTGTAAATAGCCTTTTGTAAAACTCGAGTTTCGGATGCTTGTTTTTTGATGAAATCACGATTTATATCAATGTACAGTGCATTTCTTCGCTGAATTAATTCTGCTCCATCAGGATTCACCATAGGAATTATTTGAATCGTTAACTGTTCTAATAGTTTTTTTGAAAAATTGTGATTTTCATCTTCTAATAAATTAATTAAATCAAACACAGCATTAGTGCCTGTTGCTTCATTCCCGTGCATTTGAGTCCAAATCATTACTTTTTTTTCTCCTCTTCCATATTCAAGCATATGAAGATTTCTTCCTTCCACTGATTGACCAATCTTCAAAAAAGATCTTCCTTTTAATAATTTTAAAAGTTGATCATAATGAATTAATCTATTCCAAATTTGCTTCTCTTTATATTTTGAATAATTTTCAATACTTAATTTCATTTTAACTATTTTTTGCAAGTTACTAATTTCGTATTAAAAACATATTCTTTACATTTGTGAATCAAAATTTACAAATGTAATTTTTAAAATTGACAAATATTAAAATTATATCTTTAAAAAGCTTTAAATCAATCTATTATAATGTGCTAATTAAATAGTTAATTTAAACTTACTTTAATTGTATGTTGTGTTTTTTAAAAATGTAAAAATCTATTTTTCACAAATGTAATGCCTATGGAAATTAATCATCGTATCGAATTATTGAAAAAACATTTTGGATTAAGTAATGCCGAATTTTCAGAAAAAATTAATGTACAGCCTTCTTCTTTGTCACATATATTCTCAGGAAGAAATCGTCCCAGTATTGACTTTATTTTGAAAATAAAAAAAGCTTTTCCTGAAATTTCTTTGAATTGGATATTGTTAGGAGAAGGTAATATGGATGAGAATAAAGAATCTGTTTATCCTTTTTCAGTTGATGACTCCCCTACTCCAACTTCATCAAATAAAGTAAGTTATACTATTGAAAAGATCATATTTTTTTATAGAAACGGCACTTTTAAAATATATAATCCTTAACTTTGAGTGATTATCAGAAGCTAAAAAATCATGAAATGCTCGTGTTTTATTCCTATACTGTTTATTACGCACTATTTTTTTGCGCAATCATTTGATGCTCAAAAGTATACTTATTCCGTTATACTTGATGAAAAAAGTGAGGACATTAAAGTTTATGCTCATTTAGACTTTAAAAAATTAAATAAGACAGCATCTCATTTAAAATTAAATTTAATTCAATATTCTGAAAAATCAACTATGGGAATGAAAATAACGGAATTTCAATTAAATGGTATGAAAACAAATAATTTTGAACATTATGGAGACACCATATCCATTCCTGTAGCTTCTTCTTTGGAAAAATTTTCCGTAACAATTAAATATAAAGGGAAGCCTAAGGATGGCTTCATCATATCTACTTTGCCCAATCAGGATAAAACATATTTTTCAGACCACTGGCCTAATAGAGCAAGAAATTGGCTTGCTTCTATTGATACTCCTTCAGATAAAGTGAAAGTACGATTTAAAGTTTATGTTCCAAAAG
>JBKDZS010000116.1:0-8106 GCA_047971445.1 Flavobacteriales bacterium
AACAACTAAATCATAATGCACAACGGGTATGAAAAGTCTAATAGCGTTGAGCTAACAGACAAATACAAAACCAAGATTCACATATCTTATTAAAACTTGTATCTTTGTGCTTTTTTAACAAAGAATATGATAGATCAAATACCTATAATGGAGCAATTTTATACCATCCAGGGAGAGGGTAGGTACGCTGGTACGCCGGCTTATTTTATTCGTTTAGGAGGTTGTGATATAGGTTGTCACTGGTGCGATGTAAAAGAAAGTTGGGATCAAGATATTCACGAAAAAGTATCAATAGATCAAATTATTCAACAAATTCCTGAAGTAGTTAAAACCGTTGTTATTACAGGAGGAGAACCTTGTATGTATGATTTAAGCATATTGACATCTAAGCTGAGGTCTAAAGGGATTCAAATCAATTTGGAAACCAGTGGTGCTTACGAGATCAAAGGTTGTTTTGACTGGATTTGTTTATCTCCTAAAAGAAGAAAAGTCCCTCTAGAATCATCTTTAGAAAAAGCGGATGAATTAAAGGTAGTAATCTATAATCAAGATGATTTTAAATTTGCAGAGCATTTTGTTGATCAAGTTTCTTCTTCATGTAAAAAGTATTTACAGGCAGAATGGAGTAAACGCCGTCAGCTTCAAGATCAAATGATAAGTTATGTGATGAAAAACCCTGTATGGAATATTTCTATACAGTCCCATAAGTATTTGAAAATCAGATAAAAAAAGAATCCATATATTTTTAAGCACTATTTAAATTAAAAATTATTAAATTTGACCCGTTTAAAAAAAGATATTATAATTTTTATGAAAAAGGTTTTAATATGTGCATTTACCTTGACTTTATTTGGAGGGATATATGCGCAGGAAGATGCCAAAAATCGCAAACTGAATGATGGATCTATGGCTGAAATTAAAAAAGAAGGATGGACTAAAAAGGGAACTAATTCTTTGTTGTTTAACCAGGCTTCTTTTAGTAACTGGGTAGCGGGAGGTGTTAATTCTGCAGGTGTTTTAGCTAATATGGATTATGAATTCAATTATAGGAAAGGAAAGCATATGTGGGATAGTCGTATTATTTTAGGTTATGGATTTCAGACTAATGAAGGAGAGGATACTAAAAAAACAGAAGATGTCATTGACTTAACAACAAAATATAGATATCAAATTAAAGAGTCAAAGTGGTTTGCAGGAGCTGCAGCTAATTTTAGGACACAGTTTACAAAAGGATATGAATATAAAGATCTTGATGGGAATGGTACTAATGAAAAATATGTGACTTCAGATTTTATGTCTCCTGGATATTTTCAAATAGGAGCAGGATTTGACTATATCCCAAGTGATAAATTTGAATTAAATATTCATCCTTTGACTTCCAAAATGACTTTTGTAACGGATGACGCTATTTTTGATCAATATGCTCATAATAGTACTACTGGGGAGATTGAAAAAATAGCTCCAAAACAGGAAGCTTTCGGAGTTAATTATGGGGATAGTTTTCGTTATGAGGTAGGATTGTTTATTGGAGCAAGACATAATGTTACGTTAATGAAAAATATTACCTTAGATCACCAAATTGGATTATATTCTAATTATTTTGATCACCCAGAACGTGTTGATATTTCTTATTCAGCGGTATTAAACATGCAAATTAACAAATATATATCAGCTCAATTAACAGGAGATTTATTATACGATCACGATCAATTACAAGAATTACAAGCAAAGCAAACTTTAGGAATTGGTTTGACCTATGCTTTTGGAAAATAAATCATTATATATCGTAATTTTTAGCAAAAAACGATAAAATTATTTTTTATCGTTTTTTACTTTAATATATCTTTGAACTGTTTAGTTTTGAATATCTTTTTGTTCTTATGAAAAACTTCAAGGAATTAAATATAGTTTTTTTTGTAGTTTTTTGTTTCTGTTTTATCAAAGGACAAGAAATTATTAATGGAGAGCTAAACCCTTATAGTAGGAATCGTTTAGTCAGCATGTCTTTTGAAGAAAAAACAAAAACAGATACGCTACATAATTGGAAGATAGATTTAAATAACACATTGTTATTTAACCAGTTAATGGTTGATAATTGGACAGCTGGAGGGGTGAATTCTTATTCAGGAACCGCACGAATAGATTACGATTTTTATTATTCAAAAAAACGACATCGTTGGGACAATCGAATTACGGCGGGTTATGGGCTGAAAAATGAAGAGGGTGATATTCATGGTGCTAGAAAAACAGAAGATATCATTGATTTAACTCTTAGTTATCGTTACCAATTAAAAAACAAGTGGTATTTAGGAAGTTCTATAAACGGTAGATCTCAATTTTCCAGAGGTTATGAATTTGAAGAAGCTCATAAAACCAAAATCTCTAATTTCTTATCTCCAGGTTATATAACAATTGGAGCGGGATTAGATTACATAGTAAAAGATAAGTTAGAATTAAGTTTACACCCATTATCTTCTAGAACAACTCTTGTTTTGGATGAAGAATTACGTTCACGTTTCAATATGAATGATAATGCTTATCAAATATCTGTAGGTATGTTTTTGGGAGGAAGACATCGTTTTAGTATTGTTAAAAATGTAAAAATAGATCAAATATTTGGAGTTTATTCTGAGTATAGCAATAAACCTTTCAATCTAGATTTAGCTTATCGAATATTGATAGATATGAAAATCAATAATTTTATGAGCACTAAACTAACATTTGAGATGCTTTATAATGAAGATCAAATTAAAAGAGTTCAATTAAAGGAAACTTTGGGAGTCGGATTTACATATAAATTTGAAAATCACAAAAAGAAGACAAAATCAAAATCTTCTTAAAAGCTAGTTATTGTAGAATAATTTTAGGTTGTGCTATAGAACAGTAGATCATGACTTCCTTTTAAAAGAGATGAGGGAATTTTTTTAACGTTCACCGCGATAATCTTTTTTCAGATAAATTATAATTCCGAATCATGCTTCTCATAGCTTCATCTAAAACTAAAATTCATTTTTGTGTTTCTTTCTCAATCATTTGGCAAATTTTAAATGATAGTAAGAAGCTTGAGTTATTGTTCTATTATTTCTTTTACTCTCCCTACCATGCCATTAGTTAAACGCACTTTAATTCCATGCGGATGTTGAGGCGATTTGGTAAGAATACGTTGTACAATACCGTTAGTTAGTTTACCCGTTCGTTGATCTTCTTTTAATACAATATTTACCTTACAACCTAATGTTAGGTTAGCTCTGATGGTTCCTTCCATTTTTAATGATTTAATTTTTTCCACAGTAAGTCTTTCAAATCTTGTATACCTTCTTGTGTGATGGATGAAAAGTAATGAGGTGTTAACTCAGTAGGAAATTGTGCGGTGATTTCATTTTTCAATTCATCATCTAACATATCAGATTTAGAAATGGCTAGTAGGTGGCTTTTATCTAGTAACTCAGGATTATAGGCAGTTAATTCTTTTAAAAGAACTTCGTATTCCTTAAAATGATCTTCAGAATCAGCAGGAATTAAAAATAATAAAGTAGAATTACGTTCAATATGTCGTAAAAAACGATGTCCCAAACCTTTTCCCTCTGCGGCACCTTCAATAATTCCAGGTATATCTGCCATGACAAAAGATTGGAAGTTTCGATATTCTACAATTCCTAAATTGGGTGTTAGGGTTGTAAATGCATAATTGGCAATTTTAGGTTTTGCAGCACTTACTACAGAAAGTAGGGTAGATTTTCCTGCGTTAGGGAAGCCTACTAGTCCTACATCAGCTAATACTTTTAATTCTAAAATAAACCATCCTTCTTGGCCTTCTATTCCGGGTTGTGCATATCGAGGAGTTTGATTAGTAGGAGATTTAAAATGCCAGTTTCCTCTTCCTCCTCTTCCTCCTTCTAATAATTTTTTTTGTTCTCCATCTTCGGTTATTTCAAATAAAAAAGTGCCATTCTCATCTTTTGCAACAGTACCAATAGGGACTTTTAAAAGGACATCATTTCCGTTAGCTCCTGAGGATCTGCTTTTTCCTCCAGGTCTTCCATGCGTTGCTCGAATGTGGCGATTATATTTTAAATGAATTAGTGTCCAAGTGTTCTGATCTCCTTGAAGAATGATATGGCCTCCACGACCTCCGTCCCCTCCGTCAGGACCTCCTTTATCGATAAATTTTTCACGATGTAAACTGACAGATCCAGCTCCTCCGTTTCCACTTTTACCATGTATTTTTACGTAATCAACAAAATTGTTATCTGACACCTTTTTCTTTAATTAGTGATGATGAGTTTATAAATGTTTGGAGTAAATACTCTTACTACAAAACTACAATTAAAAGATAGGAAAGCGTTTGATGCCCAATTTTTTAATTATATTGAAATAACCTGTTTTTACTGGGTCATGGCTACAACTGCCTTTTCTAATTGAGAAGCGATCTCTTCAATAGTTCCCCGCCCGTTAATTGTAGTTAATTTTTCTTGTTTTTGATAAAAGTCTTTTAAAACGGCTGTATTTGAATAGTAAACGGATATTCTTTCACGAATGGTTTTTTCATTTTGATCATCAATTCGACCAGAAGTTTTACCTCTTTCTAAAATACGTTGAACCAGTACTTCGTCTTCAACTTCTAAGGCTAATGCTAGAGAAAGAGGTATGTTTTCTTGAATTAAAAATGTATCTAAAACTTCTGCTTGATGGGTATTACGAGGATATCCGTCAAAAATGAATCCGTTAACACCTTTTTTTACATTTTCTAAAACAGTTTCCTTTAACATATCTACAGTTACCTGATCAGGAACTAATTGACCCCGATCCATATACGATTTAGCAAGTATACCTAATTTAGTACTTTCTTTGATGTTTTTTCGAAATAAATCACCTGTAGATAAATGAACTAGTTGAAATTTTTCGATTAAGAACTGGGCTTGTGTTCCTTTTCCGGCTCCTGGAGGTCCGAATAATACAATATTTAACATGCTTACTTATTGTTTTAATTGATAGATATCGGGTAAATTCCGTCCTAAACCGTTATAATCTAAACCATAACCTACAATAAATTTATTAGGGATTTCCATACCTACTTTATGTATTTTTAAATTTTTTATATAAACATCGGGCTTTAGGAAAAGAGAAACAATGGTGCAGCTTGAAACATTTTGTCTACTTACCATGTTGTATAATTTTTCTAAGGTATTTCCTGTGTCAACTATATCTTCCACTAGAATGATATCTTTTCCCGATAAATCTTCTTGCAAATCAATTAAAGTTTTTACATTTTCTGTTGAATGAGTTCCTTCGTAGGATGCTAAACGGATAAAAGACACTTTACATTCTCCATCAAAGTTTTTTAATAAATCTCCCATGATAAGAACAACACCATTTAAGACGCCTACAAAAAAAGGTTGTTTTCCTTTAAATTCTTTTGAAAGTTCTTGTCCTATTTTTTTTATTACTGACTGGATTTCGTTCCTTGAGATGTAAGGAACAAAGGTTTTATCTTGAATTTGTATTTCTTTCATGCTGGTTTCCAAAGTCCAAAAATACATGTTTTATTGAAAGTATTCAAATTTTACACTTTCAATTCTCCACTTTACTAGGCGTGAATATGATTTTATAAATTATATAGTCATAGAAAAGATTCTACTTTCAGGTTTGTTTCGAATCATTCTTAAATCCAATGCCATACAGATATTACGTACAAAAGAGCGTCCTTCTTCCTTTACGATAATTTTATCTTTTTGAATTTCTAATAATCCATCGTTTTTTAATTCTTCCATTCGTTGTAATGAATTGTTTAATTCAGGAAATTGTAAAGAAAGATCTTTCCATGATGTTTCCAATGTGCACATCAGATTTAATATATGCCTTCGTATAATTAAATCTTCTTTATTCAATAAGTGTCCTCGATAAATAGGTAATTGATGTTGATCAATTTTTTCATTGTATTCTTCAACTGTTTTAACATTTTGAGCAAAACTATACCAGCTGTCACTTATAGAAGATACACCTAAGCCAATCATTAATTGTGTTTTAGAGGATGAATACCCCATAAAATTACGGTGAATAGTTTTATGGATTAAAGATTGATATAGCGTGTCATTTTCTTTGGCAAAATGATCCATTCCTATTTCATAATATCCAAAATCTTCTAACATTTGTTTACCAACATCATATAATTTCCGTTTTTCATCACCATTGGGTAGGTCATTTTCATCAAATCCACGTTGCCCTACACCTTTTATCCAAGGTACATGGGCATAGCTATAAAAAGCAATACGATCTGGGTTTAATTGTTGAATTTTGGTAATGGAATTTTGAATGCTTTCTACCTTTTGAAAAGGTAGGCCGAAAACCAAGTCATGAGAAATGGAGGTGTAACCAATTTCACGAGACCATTCAGTTACTTTTTTTACATTTTCAAAAGGCTGAATTCGGTTAATGGCTTTTTGAACGTTTAAATCAAAATCTTGAACTCCAAAACTTACACGACGAAATCCTAAATCATAAAACATTTGCAAATGCTCTTTAGTAGTATTATTAGGGTGACCTTCAAAACTATATTCAGGGTTTTGATCAATAATACTAGTACTTAAAATAAAATCTAATAGTCGGTGTAAATTTTGGGGGCTAAAAAAGGAAGGTGTACCTCCTCCTAAATGTAACTCTTTGATTACAGGTTTCTCAGGCAGAAGATCTAAATACATTTGCCATTCTTTTATCATTCGGTTAATATAAGGTCCTTCAACTGAATGCTTTTTGGTAATTCGTTTATTACAAGCACAAAATGTACACAAGCTTTCACAAAAAGGCATATGTAAATATAATGATATACCCTCGGAAGAATTAGATTCAATAAAAGATTGTTGCATGGTTTTAATCCAGTTATTTACTGTAAAGTTTTCTTCATCCCAATAAGGAACAGTAGGGTAACTGGTGTCTCGTGGGCCGGGTATGTTGTATTTTTTGATTAAATCGCTCATGAAGTTTTTTGCTTGTGAACTACAAAGTTATAAATATAAAAGGCAATAAAAAACCTCAAGCAAGAGTTTTTGCTTGAGGGTGTTCATTTAAATGAATTCTTTTTTAATCGAGTAAAAATACCACTCCCGCATTAAGAGATCCACGAGCGTTGTTAGCTGAATCTGGGTCGTCTTTAAAAATATTTACTAAGCCAACTTGTGATTCATACTCTACAAATAATTTTACATTATCTGAAATAGGAAACTTATGTCCAATTCCAAAAGCTAATCCAAAATCTGTACCATTTAAAAAATCTTTAACATCCTGATCCTCACTTTTTGCACCGACTAAAAACCCTGCATAACCTCCAGCATTAAGATACCATCTACGTGTTCCTCCAAAATGGTAATTCGCTGTAACGGGAACAGTAACGTAATTTAATTTCACATCTACATTACTCTTTCCATCAGAATATGCAAATCCCTTTTTGTCATAAATTACCTTGGGTTTAATACTCCAACGGTCGTTAATGTAGAAGTCCGCAAAAGCACCTACATTAAAACCTATCTTAGGGTCAACATCATAATCCGCACCAGACACATTAGCAAGATTTAATCCTATTTGACCCCCATACTCAATATCTCCTTTTTCTTGTGCGTTTATAGATAGACCTAGTCCAACTACAAACATAAAACTCAAAATAAACTTCTTTTCCATAATTTGTTTTTTTCAAAATTTTTCTTCTAGGCAAATGTATTAAACTTTTATTTAAAAAAACAAACTTTTTTAAATAAAAGTTCATCTTTTAAATGATGGCAGTTCTAATTCGAACTAGCTTTTGAATTAAATTTTCTAATAAATTCAATTGTAACATATTGGCGCCATCGCTTTTTGCTTTTGAAGGTTCAGGATGAGTTTCTATAAATAAACCATTTGTTCCAATAGCTACACCTGCTTTTGCTATGGTTTCAATCAATTCAGGTCGACCACCTGTGACGCCTGAAGTTTGATTGGGTTGTTGTAAGGAATGGGTTATGTCTAAAATTACAGGGGCATATTTTTGCATGGTTGGAATTCCTCTATAATCGATTATCATATCCTGGTAACCAAAAGAAGTTCCTCTTTCAATAATGGCGGTTTTATTATTTCCTG
>JBKDZS010000117.1:0-5784 GCA_047971445.1 Flavobacteriales bacterium
ACTTTGGGTTAGAAGAAGACTATATTTTTGGCTTTTATAGTGCTTTAGATGTAGAAGTGGATAAATTATTAAATGATTATGAATATTATGCTATTCTTTTTTCTTCGGGGAATGATCGTAATGAAATAGGAGGAAATATAATAGGTCCTAGTGGTACACGATATCCAAAGGATTGTGCTTCAGGTTATGATTGTCTTGCATGGTCACATAATGCTAAAAATATTATCGTTGTAGGTGCGATTGACGAGACCTTAGTTTTTGAAAAACCTTCTGATATTACATTAGCCTATTTTTCAAGTGTAGGCCCCACTGATGATGGGCGAATAAAACCTGATGTTGTTGCTGTTGGGACAAATGTTACTTCAACTCTAATGCCTGATAAGTATTCAAGTGGTCGCGTGGGAACATCTTACTCTTCCCCAGTGGTTGCAGGAGGTAATTTACTCATTCAAGAGCATGCTAATAATGTATTAGGAAATACACTTTTAGGATTTACACTCAAAGGGTTAATCTCTAATACAGCAGGTGAATTAGGAGATCATATTGGTCCTGATTATCATTATGGCTGGGGATTATTTGATGCCAAAGGTGCAATCGATTTTATTTCTAACATCAACACTTCTACCTTTATTGCAGAAGACGTATTATCTAATAATGAAACCAAAACATATTATTTTGCTCCTAAGTTAGATCGAATTACTGCTACACTATCTTGGTATGATCCTGAAGGAACACCTGTTTATGACTGGACATACGAGTTGTCAAATACTGAAGCAAAAGATTTACTTCTTAACAATAGAACCCCTATGTTGGTCAATGATTTAGATTTGCGTCTAGAGAATGGTTCAACTACATATGAGCCTTGGAAATTAGATGTTTCACAGCCTTCTAACCCTCCTTTTAGAGGTGATAATACTGTTGATAATATAGAAGAAGTTTATATTCATACAGATGAATTAAAAGAAAGTATCATTAAAGTAACCGTTTCTCACAAAGGAACTTTGAAAGATAATTTAGATGAGCATTTTGCTCTTTTAGTTAATGGTGTTCAGGAAGTAACCTGTAATATTTACGACGGCACCTCATGGTCCATTAAAGTTCCCGATGGAACGGACGAATGTCTAATTTTCGATGGAAATTATACGGTTTCAACGGACACCACCCTTATAGCTCCCTATGTTCAAATTGAAAAAGGTAAAACTTTAACAATTGATAATAAAAGTACTTTAACAATTGACGGAGCTCTTAGTAATAATGGATCGCTTATTGTAAAGCCTTTAGCTACTTTAAAAGTTAAATAAAGTCTATTCACTTTCACTATATTTGTTTTTTTTAGAGCCTTCGTACATCTCATACTTTACCAACTTACATTCTAACTTTCCATTATATAAAGGAATTCGTTTAGAGGCTCTTAAACCAACGTGTTTTAAAGCTTCGAAATCAGAAGTGATAAACCAAGTCCATGTATTAGGATAGTGTTGTTTCAACGTATCTCCTATTTTTTGATAAAAAGCATGATTGTTAGTTTCAATGCGCTCATTATAAGGAGGATTAAAAACTAATAAAACAGGGAAATGCTCTTTTTTTGATTCAAAAAAATCTTGTTTTTTCAATGTAATAAAATCACTTAAGCCTGCCTGATTTATATTTTTTTGTGCAGCCTCTAATACTTCAATGTCCGTATCATACCCTATGATCTCACCTTCAGGATTTTTAATTCGATTAATTCGGGTTTCTTTTATAAAATGAAAGAGTTCAGTATCGTAACTTGGCCAATTCATAAAGGCAAAATGCTTACGATTTAATTGTGGAGGAATCTGACATGCAATCATAGCTGCCTCAATCAAAAAGGTTCCTGAACCACACATTGGATCCAAATAATGCCCTTTTCCATTCCAGTCAGCAGCCAAAAGAATTCCTGCAGCTAATACTTCATTAATTGGAGCTATACCTGTTTCAATACGATAACCTCGTTTAAATAAAGGGCTTCCTGAACTATCTAAAGAAAGCACAATCTTATCTCCATTAATTAATAAATTAATTCGTATATCAGGATTATTCCGATCAATTGACGGGCGAACTCCTTGATCATTTCGAATACGGTCTACAATGGCATCTTTAATCACTTGAGAAGCATACTGTGAGTGACGAAAAACATCCGAGTTCCCTGCAAAATCAATAGCAATAGTTTGATCGGGTTTTATATAATCATTCCAATTAACTTTTCGTGTTTTTGAATACAACTGCTTTTCATTTGCTGCGCGAAATGATTTTATAGGAACCAAAATACGTAAAGCTGTTCTTAAGCTAAGATTGGCTTTATATAAAAAACCTAAATCACCTTCAAAAGTTACAGCTCTTCTCGTAGTTTTAATATTACCTCCTCCAAGGTTTTTGATTTCAAAAGCTAAAATTTCTTCAAGACCACTAAATGTTGTAGCTGTTATACTAAAATTACCTGATGTTTTCATTTGCTCATTTTTGTGATGTGAAGATAACGTAAAAAGTAATTTATTAAATAAAAAAATAGCTATTCGATTTGATTCCAATAGCTATTTTACTTTTATTTAATATGTATTATTTTTTCTCAACTAATTCTGATTCAGGAACTATAAGTTTCCCTGATTGATCTTGCTGTTTGTCCTCAACTATTTCTATTTTAATTTCATTATCTGAGGCATGTATTTCATCAACACCACCATGACTTTCTCCTAAAATTGGAGCAACAACCAATCCAATCAAACAAGTCAATTTAATTAAAATATTCATAGAAGGACCTGAAGTATCTTTAAAAGGATCTCCAACAGTATCACCTGTTACAGCAGCTTTATGCGCATCAGAACCTTTATAAGTCATTTCACCATTAATTTCAACACCTGCTTCAAAAGATTTTTTAGCATTATCCCATGCACCACCAGCATTATTTTGAAAAATAGCCCACATAACACCTGATACACAAACTCCTGCCATGTAACCTCCTAAAGGTTCTGCGCCAAAAATTAAACCTATAATAACAGGTGTAACAATAGTTAAAAGTCCTGGCAACAACATTTCCTTCAAAGCTGCTTTTGTTGAAATATCAACACATTTAGCATAATCTGGAGTTCCTGTTCCTTCTAGAATACCTGGAATTTCTTTGAATTGACGACGTACTTCATGTACCATCTCCATAGCTGCTTTTCCAACAGAATTCATTGCTAAAGCAGAAAAAACAACAGGTATCATCCCTCCAACAAATAAAGCTGCTAATACATCGGCTTTAAAGATATTAATACCATCAATTCCTGTAAATGTTACATAAGCTGCAAATAGAGCTAAAGCTGTTAATGCAGCAGAAGCAATAGCAAACCCTTTTCCAACTGCTGCTGTTGTATTTCCTACAGAATCTAAAATATCCGTACGTTCACGAACCTCATCAGGAAGCTCACTCATTTCTGCTACTCCACCAGCATTATCTGCAATAGGACCAAAAGCATCAATAGCCAACTGCATTGCTGTCGTTGCCATCATAGCTGAAGCAGCCAAAGCTACTCCATAAAAACCTGCTAAGGCATACGATCCGTAGATTGCAGCTGCAAACAATAGTACAGAAGCAAAAGTAGATTGCATCCCTACTGCTAACCCAGCAATAATATTTGTTGCAGCACCTGTTGAGCTATTCTTAACAATATCTAAAACAGGTTTTTTACCTAAACTTGTATAATAAGCTGTTACAAAAGATATTAAAGCTCCTACAGCAAGCCCCATTAGACATGCCCAAAACACATTTATAGAAGGAATTTCTTTAAAACCTTCTCCAAAGAAATTCATCTTTAAAATATTAGGAAGCATATAATCAATTAAGAAGTAACTAGCTACAGCAGTAATTAAAATAGCTGCCCAATTTCCCAAATCTAGAGCTTCTTGTACTTGTTTTTCTTTTGCATCATTATTTTTTATCTTGATCAAAAATGTCCCTACAATGGATGCTAGGATACCTACTCCAGCAATAACTAAAGGCAATAAAATAGGTCCCATATTATTAAAATCATCCGTAAATGCTGTAGTTACAGACATATCACGAATCAGGTAATTTCCTAAAACCATAGCTGCTAATACAGTTGCCACATAAGATCCAAACAGATCTGCTCCCATTCCTGCAACATCCCCTACATTATCTCCTACATTATCTGCAATTGTTGCTGGATTTCTTGGGTCATCTTCTGGAATACCTGCTTCTACTTTACCTACTAAATCAGCTCCTACATCAGCAGCTTTAGTATAAATACCTCCTCCAACACGAGCAAATAACGCAATAGATTCAGCTCCTAGAGAAAAACCTGCTAATGACTCTAAAACTATAGTCATATTATTATAAAAGCCCCCTTCATCAGTCATAAATTGACCTAAGAAAATCCAAAAGAATAGACTTAATCCTAAAACAGCTAAACCTGCAACACCTAATCCCATTACAGTTCCTCCTCCAAAAGAAACATTTAATGCTTTAGGTAAACTTGTCTTAGCTGCTTCTGCAGTACGGGCATTTGCTTCAGTTGCAATCCGCATTCCAATATTACCTGCCAATGCAGAAAAGATAGCTCCTAAAACAAATGCTGGAACAATTAACCAATGGGTTGTTTCAACAATTAAAGAAATTCCAAATAAAGCGACAGAGGCTACTACTACAAAAATTAATAGTAATTTATATTCCGCATTTAAAAATGCTAAAGCACCTTCCTTAATACTTTTAGATATGCTTTGCATTTTTTCATCTCCAACAGCTTGTTTTTTTACCCATGCCATTTTAAAAAGCATAAAAAACAATCCTAAAACAGCCATTACAATGGGTACTAAAATCATATTTGATTCCATATTATAAATTCTTAAATTTTATTTTAATTTGTATCTAGTTTTAAAACGTCCAAAATTAAGTTTTTTTTCTTTAATAAAAAAGAAGTGTTTTCACTGAACTTGGATTATTTTCAACCTTTTTTAGTCAAACTTAAATATTAATTAAAATAACTTACACTAATAACTAGTATTATCCGACTGGATATTTTGTACTAGAGAAAGTGCAGAAGAAGTACCTATCCGCGTTACACCTAATTCAATCATTTTCTTTGCATCATCAAGAGTGCGTACTCCTCCAGCTGCTTTGATTGGAAGAGGACCTGCGTGCTCTTTCATAATTTGAATTCCTTCAAATGTAGCACCTGATGGCTTCCCCTCTTCAGTGGGGTAAAATCCTGTAGAAGATTTTATGAAAACATTTTCGGCATCTTTATGTCCAAAATTAGAAACTACAACATTGCGAATTAATGAGGTAATAGAAATAATTTGTTCATCTGTTAAAGCAGCAATTTCAATGATCCATTTGGCTACTTTATTATTTTCTAAACAAATTTTAGTTCCTTCGTAGACTTCTTCTTTAACAGTAATGAAGTCTCCCTTCTTAAATGCCTCATAATTAATAACAAAATCAAGTTCGTCGGCTCCATTGTCAATTACTTTTTGAGCTTCTTTTAGCTTCTTAGCTATGGAAAGAGTTCCTTCATGAAAACCAATAACAGTTCCTACTAAAACATGGGAGTCTGAAAGATCAACCATCTCTCGTCCTAACTTTACAAATTCAGGACGTATCATAACTAATTTAAAATTATTATCAATAGCTTCTTTAATTAATTCTTCTATTTTTTGTTGTGTTTGATTTTGTGTCAAATTAGCCTGTTTAGGCGTTTTCAAATAAGTCGAATCTAAAAATTCGTTTAATTTCATTTCCTGAAAGTTTTAAGTATTTTGTTTTTT
>JBKDZS010000118.1:0-16586 GCA_047971445.1 Flavobacteriales bacterium
TATTATTAGGTGCTGTATCTTCCAGTGGTATGATGGAAGTTGCCCGAAAAGGAATCATGAATCCTGAATTTTTTACTTTTGCTGAAATTATCATTATTTTCCTAGCTGTAATGCTAACGGATATTCTACTTCTAGATGTATTTAATACATTAGGAATGCCTACATCTACTACTGTGTCCATTGTTTTTGAACTACTAGGCGCTTCGGTTTTTATTTCGATTTTAAAGCTATTTGATAGCCATCAAGATATTAATCTATTGGGACAATATGTAAACAGTGGAAATGCTTTGCTTATCATTTCAGGAATTTTATTATCTGTTGTCATAGCTTTTGCAGTAGGAGCTTTTGTTCAATATTTCTCTCGTCTATTGTTTAGTTTTGATTATATGAAAAAAATCAAATCTGTAGGTATCATTTGGTGTGGACTTGCTCTCACATCTATGCTATACTTCTTAATTTTCAAAGGTTTAAAACAATCTCCTAAAGATTTTCAAACTTTATTATATTTTGATTTTATCAAAAGTAATATTACGGTTTCATTAGCTGTAATCTTTACCCTATCTGTTATCTTAATGCGAATTTTAGTTCTGTTTAAAGTTAATATTTTTAAAATTATCGTATTATCAGGAACTTTTGCCCTAGCTATGGCTTTTTCAGGTAATGATTTGGTTAACTTTATCGGAGTACCTGTAGCTGGATTTCAAGCGTGGGAATCATGGAATGCTTCTGGATTGCCTGCCGATCAATTTACTATGGAAAGTATGGCTGGAAAAGTTCCAACACCTTATTTTTTATTGATATTTGCAGGTGTCATTATGGTACTAACTTTATGGTTTTCTAAAAAAGCTCGTAACGTAACCGAAACAGAGGTAAATTTAGGACGTCAAGATGAAGGAGCAGAACGCTTTGCTCCTAATCCCATGGCTCGTAATTTAGTGCGTAGTTTTAGAGAACTTGGGACAGGAGTCTTTAAATTGTTCCCTAAAAGAACTTTAGCAAAAATGGAGCAAAACTTCAAACAAAAAGAGGAGCATGATCCTCAACTTGCTTTTGATTTAATTCGAGCTGCTGTTAACCTAAGTGTTGCTTCTATACTTATCGCCATTGCATCTAATTTAAAGCTTCCGTTGTCAACAACTTATGTGTCTTTTATGGTAGCTATGGGAACTTCTCTATCCGATAGAGCTTGGGATAGAGAAAGTGCTGTATACCGCGTTTCAGGGGTCATGCATGTAATTGGAGGATGGTTCTTAACTGCTTTTATAGCTTTTTTTACTGCAGGAGTCTTTGCAACTTTAATTTACTATTTAAGTTTTTGGGCTATAGGTGTTTTAGTTATTTTAGCTGCCTATGCCTTATATCATAGTTCAAAAAGTCATCAAGAAAAAGAAACTAAAAAGGTTAAAAAAGCAATAAAAGAGCAATCTCAAGATGAATTTAATTCATTGACAATTACAAAAAGTATTGAAAAGTCCTCTTCCCATATTGCAAATACTATTGATCAAATTGAAGATATTTACCAACTAACTTTAGAGGGATTATTTACTGAAAGTACTAAAAAGGTCAAAAAAGCTGAAAAACAATTGCTAGCCTTAAAGGAGGAGTTTTTTGACCTAGAGGATTCTTTAATTAAAGTTATTAAGAAAACTAAAACTGAAAACCCTATAGCAGGACGGGTTTATATAAAAGTATTTGATCGTTTAGATGATGCTATTCATTCATTAGAATTAATTAATGGTAAAATTGTAAATCATGTAATCAACAGTCATAAGCCTTTAAAACCTGTCCAAGCTAAAAATTTAACACGAATATCTAACTTAATCTCAGACTACTTTAAGCAAGTAAAAAAGCATATTAATTCAAAATCCTTTATTCATTTATCCGACATAAAAAATACTAAAACTCAAATTAGATCTATCGTTGATGATCAATTGAATTATCAGGTTAATGGAATTGTGCAAAAACATTACGGAAATAAAAACAGTCGATTAAGTTTAACCATTTTATTAGAAAGTAAAGATTTTGTAGAAGATATCGATAGTTTAATGGATCTATACCATAACGTTCAATCTGAATTTAATTGGGATGAAAATTAAATCATCACTAAAAAACTCTATCAAAGTTTTAGCTTTGATAGAGTTCGTGTCATTTTATAATTACTAAAATAATAAATTACATCCTCTAACATCTGAATAATCAAATCGACCCAGAATTTCATATTGATTTTCACTGTGTCTTTTACCTAAATCGTCAGTTGCTATAAATGATATCGAATTATAGTTTGCTAAATCAATCACATTAATCCCTCCTACTTTGTTATTCGTCAAGTACGAAAAAGGATCTTCTGCATTTCGAATACGTAGTTGCATCCAACTAGGGCATTGAAAAATACAGCTTCCTTTAGAATAAGCTTGACTTAATAATTCGGTCATTCCATATTCAGAATGAATTTTTTCAACTCCAAAGCCTTGTTTTAATAAATCATGTAATTCCTTTCGAATCATTTCTTTTCTACGTCCTTTCATCCCTCCTGTTTCCATAACAATTAATTGAGGGTATTTCATAGAAAACTGTTCTACAAAATCTAATAATGCAAAACTTACACCTATCAAAAGTACTTTTTTATCAGTCTTTCTTAACTTTAATAGTATTTGATATAGCTCATTTATATTATTTAAATAAAATCCACTTTCAACATGCTTAGATTTTTGAATAAAATCTTCTACCATAAATATTAACGAAGATCCTTTTCGTTCTAAATAAGATGGTAAAAGTGCTAAAACTACGTAATTTTCAACAGATCCGTAGAACTGTTCAAACCCTCTCATATAACTTTCTTGATAAAAAGATAAATCTCCCACATAATGTTTACTTTGTTGGCGACCTGTTGTTCCACTACTTGTAAAAATAATCTCTTCTTTTTGTAAATTTGAAATTATTTTTTGTGTTTTAAAAAACTGTATGGGTAAAAAGGGAATTTCTTCTAAAAGTGAAATCGAAAAGGGATTTATTTTTAATAAAGTAAGGTATTTTTTATAGATCTCATTCTTTTCTGATTGATATCGAAAAACCTCCAAAGCAACCTCCTTAAATTGGGTTTGATGCTGTATGTTGAATATTTTTTCTTTCAAATGTTAACGTATTAAATTACTTAAGAATCATTCTAGCTCTTGATCAAAATAAACTTTATAGTAGCTCATTTTTTTTGCATCATCAAATCCTTTTTCAATATTCTCAGTAGCTTCTTCCAAAGAATTATTGTCCAATATAATTTTAATTTTTGTATCTAATTTTATTTCTGTTTTGATCTTTTTTCGTTTGCTTTTATAAACGGGTTGTGCAACTTCAAAAGAATCCCAAAACTGAACTTCGTTTGCTTCAGAATAATCATCTTTGTAATCATTAAAAGCTTCTAGTAACTCCTTATTTTCACCTAAAACCTCTTCTTTAAATGAAATATCTTCTAACATTGGATTCTCGTTAAAGTAACGCAATGTATTCCCTAAGAACTCTGTTTGCTTTTCTTTTCCATAATCATGAGCAATAACCGAATCTGAAAAATTAGTACATAAATCTAAATATTGATCTGTTTGAAAATTATTATTATTTACATACTCTAACTTTAAAAAATGCTTTTTCCAATAGGCTGTATCATAATTATTATTATCTATTGAGAGCACTTTTAAACCAGTTCCTTCATCTATATTTAAAACTAAAGCTCCTTTATCTAATTTTTGAACGCTAAACCCATTCTGAAGTTCTAATTCCAATCCCTCTTTACCACTAGTAAATTTAAAAAATTTATTTTTTCGCTCTACCTTGAAAATACCTATCGCATCTACTATTTGTTCTTGGTAAACAATATCCCCAAAATGAACTACAAACAATTCTCCTAATTTAATGGAAGGATGCGTTGATTGATCGTATAGCGTGTTTAAAATATTTTGTGAAGCATCTAAAAATAAGCTTTCATCTTCAAAAACTTCTTTACAATAACTATACACTTCATTTAATGATAAATCTGCATGATGTGTAAACTGATACAATGTATTTTCTCTTTTAAAAGAATTTAGAAAATAATTCCTCAATACTTCATCTAAAGTTTCTGTTAAAGGCATCATACTTTCTGCTACAATATTTTTTTCTTCTCTAACCTTATGCCCTACGCGATGCAAAGTTACTTTTGATATATAAGCTCTATTTATCTTAATCATCTTTCTAAATTTCATCAAAAATAATAAAGTCACTTCAAAAGAGGTGACTTTATGAAAAAATTATTCTTAAAAAGTAATGGTGCTTTTCTATTTCTCAATACCTAAAACTTTTAGTCCATTTATGGTTGCGATATTAACTAATTCCTCCACATTATAATAATGACAAGCCTCTAGCATTACACGCATTTCAGTCCATAAATCTCCATCTGAAAAAGGTTTATAAATATCACAAATATTATCCGTTCCAAAAGCCACTGTAATTCCTGCAGGAACCATCTCATCAACAGGTGTCATAGAGTTATGTGATACAGTTAATTTTTCCGTACGATCATGATCAATCCATGCTGTAGGACATGAAATCACATGCATATTGGCTTCTTTAATCAGTTTATATACTTCCTCTCTATATGCTCTTGAATGTGCTGCTACTGAAATGGAATGAACTGCTGTCACTTTTCCTTGCATTCCATGTTCAATTGTTTTACGAGCTAGTTGTTCTGTCTCTTTTTCATCGCTTGAATTGAATTGATCAACATGAACATGAACCAATTTGTTGTGATCTTTTGCTGTTTGTAATAAAATATCTAAATGCTTTTCTTCATTGGGATGATCTTTTAATGGAAGTCCCCCAATAATGTCTACAAAATCTACTGACATATCAAACCAATAACGTGCTTTAGAATCAATAACACCTTTTAAAACCTGATTTGCAAAGCGAATCTCAATATCTTTTCCATATTCATCTTTCAGCTTTTGTGCAGCCTTAATAGAACGATCTTCAATTACTTCATCCACATCTATAAAAGAGCCTATTGCTTGTGCTCCTTGCTCAATCATGAGCTCTGTTGCTTTTGCCATTCTTCTAAAAACATCATCCACTGATGAGTTTCTTTTCATATCATCTACTAACGACCATTTATCTTTTAGATAAGAGTTCGTATACTTAAATGTATCTTCCGTTAAACTATAAGCACGATCTAGGTGAGCATGAGTATTTACCCACCCTCCTTTTTGCATAATTTTTTCAATTACTAATTTCTTCGGATTCATAGTGTTCTTTATTAAAGCATGTTTAAAATTATTTTTTATACTGACTTCCTAAAAGTGTTGATAAAGCATCATCTATTTTACTAAAATTAAATGCTTCTATAATTTCTGACATCATATTTTCTATTTTATCGTTGCATAGGTTTCCTATACTTCCTTCATGAACATGATCTACTTCTTTTATAGGTTCAAAATTGCCTTTTTCAATTTCCATTCCTATATGTTTGTAGGCATCTCGAAAAGACATTCCTTTAAGTACCTTATCATTGACAACTTCGACACTGAAAACATATTTATATTTTTCGTCGTTAATTACCTCTTGATTTACTATAATATTTTCCAGCATATAGGTTGTAATTCCTATACAAGACTTCATATCTTCAAAAACAGGTAAAAAACTTTCTTTAATTGTTTGCAAATCTCTATGATATCCAGAAGCTAAATTAGATGTTATCATCGTAATTTCATTAGGTAAAGCCATTATTTTATTACTCTTTGAACGAATCAATTCGAAGACATCTGGATTTTTTTTATGAGGCATAATACTAGAGCCTGTTGTTAAATGACTTGGAAAGGATACAAAATTAAAATTCTGACTGTTATATAGACAGATGTCTTGTGCCATTTTTCCTAAAGTTGAGGCAATCATTGCCAAGCTTTGTGCCACCATCATTTCAGTTTTCCCTCTTCCCATTTGTGCAAAGACTACATTAAAATTTAGGTTATCAAAACCTAACAACTCTGTTGTCATTGTTCTATTTAAAGGAAAAGAAGATCCATATCCGGCAGCAGAGCCTAAAGGATTCTTATTTGATACCTTAAAAGCTGCTTGCAACGATATCATATCATCAACTAATGATTCTGCATAGGCTCCAAACCATAGTCCAAAAGAAGATGGCATAGCTACTTGATAATGAGTATAACCAGGGATTAAGATATCTTTATGTTGATTACTTAATTTTATTAATTGGTTAAAAAGAGGGGTTACCATTTCTACTATTTCACGAATCTGTGTTCTAATAAATAATTTAAGGTCTAATAAAACTTGATCGTTCCGAGAGCGCCCACTGTGAATTTTCTTTCCCATTTCTCCCAAACGCTCCGTTAAAATCATTTCTACTTGAGAATGAACATCTTCTACACCCTCCTGAATTTCAAAATGACCTTTAATTATTTCTCCATAGATTTTTTGCAACTCATTCGTTAATGTTTCCAGTTCAGCTTTTTCTAACAAATTAATACTTTCCAACATTTTAATATGGGCTAATGTCCCTATTACATCATGTGGTGCTAATAAAACATCCAATTCCCGATCTTTACCTACAGTAAACTCTTCAATTTTTTTACTAATCTCAAAATCTTTTGCCCAAAGCTTCATGTTATAATATCTTTTTTTAATTGTTATTTGCTTTACTTACACTATACAAAAAAGCCTCGAATACTTTTAATATTCGAGGCTTATATATTAATAAAACATTGTTTATTTCTGTATTTTTATATTCAAATATATAAACGTTCCTTTTCACCATCTAGAACACAAATTTACCATTTAATATTTAATTATTCCCATTTTTATTTTAAAATTGAACTATTAATTTACTTAACTATTATAACTCATTTCAAGTATAAAAAAAGCCTCTGAACTATTCAAAGGCTTTTCTTTAAGTTTATATACTTATCTCTATATCAAAAATTAATTTTGAGGTATATACAATACTTGTCCTGGATAAATTTTATCAGGATGCTCTAACATAGGTTTGTTGGCTTCAAATATCTTTTGATAAGCATTAGAATCTCCGTACACTTCACCTGCAATTTTTGACAAAAAATCACCACTTTTTACGGTGTAGAATGTTTTGGACATATCTGGTAATTCAAAAGTAATTGGAGCAACTGTTTCCAACTGCTCTTCTACTTCAGAAACTCCATCAATATTTCCAGCAGTAGCTATTATTTTTTGTTTCTCTTCTAAATTTTTGACTTTTCCAGATAAAGTTACTTTTTCATCAACTACTACTACATCAAGCATTGATGTATCTAATCCAAACCCATCTAAATGTGATTTGATTTTTAAAGCTTTTTCTTCAGCTGACTCTCCACCAAACACTTTAGTTCCAGCATCTTTCAAGAATGATAATAATCCCATTTCTAAATAATTAAATTGTTTTTAAATTTCTAAAACTACCGCAAAAATACGGATTTATTTTTTAATTTCTTCTATCTTTCTTTTTACATCTTGAATAACCGATTTTTGCCCTTTTAATTCTTCTGCTTTTTTAACAATATCCTTATAGGTTTTCGTAATATTATCCTTATTCTCGGTGATTTTAACTTGGTAAGAAGAAATATCATCTTCGTAATCTATCAATTTGCGACCAAGTGATTCTTTTTGTTTCGTATACTTTGCTGTTTCCTTATCACTTAACGAAGTGTTCTGCAACTCATTTTGAATAGCTTTTAACTGATTTTCACTCGCCGATTTTTTTTGCTTAACTTGAATGATCTTATTTTCCAAAAAAGCATTTTCTTTTTCCAGTTTCCCTTTAAAACGCTGAAACTTCACATAATCATCGTTTAATGCTCCTTGGTAATCATACGCATCTTGCAGTTCAAGTTCCATACATTTTTTCTTAACTGCATAAGCATATTCTCTTAATAAACGTACTGCATTTTGATATTCTTCAGGATGACTACTACTGGATAAAAATTGCGTGTCATTTAATACAAAAGCTGTCGCAATTCGAAGGGTATCTGTTTTTGTATCCAAAATTCGATAATATACATCTACAGGCTGATCACTAATGCCTTTTATTTCAGCATCCGTAATCGAAATACCCTTAAAAATATTTTTGAAAGAGGTTTTTCCAAAATGCATGTTAACACTTTCCTTCCATTGAGTTTTCACTATTTTTTTTGAACAGTAGGACATCTTAAATAATAAAGCATTACCATACTGACTACCATACTTTATATCCTCTTCATATATAACCGTCTGAGCTTCTAAAAAATTTGAAAAACTCATAAAGAAACACAAGGTCAAAAAATGTATTTTAATCGTTTTGAATAAATTCATATTAACAATAGTTCAAAAATTATTGAAACAGGTTCACCTATTGCTTTCAAATCTATGAATAATTATTAACTTTAACCGAATTTAGGAATAAAAAATGAAAAGTAAAATTCTTCTTATTTACACAGGCGGAACCATCGGGATGGTAAAAGATTATAAATCAAAATCACTTGTACCTCTTGATTTTGATAACATTTACGATCGATTACCCGAAATTAATCAACTGGATTGTAAAATCATCACACTTAGTTTAAAAGAACCCATAGATTCTTCTAACGTAAAACCTAAGCACTGGATTGATTTAGCAGAATTAATTGAAAAAAACTATGCTCAGTTTGATGCCTTTGTTATTTTACATGGAACCGACACCATGTCGTTTACAGCTTCCGCATTAAGTTTTATGTTAGAAGGATTACAAAAACCCGTTATTTTAACTGGCTCACAATTACCTATAGGTGATTTAAGAACCGATGCCAAAGAAAATATGATAACCTCTATCTACATTGCTACACTTAAAAAAAATAATAAAGCACTGATCAAAGAGGTAAGTGTCTATTTTGAATACAAATTATACCGAGGTAATCGAACCACAAAATTTAGTGCGGAACAATTTGATGCTTTTATATCTTCTAACTATCCTTTTCTAATAGAGTCAGGAGTTAATTTACAAATAAATAATCATCTCTTGTACCAAGCGACTCAAAAAAAATTAAAAGTCTATAAACTGTTTTCAGAAGAAGTAGCCATTTTAAAAATATTCCCAGGAATTTCCCAACAGGTTGTAGAAGCCATTCTAAATATCCCTAATATCAAAGGAATTATTTTAGAAACTTTTGGAGCAGGAAATGCTCCAACAGAAAAATGGTTTTTAAACCTAATAGAAAAAGCCATTCTTAGAGGAATCATTATTGTAAATGTCACACAATGTTTAGCAGGTCGTGTTATCCAAGGAAAATATGAAGCCAGTTCCCATTTAAAAAAGATTGGCGTAATAAGTAGTGAAGATATGACAACGGAATCTGCTTTAACAAAAATGATGTTAGGTTTAGCTAACACAAATAGCTCAATGCACTTTAAGCAATATTTCACTTCAAATGTTAGAGGAGAAATTAGTAACATGAGTTAAATTTTATTTTTTTGATAGAAAAAATTGCTTTATATTGCCGAATCGTTTGTAAGAATTACTAAATTCTTTATGCCAGGGAGAGGTGGCCGAGCGGTTTAAGGCGCACGCCTGGAAAGCGTGTTTACAGCAATGTATCGAGGGTTCGAATCCCTTCCTCTCCGCATTTTATTTTAGAGTTGAAGAAGATAAATCGTAATTATAATAACAAAAAGTAGTAATTAAAAGAAAAGTTAAAATGAAAAAATTATTCTCAGTTTTAGCTATTGCCGGGTTGTTAGTGTTTAATCCTGTTAATGCTCAAGATAATGCCACTAATCAAACAGAACAAGTAGCAGCAGTTGCAGACAGTACTGCACAAGCAGCAACAGAAGTTGCAGTAGTAGAAGAAGTAAAAGTAGAAGAAGCTGCGGCTCCAGAAGTAGAAGAAAGTTCAGTAGAATGGATTAAAACAAAATTCATTGAAGGTGGACCTACATTTATGGCAATTGTATTAGTATGTTTAATTTTAGGTTTAGCTTTCGTTATCGAAAGAATTATCTACTTGAATTTAGCTGATGTAAATACCGATAAGCTATTGACTCAAGTTGAGGATGCTTTACAATCAGGAGGAGTAGAAGAAGCGAAAGATATCACTCGTAATACTTCAGGACCTGTTGCTTCCATCTCTTATCAAGCTTTGCAACGTATAAGCGATGGACAAAATATTGATGATGTTGAAAAGTCTGTGATTGCTTATGGAGGAGTTGAAATGGGACGTTTAGAAAGAAACGTATCGTGGATCGCCTTATTTATTGCTATTGCACCTATGTTAGGATTCATGGGAACAGTAATTGGTATGGTACAGGCGTTTGATGGTATTGAAAGAGAAGGTTCAGTAGATCCTCAAGCAATGGCTGGAGATATTAAAGTAGCTTTATTGACCACTTTGTTTGGTTTAGTTGTAGCTATTATACTACAGGTTTTCTATAATTATATTGTGGCAAAAATTGACGGTATCGTAAACAAAATGGAAGATGCCTCAATTTCTATGGTTGATATGTTGGTAAAATATACAAAGAAGTAAGAAAAGCTCTTACATAAGTATTTTTTTAAACAAAACATTAACCCAAGTTGCCTTAGCAACACAAAAATAGAATTGATATGAATAGTTTAGCACAAAAAATAACCCTGGGAATTGCAGGATTTGTTTCCGTCGTAGGACTTATCATGTTAGTCATGATATTAATTACAGGTAATGATCCTATTGTAGCAGGAGAAGCTGAAGGTTTAAAAAACAGCTTTATATACTTGGTAATAGCAACATTCACCATTGCAGTACTTTATTTCTTAATAACAGGGATTCTCTCTTTAGTGAAAAACCCATCTGCATTTAAAAAGGATGCTCTACCATTAGTCGTTTTAGTTATTATCGGAATATTGCTATTTTGGATTTCAGGTTTAGACACAGATGCTTTAACCAAAGCTTCCTTTATAAACGAAGAAAATTCCCGATTAACAGAATATTACGGTCTTTCAAATGATCAATTAAGTTCCATTTCATCATGGAGGTCATGGCTAACAGTAGGACTAGGATTAACAGGTCTACTCCTAGCAGTTGCATCATTGGCTTTTGTTTATGATATGGTGAAATCATCATTAAAATAATAACACATAATAAACAACTAAGATTATGGCAAAAAAAGAATTACCAGAAGTAAATGCAAGTTCGATGGCTGATATCGCTTTCTTACTTTTAACTTTCTTCTTAGTTGCAACATCGATTAACGTAGATAAAGGTGTAAGAACAACTTTACCTCCTGAAAAAGATCCAAATCAAATTCCTAGCGAAGTAAAAATGCGTAATGTATATACCATCCGTGTGGAATCTAATGGAGGACTTCTAGTAGAAGATGAAATCTTTATGGATAAAAATCAGATTCCTGAATTACGCGAAATGATTAAAAAATTCGTAATCAATAATGGAAATGGTTCTTGTAAAGAGTGTTATTATACTAATGCTGAAGGTGCTACAATACAAGGTGAGCGTAAAGCCACTTTATCCGAAGAGCCTTCACAAGCTGTCGTTTTATTACAGAATAAAAATACAACACCATACCGTGTATACTTGTCTGTTTTTAATGAAATTAAAGCAGCTTACGCCGAGTTAAGAAATGATGTAGCAGAACGTAAATATGGACGACCATACAAAGATCTATCTGATGGGTATTCTAAAGATGGTAAGAAATATAATGAAGATGATGATAAAAAGAAAGAAGTTCGAATGATTTTCAAAGAAGTTATCGTAGAAGCGGATCCAATCCAATAAAAAAGAAGCTATATGAAACATAAATTTAAAAAAGATAGTGGAGAGAAAACGCCTAAAGTATCAACAGCTGCTTTACCCGACATTGTTTTCATGTTATTATTCTTCTTTATGACTGCAGCAACACCTAAGAAAGATAATGCAGAAGCTTATGTAACAGTAAAAACCCCTAATGCAACTGAATTAAGTGAAATTAAAAATCCACTTATTGTCGGAAATGCTTATATAGGAGTGCCTAAACAGCCTATTAAAGGAAGTAATGCTCCCGTCTTATGCTTGAATGATAAGGTTTATACAAGAAGTCAAGCTAGAGAGGCTGTAAAAACATTTGTCGCTGTAACACGTAAAAAAATAGGTTTTAAAGATGCCGGTAAAATGGAGGTTGATTTACGTGTTGATGAATCCGTTGATTTAGGGTTTGTGAATGAAGTAAAAGAATTACTTTCTGCACAAAAAGTGAGAACTGTATACTATAAAGCTGTACAAGGTAATATAGACCGCAATATTAAGTAATTAAAGAAATCTTTATATAAATGATAAAACCTCATTCTTAAATGAATGAGGTTTTATTTTGTATTCACTCCATATAATAAACTGATTCCTTTCTAAATGACATTATTTATTATTAGTCTTATTTATCTTCATTTGTTGAGAGCACTCACACCCTGCAGAACAATTATTCCTAAAAGAATTTCTAAATCTTTGAAATAAAAAAATAACAGCTCCTAGTGTTAATAATCCAATAATAATGTATTGTACTAATTCCATGTTTATTATTTTAATAATTGGTAGGCTATTAAAGCACTCATATAAGCAAGCCCTGTCATAAACACTAATTGAAACAAAGGCCATTTCCATGATTTGGTTTCTTTTCTAACTATTGCTAAAGTGCTAATACATTGCATTGCAAATGCGTAAAAAAGCAATAAGGAAACTCCTGAAGCAAAGTTAATAACTGGTTTTCCAGTATTAGGATTTATTTCTTTTTCTAAACGATTTTTTATTTTTTTATAATCTTCTTTGGAGTCCTCCACTTCTCCCATACTGTAAATACTGGCTAACGTACCTACAAATACCTCACGGGCTGCTATTGAAGCAATTAAACCAATGCCCATTTTCCAATCATAACCTAATGGCTCTACAATAGGCTCTATAGCTTGTCCCATTTTCCCTAAATACGAATGTCTCAACTCATAGCCGGATATTTTATTGGCTAATTCGGCTTCTGATATAGTTGGGTTTTCTTTTAACACTTGTTTTTCAGCTTGCCCAAAAGTAGGTTGAGGACCGTGTGTTCCTAATACCCAAAGAATAATAGATACCGCTAGTATAATTTTTCCTGCTCCTAAAACGAAGGCTCTTGATTTTTCATAAACCGATAATGCAATATTCTTCCATAATGGAATTTTATAATTAGGCATTTCCAATAATAAGTAGCTTTTATATTCCGATTTAATAAAGTATTTTAAAATTAAAGCTGATGCTAATGCTGCGAATACTCCCAATAAATATAATCCCATTAAAACAGTGGCTTTTAAACTAAACCCCATTACATGAGAATCTGGAATAATCATTTCAATAAGAATTGCATATACAGGTAGTCGAGCCGCACATGTTATAAAAGGAGTAACTAAAATGGCCATAAGCCGCTCACGATCATTTTCAATATTTCGTGTAGCCATTATTGCTGGAATAGCACAAGCTACACCTGACATTAAAGGAACCACACTTTTTCCACTTAAACCAAACGGGCGCATTAAGCGATCCATAAGGAATACAACACGTGACATATAACCTGTTTCTTCCATAATAGCTAAGAAAAAAAATAGAATAGCAATTTGTGGTACAAAAATAACAACACCACCAATTCCAGGAATAATACCATCTGCTATCAAACTACTTATAGGTCCTTCGGGTAAAGTATCCGCTGCCCAAATACTAAAGTCTCCAAAAAAGCTATCAATCAAATCCATTGGAATCGATGACCAAGTAAATAAAGTTTCAAAAACCAAAAATAAAATCCCTACGAAAATGGCAAAACCAAAAACTTTATGCGTTAAAACAGCATCTATATTTTCCGTTAAGGATTCTTGGCGCTCTTCTTTATATCGAATATGATTTTCTAAAATAATATCGATTTCTTTATAACGATCAATCGTCTCTTTTACTTGTAGTCGTTTAGAGATAATTCGGTGTTTTTTCTTTAAATCTTCTATACGCTCTTTATCTTGACCGTGTAAATAAAAAATCTCTTTTTGTGTAATATAATGCCAAGCTAAATAGGGGTTTTTTAACGAGAATACATTTTGAACTTCCCCTACAACTTTTTTAAAAGGTAATGGGGGACAAAAATTAATTTGACTTTCTACTTCAAAAAAAACACTCTTCTTCAACTCTGAAATTCCCTTTCCCGTTCGTGCATTAGTTTTTATAATTTGAGTCCCCAAGGTTTTTTCTAAGGTTTTAAAATCAATAATAAGACCTTTTGATTGTGCTTCATCCATCATATTCATCACCAAAAGAACTGGAATCCCAAGATCTTTTACTTGTCCAAAAAGCAGTAGGCTTCTTTTTAAATTGGAAGCATCAGCTACTACCATCACCTTATCAGGATAATTTCGACTATCTTGATCTGTTAATACATTAAAAACGACTTCCTCATCTTTTGAAGAAGGAAAAAGGCTATAAGTTCCTGGTAAGTCAATAACTTCAACCGTTTTATTTTCTAATAAAAACGTTCCTGTTTTTTTATCTACCGTGATACCTGGATAATTTCCTACTTTTTGATTTAACCCTGTTAATTGATTAAAAAGGGATGTTTTACCAACATTTGGATTTCCAACTAACGCTATTTTAAGATTTTGATTCATCCTTTCTAGAAAATATTAAAGAGGTTGAATTAAAATACTTTTTGCTTCTTTTTTCCGTAACGCCAGCTTCGTTTCACTTTTTCCAAAACAAATGCAAATAGGATCTTTAAAGGGGCCAGAGTATTTTATTTCAACTTTAGTTCCTGGAAGAATACCAATTTCATAAAGCTTTGAAGGTAGCTCATTATCATTAAAGTTTTTAATAATCGCAACTTCTCCTTTTTTAAGATCAAATAATGTTTTCTCTTCCATAACAAATTATGATATAATGAAACAAATTTAACCTATTTAAACTAAATCTAAATAAAAAACAACATAAAATTCTTAAAAGAAAAAATCATTTACCTTCCAAGTCCATTTTTAATTTCTATAGTAATTTTAAAACCCTTACTTTTGTGAATTCATATTAAAAAAGATTAAATGGATTCTGGAGTATTGATTCAAATTGCACAACTCGTTCTGTGCTTATCTATATTAGTTGTTTTACATGAACTAGGTCACTTTTTACCTGCAAAATGGTTTAAAACAAAAGTCGAAAAGTTCTATTTATTTTTTGACCCTTATTTTTCCTTACTAAAGAAAAAAATAGGTGAAACAGAATATGGAATTGGTTGGCTACCATTAGGTGGTTATGTAAAAATCGCTGGAATGGTTGATGAATCAATGGATACAGACCAAATGAAAAAAGATCCTGAACCATGGGAGTTTCGTTCTAAACCCGCTTGGCAACGTCTGATTATAATGGCAGGTGGGGTTATTGTAAACGTTATTCTTGGAGGATTTATTTTTGCGGGAATTTTATTTACATGGGGTATTACTTACTTACCTAATGATAGTATTGAGAACGGTATTGTAACGGATTCACTAACTCAAGCTATTGGTTTTCAAACAGGAGATCAAATTTTGTCCATTGATGGAGAAAAAATTGTTAAATTTAACGATATTGACCGTCTAATTTTAGAAGGAGCTGAGAATATTGAAGTAAATCGAAATGGGGAAACAATTCATATTTCGATTGAGGATGAGCATGCCGTTCCTTTAATGGATTTTCAACAAGAAAATGGAGGTCTTTTTAGACCAAGAACTCCTGTAAATATAGGCTTTGTAGCAGAAGAAACTGCTGCATTCAAGGCAGGATTACGAATAGATGATCAAATTGTAAAAGTAAACAATCAAAATATCATCTTCTTTGATGAGTTTCAAAAATTAATTAAAGCTCACAAAGGTAAAGCACTACATATTGAAGTATTAAGAGATGGGAAACCTCAAAATATGGTTATTAATGTTCCTGATTCTATCAGTCCTAAAATTGGTATCGCACCAAGTCATCGTTACTTAAAGAGTAAACTGGAACGAGTTGAGTACGGATTTTTAGAATCCATACCGGCAGGGTTTAAAGAAGCTTTTACCAGTTTAGGAACTCAAGTAAAAGTTCTAGGTGGTATTTTTACTCGAGATGCTAAAATTGCCAAAAATATGGGAAGCTTTTTCTCTATAACCAAACAGTTTGGTGAAAATTGGGATTGGCATCGATTTTGGAGTTTAACAGGAACTTTGTCCATGTTTTTAGCATTTATTAACCTATTACCTATTCCGGCTCTAGATGGAGGTCATATTGTTTTTACTTTGTATGAAATGATTACAGGTAAAAAACCTTCTCAAAAATTTCTTGAAACAGCACAAATTATTGGAGGCGTATTTTTGATGACACTAATGGCTGTTATAATAGGTTGGGATGTTATAAAAAACTTCTTTCTATAAAATTTAAAAATATGTTGCATTATAATAATCTTTAAATTATATTTGCAATCGCAAAACTGGAACAACAAATTCCTCCTTAGCTCAGTTGGTTAGAGCATCTGACTGTTAATCAGAGGGTCCTTGGTTCGAGCCCAAGAGGAGGAGCAAATGAAAATAAAGCACTTACAAATTAATTGTAAGTGCTTTTATTTTTTAA
>JBKDZS010000119.1:0-4662 GCA_047971445.1 Flavobacteriales bacterium
ACTATCATTGTAGATATTCGTTATGTGCTATTTATTATAGATAAATATGCTGGAGCTCAAAATCTAATAGATGAAATGACGATAGTCAAATAAACTAGATTTAATAAAATAATTAATAAAAAGCACTATTTCAAAGTAGTGCTTTTTTTATAATTGTACAAGAGGTGTGTATTTGTAATACATATTTCTTGCCTACACCTCATTGAAGTTTTCTAGCATTTCTTTCAGGCTATCTTTCCAATGAGGAATGGTTAAATCAAAGGTTTTAGTGATTTTAGTTTTATCTAAAAGGGAATAACGAGGGCGTATAGCTGGAGTTGGATATTCTGCTGTTGGAATACCTTGAACATCAAGGGGTATATCTTTAAAATCAAAAATAGTTTGGGCAAATTCAGCCCAGTTTGTTTTTCCTTGGTTTGAATAATGATAAATACCAAAAGCATTAGAATCTTGATCGATAATTTTGAAGATAACTCTTGCTAAATCTCGTGCATAAGTAGGTGTTCCCCATTGATCGTCTACCACGTTTAGTTGTTTTTTGTCTGCACCAATACGTAACATAGTTTTTACGAAATTATACCCGAACTTTGAATAAACCCAAGCTGTTCGAATAATAAAAGTTTGAGGATTTTCTTGTAAAGCAGATAGCTCCCCTTTTAATTTAGAGGCTCCATATGTATTAACAGGATCTGTTGTGCTCGTTTCTGTGTAAGGAATTTCAGAATTTCCATTAAAAACATAATCAGTTGAAATATGAATGAGCTTTACAGCATGCTTACGACATTCTTTTGCTAAAAATGTCACTGATTCTCCATTAACTAGAAAAGCATTTTCTTGTTCTTCTTCTGCTTGATCTACAGCAGTATAAGCAGCTGTGTTAATACAGTAATCCCATCCTTTGGACAAAACCTTTTTCAAGATTTTTTGATCGACTATATCTACTACTTCACGTGAAGCAAAAAAAGTATTATGCTTAGTTTTAATTTGCTGTAACTCTTGTCCTAATTGTCCTTTTGATCCTAAAATAAGAATGTTCTTTTTCATATTTTAAAAGTAATGAAATTTTTAAAAATAGATGGTGTAATAGTATTAAATTTAGTGTTAGAAATTTTCAAGTCTTATCTTTTAGAGAAGTACACGAAACGATCTATTTGTACACCATAATTTTTAAAAGAAGTTTTTATAAACTTTTAAAGTATTCGAATAGGTATTCGTAATAGATTGGTTAACTTTGGAGTGTAGAAAATGATTAAAAATGAACCAGCCATTAGCAGAGCGAATGCGCCCTCGAACATTGTTAGATTATTTAGCACAAACCCATTTGACAGGTGATGAAGGAGTTATTAAAAAAGTATTGGAAAAGGGGTTAATTCCTTCTATGATTTTTTGGGGTCCTCCAGGAACTGGAAAAACTACATTAGCTCAAATTATAGCTGAACATTCAGAACGCCCATTTTTTCAATTGAGTGCGATAAGTTCAGGAGTAAAAGATATCCGTGAGGTGATTGATAAAGCAAAAAACCAAAACTTATTTTCGGGTAAAAACCCAATTTTATTTATTGATGAAATTCATCGTTTTAATAAATCACAACAAGATTCGCTTTTAGGAGCTGTAGAAAAGGGTTGGGTAACTTTAATTGGTGCAACCACAGAAAACCCCAGTTTTGAAGTTGTTCCAGCATTACTTTCTCGTTGTCAGGTTTATACATTGAATCATTTTTCAAAAGAAGATTTAAACGAGTTATTAATAAAGGCTGTCGAGGAGGATATTGAGTTAAAAAAGTTGAAAATACAAGTGGTTGAAACAGAAGCATTGTTTCGATTTTCTGGAGGTGATGCACGAAAATTATTAAATGGTTTAGAGTTGGTCATCAATAGTCTTTTAGGTTTTGAATCTATCAAAATAACTGACAAAAAAGTATTGGATTGTATTCAGCAGAACATGGCATTATACGATAAAGCAGGAGAACAACATTATGATGTTGTTTCGGCTTTTATTAAATCCATTCGAGGCTCTGATCCGAATGCAGCAGTTTACTGGTTAGCACGCATGATAGAGGGTGGAGAAGATGTGAAATTTATCGCCCGTCGATTACTGATTTTAGCTTCTGAAGATGTTGGAAATGCTAATCCAACTGCTTTAATTATGGCAAATAATACTTTTCAAGCTGTTACAACAATTGGTTACCCTGAGTCTCGAATTATTTTAAGCCAGTGTGTGATCTATTTAGCAACCTCACCTAAAAGTAATTCAGCTTACAAAGCGATTAACGAAGCACAACAATTGGTTAAGCAAACAGGTAATTTATCTGTTCCTTTGAATTTGAGAAATGCACCTACTCAACTAATGAAAGAATTAAATTATGGAGTTGATTATCAATATTCACATGATTACCCTTTACATTTTGTAGAGCAAGAGTTTTTACCAAAAGAAATTAGTGGAACAACATTATACAAGCCAGCTCATAATAATAGAGAGAAATTAGTAGAAGATTTTCTTAGGAAACGTTGGAAAAAGAAATATGGATATTAAGCTTCTCTACGAAGCTTGATAAGAGTGCTTTATAAAAAATAAACTTTTTTCCAAAACTGATTAACATAATCAAGAAATTTAAGAAAAGAATAAAATATAAAAAGATTTAAGTTTAATTATTTTGTGTAATAGAAATATATTTCTTTACTTTGCACTCCGTTAAAATAGAAGAACGATGTCAAGAATTTGTCAACTAACAGGTAAAAAAGTAATGGTGGGAAATAATGTTTCTCACGCTAAGAATAGAACCAAGAGAAGTTTTAATGTAAATATTACAAAAAAACGTTTTTATATTCCGACCGAAGATAAGTGGGTTACTTTAAAGGTATCTGCTGCAGGCATTAAATTAGTTAACAAAGTAGGGATAAGTGAAGCTTTGAAAAGAGCGAAAGAAAAAGGTTTAATGTAAAAGTTGAGTTAGAAAATGGCTAAAAAAGGAAATAGAATTCAAGTTATTTTAGAATGTACAGAGCATAAGGATAGTGGTCTTGGAGGTACATCTCGCTATATTACAACAAAGAATAAAAAAAATACACCAGATCGAATTGAATTAAAAAAATACAATCCGATTATGAAAAAGTATACAGTTCATAAGGAAATTAAATAAATAGTTTTACCATGGCAAAGAAAGCAGTAGCGTCATTACAGACAGGAACGAAAAAAATGACTAAAGCCATTAAAATGGTGAAGTCTACGAAAACAGGAGCTTATGTTTTTGAAGAGAAAATAATGAATGGAGACGAAGTGAAAGATTACTTCGCAAAGAAATAATAGACTCCAAATTTGAAAATAAACATTTACAAAGCTACTTCTTTTGAAGTAGCTTTTTTTAATATATTTGTATATGACTTGGTTTAAAAATATTTTTTCAAAAGAAAAAAAAGAGGTGCTTGATAAGGGATTGGAACAATCTCAATCGTCGTTTTTAAAAAAAATTTCTCGAGTAGTCGTAGGAAAATCAAAAGTAGACGATGATGTATTAGATAACTTGGAAGAAGTGCTTATAAGTTCAGACGTAGGTGTAGATACAACGTTAGAGATTATTGAACGCATCGAAAGACGTGTAGAAAAAGATAAATATGTAGGAGTTTCAGAATTAAATCAAATTTTGAAAGAAGAAATCATGGGGTTATTATCGGAGAATGAATCAGAAAGTACAATAAATACATTTTCGGAGTCTGTTAATGAAAGTGATAAGCCTCATGTGATAATGATAGTAGGAGTTAATGGAGTAGGAAAAACAACCACAATAGGAAAGTTGGCGGCTCAACTAAAAAAAGAAGGAAAAAAGGTGGTTTTAGGCGCAGCAGATACATTTCGTGCAGCAGCAGTTGATCAGCTAGTTATTTGGTCTGAAAGAGTAGGAGTGAGTATTGTTAAACAAGAAATGGGCTCTGATCCTGCATCCGTAGCTTTTGATACATTACAGAGTGCCAAGGCACAAAATGCAGATGTTGTCCTAATTGACACAGCAGGAAGATTACATAACAAAGTAAACTTAATGAATGAATTATCCAAAATTAAGAGAGTTATGCAAAAAGTTATTCCTGAAGCTCCACATGATGTAATGCTTGTTTTAGACGGTTCTACAGGTCAAAATGCTTTTGAGCAAGCAAAACAATTTACAGCAGCAACAAATGTATCATCTTTAGCTGTAACCAAACTTGATGGAACAGCTAAAGGAGGAGTTGTTATAGGGATTTCGAATGAATTTCAAATACCTGTTCGTTATATAGGTGTTGGAGAAGGGATTGAAGATTTGCAAGTGTTTAATAAATATGAATTCGTTGATTCTTTTTTTAGTGGATAGGTTTTTATAGTGTGAACAGCTTGTAATTAAGTATGTTATTAAATTAGATTTTTTAGGATTTAAAAAAGTTTATTTTTTTTGGTAAAATGGTTTGTGATAAGCAAAAAAGGTTGTATGTTTGCAATCCGTTTTGAAGATAACGGTTTCACACTTGAGTTAATTTGAGTTAATGATTTGGTTTGGGTGTGATGTAATAATGGGAGTTCATTAGACATATTGAAGAAATTAGAAATAATTAGAAGACAAGAAAAAATGCTAAGTTAATTCTTTTGGGTTTAGGAGATTTAGGTTGTATTGGTACTAGATAATAAATTTAGGA
>JBKDZS010000120.1:0-10662 GCA_047971445.1 Flavobacteriales bacterium
ACTCCCTATAGATACTTGTTTTTTCAGGCTTTTTAAATACTCTTCCTAAAAGCAAAAAATAAGCCCCAATATGTTTTATAGTCCTATACGTAAAGGATTTTTGTTTTATGAATGAAAGAACCTTTTCCAAAAATGACTGAATTTAATGTAGTACAAATGTAGTTAAAAACCCTGAAAATATAGACTGTTTTTAAAGTTAAAACGATAGCATCACAAGTATAGTGCCATTTCTTTAGAAACTTTATTTATAACATAGTATCCCAATAAAGGTTGTTGGAGCTATATAAAAAAACTTAAAATTTAGAGGTTTATATCAAGAAATAGGTCTTTTTAAGATTAAAAATCTTTTTTTTGAATTTTCATAAATAGTTACTCCAATGTTCTAAAATACTCCAATATCTTTCTAGCCTCATCCTCTGATAAATCCTGATTAGCCATAACAGCTCCATTATAATCTCTATAAAGTTGTTTTGCAACAGGGTCTTTCTTGAGCATTTCTTCAGGATTTAAAATCATATTCATGATCCATTCTGGTGAACGCCTCTTCATTATACCTTTAAGTGCTGGTCCAATATACTTCTTAGTAGGTTTATGACAAGCTGTACATTTTGCATCAAAAACTTTCTTTCCTTCTACTACCATATCTTTAGCAACATCCTTTGGAAGTTTTAATTCAGAAACAGGTCCAATTCCCTTACTCTTATTTCTTCTACTTTGATGCTCTATTTTTTTTTCTGCTTTTTCGTCTAATTTAGAAGATTCTGTGGTACTGCTTCCTTGTCTATCACTTCCACACGCTATAAAAGCAGCCATAGTGATCATTAAAGTTATGCTTCTCATTATTTCCTTATTTTATTATGTATATATGTGCATTACTGTTGGGTATCAAATATAGTAAAAACAAAGGGTTAAAACACGCTATATCCCTATTGATTTTTATCACTATTTACAAGAGAAACTGAAGATTAATGCTCGAATATTTTGTTTTTTTCAAAATCACGACTATAGAGCATATACAAGAGTTTGTAAAATCGTCTATTCAAGCATAAAATTGTTAAAAACTTGTCGAAAACCCTTTTATTTCCAGTGTTTTTATTCTTTTTTTATTTTATCTTTGTATTCTAGAAATCATATTAGTTTATGCATGACGATTTTTTATATAACGAGAATGTAGCGCGGTTTGAGGAAATGCTTTCGAAAAATGAAACTTGGTATTACGACACAGAAGAAATTGTAGATATCATTACTTTTTATATCGATATTAATGATGTAAATAATGCCCTAAAGGCATTAGACTATGCTTTTAGTATTCATCCTGATAACCTTGATATTCAAGTAAAAAAAGTAGAAGTTCTAATTGCTCAACGAAAATTTACTCAAGCACAGGATTTAATCACCAAATTAAATTCTATGATTCTCTCTAATACCGATCTTTTAATTGCTCAAGCCAAAATATTTTCTATTAAAAAAGAGCATCAAAAGGCCATTGAATTCTATAAAAAAGCACTTGAAAATAGTGATGAAACAGAATTTCTTCTAAGTAGTATTGGAAATGAGTTTTTGAATTTAAATGCAAATCAAGAAGCACTTTCATATTTTAAAAAAGCGTTAGAGATAAATCTAGATGACGAATATGCTTTCTACTCTATTATTCATTGTTTCAATCAACTAAAAGATGACGCTAATTGTATTGTGTTCTTATTAGATTATATTGATCATCTTCCCTATTCTGATTATGCATGGTATAATTTAGGTCTAGTGTATAAAAAACAACATAACTTTTCCGAAGCTCTGCGTGCATTTGACTTTGCAATTCTCATTAACGATAAATTTTTATCTGCTTATTGGCAAAAGGCCAATACGCTTGAAAATATTTCTCGTTATGAAGAAGCTATTGAAGTTTATGAAAAGTCTTTACAATATGATGATACACCCTCTTTTACACATGTTAAAATAGGAAAATGCTACAAAGAGTTGAATATAGATTCAAAAGCTTTAGCTTCATTTTACAATGCTATTTATGATGATCCTCAAATGGATAAAGCTTGGGCTGAAGCAGCATATGTTTATGCTAAAATGGAGAATCTAGTAGAAGCTATTTATTATCTAAAAAGAGCTTTAGAACTCAATCCAAATCACATTCGTTACATCAAACAATACATTACTTTTAGTATTGAAAATCAAAGTATTGATGAAGCTTTAGACTATTATGACCAACTAATTCAGTTAGAACCGGATAATCATCATAACATTTTAGGAAAAGTTGAACTACTTCTTTTTACTAAAGAATACACTGAGGTTATTGACTTTTTAGAAGATTACCGTAAAAAACATACTCAACCAGAAGCTCTATATTATCTTTCATTCAGCTATTTCTTAACTCATCAACCGCACCTAGGTTTTGATCTTTTCAAATATGCTTATATACTAGCTCCTGAATTACTTAATACTTATACAAAAAGATTCTCCAAAGTATTTGAGAGCCCACTTATCAAAAATTTTCTAAACAAAAAATAAGCAATACCTTTACCTTCTAATAAAGTAACGAAAGTTTAATGAAAAAATATATAGGAATCTATTTACGAGGATTAGCAATGGGAGCTGCAGATGTTGTACCAGGAGTGTCGGGAGGAACAATTGCTTTTATCACAGGTATTTATGACACTTTATTAGAATCTATTAATAATATCAATTTTTCTCTTTTTCAACTTTTCAAACAAAATGGGATCACAGCTGTATGGAAAAAAATAAACGGTAATTTTTTAATTGCTCTTATTGCAGGAATAGCTACCTCAATACTTTCCCTTGCTAAAATCTTACATTATTTGATGATTCATCATCCTATTCCTTTATGGGCTTTCTTTTTTGGGTTAATCATAGCTAGTATTATTTATGTTGGAAAAGAAATACAATCATGGAATGTTTCTTCTACTCTAGGCCTAATTTTAGGAGCAAATTTTGTTTTTTATTTGAGTATTATTCCGCCCTTTGGCAGTCATGATTCTTGGTGGCACTTGCTTTTATGTGGAATTATAGCTAGCTGTGCCATGATTTTACCTGGGATTTCAGGAAGTTTTATTCTCTTGTTATTAGGAGGCTATTCAATTATAATTGGAGCTATCAGTAAACTATCCTCCCTTGACCCTGAAGCTATCAAAACAGTGGTCTTAGTAGGGGTAGGTGCTCTTATTGGGTTAGCTAGTTTTTCACGATTATTAAAGTTTCTATTAGAAAAATTTCACGATACAACACTTTCTATTTTAACAGGATTTCTATTAGGTTCTTTATGGAAAATATGGCCTTGGAAAATAACTTCAAAAGTCTTTATAAAACAAAAAGGAATTCTAATATTTAATGAACTAACTCATGACTATCAAAGTTTGACAGCTTATCTACAACAAAATCCGACAATTGAGAATATAAAGGCTTACCAAGAGCGTAATATTTTTCCTAATACTTACGAGACTCTTAATCATGTCGATTCTGACCTAAGTTTAGCTATTATTTTTTCTCTTTTAGGTTTTGGATTAATTTTTGGTATTGAATTCATTGCTAAAAAAATTGTTCGTTCATAAGTTATTTTTAAAACTTCCTTAACCCTGAAATCAATTCTAAATAAGTAACTTTACCAAAAAATTACTCTTCATGCAAAATCGTACACTTTTGGAATATTTCATCCTGTACTTCAAAGGAATTTTAATGGGTACTGCCAATAAAGTTCCAGGTGTTTCAGGAGGCATGGTTGCTCTTGTAACAGGTTTTTATGAAGAACTGATTTATTCTCTTCAAAAAATTAACATCACAGCTTTTGGTTTATGGCGTAAACGTGGTTTTAAAACCTTTGTTCAATACACCAATTTAAAATTTTTAGTTGCTGTAAATTTAGGTTCGGCATCTGCCTATTTTTCCATTTCATTATTATTAGATTATTTTATACGAAACTTTCCGTTAATGGTTTGGTCAAGCTTCTTTGGAATGATTATTGGGTCGATTATTTATGTAAAAAAAGATGTTCAAAAGTGGCATTTTACAACTCTTACTTTTTGTCTTATAGGAACTATCGTTGGGCTTATTATTTCTTTTATGAATCCTATGACCCAAAATGAAGCATTATGGTTTGTTTTTTTATGTGGAATCATTAGTGTTTCAGGAATGGCTTTACCAGGATTTTCTGGATCTTTTATACTAATTTTAATTGGAAATTATACCCTCTTACTAGTTGATACTGTGAATAATCTTTTAAATGCCATCATTAGCTTGCTTACTTTCAATTGGAGTTTCTTTGAAACGCCTCATCATATACATTTACTGTATGTGGTAGGTGTTTTTACCCTAGGAGCTATTATAGGTCTAATTCTTTTTTCTAATGCCATAGGGTATTTATTAAAACATTTTCATGATAATGTTATGGCTACTTTAATAGGATTTATTATTGGATCGTTAGGAGCTTCCTGGCCTTGGAGAATTGAAAAATCTCATATTCGTGAAGATGGAATTAAAGTAATTGAATCTTACGAACGTTTTCTTCCAAATCTATCTCAAATAGAAAACTGGATTTCTATTGGGTTCATTATTTTTGGAATTTTTGTTATCTTAACTTTTGATCATTACGATCGTAAACGAAAAGGTATCCGCACATTAATCTAATATCTTTTTATACATGAATTCATACGGTTTAATAGGCAAAAACATTACTTATTCTTTTTCAGAAGCTTACTTTTCTAAAAAATTTAAAATAGAGTCGATCTATAATACCGTTTATAAAACTTTTGATTTACAAGATCTTTCACAATTTCCAAAATTACTTCAAGACACAACATTAAAAGGTTTAAATGTTACAATTCCTTATAAAGAGGCTATCATTCCCTTTTTGGATCAATTAAGTCCTGAGGCTAAAAAAATTAAAGCTGTAAATGTCGTTAAATTTAAAAATGGCCAATTAATCGGTCATAATTCTGATGTTTACGGTTTTGAACAATCTTTTATAAAAAACCTAAAGCCTTATCATCAAAAAGCATTAATTCTAGGAACTGGAGGTGCTTCAAAAGCAATTCAATACGTTTTGAAGAAACATAATATCCCGTTTCAAATTGTTTCTAGACAATTGTCTTCTAATATAATTTCCTACGATTGTATTACCCAAGAGCTTCTTTCGGAACATTTAGTTATCATCAACTGTACGCCTCTTGGAACTTTTCCAAACACGCATCAAAAGCCTCCTATTCCATATCAGTTCTTAACTAAGAATCATTATCTATATGATTTAGTATACAATCCTTGCAAAACCCTTTTTATGGAAGAAGGACTTAAAAAGAATGCTACTGTAAAAAACGGATTAAAAATGCTAGAGTTACAAGCGGAAAAAGCTTGGGAAATTTGGCAGTCAAAATAGCAGAAAATACTTGTTTTATTAAATACTTTTATTAGTTTTGTATAGAACTGCTCAATTTGGTACAATTATGGCTCACGAAAAGGAAAACCTTCCTCTAGAAGATGGATCGCAAGAAAAAGTACACGAAGTGAATGAAAATATAGAAAAGACTCTTTCAACTTCGGAATCAACTCTAGAAACGACTGAAAATCTTGATAAACCACTAATTCAATCAGAAAAAATAGAAGTTGTAGAAACACCTTCTAAAGATATTGAAAAAAAAGAAGTTCCGGTTAAAGATTATAAATCCTTATCTATTGCTAATTTAGTTGAAGAATTTCAATTTTTAATTCGCTCTTTTGAACCCAATCTTATTAAAAATCAAGTAAATGATATTCGTGAGCAATTTAAATTAAAAACAGATGAAGAATATCACCAAAAAGAAGCTGACTTCATAAAAAATGGAGGTGATCAAGAAGCTTTTTCATATAAAAACCCTCATCATCATCCTTTTTCCACCCTAATTGGAGATTTCAAAACTAAACTTCAAGCTTTTTATAAAAACGTAGAAAAACAGCAGAAGAATAATCTAAAAGAGCGTCTAGTTATCATTGACGAGCTGAAAGCTTTATATTTAGATCAAAACCCTGATCATCATCATACCTTTAAGCAGTTTAGAACCTTGAGAGATCGTTGGGATAAAGCAGGTTTTGTTCCTAAAAATGAAGTTACCAATGTTTTTAAAACCTATTACCACCATTTAGATAATTATTACGAATATTTAAAACTTAACAAAGGTTTAGAAGAACTCGAACATAAAAATAATTTAGAGCTTAAAAACAATTTAATTCATCGTGCTAAGGAGTTGCAGAAAGAAAACAACCTTCAAAAAGCTTTTAATGAGTTACAATTTCTTCATAAAAAATGGAAAGAAGTTGGGCCAGTAGATCGTGAATTTCGTGAACAAAAATGGCAAGAATTTAAAGAGGCTACTCGGGTTGTTCATGATCGTAAACATGAATTGAACGAACAATACAAAATTGAACAAACTAAAAATTTAGCTAAAAAACGTGAGATAATCGAACTGATTAATCAATTAACAGTAGAAGAAGTTACCTCCCACCAAAAGTGGCAGCAGAAAATTAAACTTTTAGAAGAATTACGTACTTCTTTTTTAAAACTAGGTCGTGTTCCCAAAGAGTTCAATGATATTATTTGGGCTGAATTTAAGCAGTCTACTAGAAAATTTAATCATACAAAAAACCACTATTATAAGAGTTTAAAAAATGATCAACAACAAAACTTAGAACTTAAAAATGCTTTATTAGAGCAGGCCAAAGCATTACAGAATAGTACTGACTGGAATGCTACAAGTAAAAAACTTATTGATATTCAAGCTAAATGGAAAAAAATAGGGCATGTTCCTAGAAAACATTCTGATAAAATTTGGAAAGAATTTAAAAATGCTTGTAATAACTTCTTTGATCGCTACCATTCTTTAGAAAATGAAAAAGAACAAGCTTTTGTAGAAAACTATAGAAAAAAGGTAGCCTTTATTGAAAAAATAAAGGCTGAAAAGCTAGAAACCGATAAACAAAAAGTAATTCAGCAGGTTAACCAATACAATCAAGAATGGAAAACTTTAGGAAAAGTTCCTAAAAATAAAATGAATATTAACAAAGAGTTTGACACAATAACTAGTAATTTACTAGCTAGCTTAGATATTTCTAAAGTTGAATTAGAAGATATTAAGTTAGATAACCTTATCAATCAAATTATTACAGATGAAGATCAACATCGCTTGAATGATGAAATACAACACGCTCGTAAAAAAATACAGGATCTAGATCATGAGATTGCTCAACTGGAGAATAATTTGGCTTTCTTTTCAAATGCTAAGGATGATAACCCTTTATTAAAAAATGCCAAAGATAACATCTCTAAACATAAAGAAGATCATTTAATATGGTCAAAGCGTTATTCAAAATTAATTAAAGTTCATTTTGAAAAACTAGAGGAATAAAACCTCCAATAATTAAAAAAACCTTTGTTTATAAAAAGACAAAGGTTTTTTGTACCATTTTAATTATATAGAGTATTATTCAGCAGAGCCCACCTCAACTTCACGGCTGATTTTCTTTATTAATCCCTGTAATACTTTTCCCGGTCCAACTTCTAAAAAAGATTCTGCACCATCGGTTATCATGTTCTGGATTGACTGTGTCCATTTTACCGGAGCTGTTAATTGTTCTATTAAATTTTTCTTTATGTCTTCAGAAAAAGTTACAGCAGTAGTTGATACATTTTGATAAATTGGACATATAGCGTCATGAAACATAGTCCTTTCTATCGCACTTGCTAATTCTTCTCGAGCTGGCTTCATCAATGGAGAATGAAAAGCACCTCCTACAGGTAAAACCAAAGCACGTTTAGCACCTCTTTCTTTCAAAATAGAGCATGCTTCATGAATACCTTTTGCAGCTCCTGAAATAACCAACTGTCCAGGACAATTATAATTAGCAGGCACAACATTTTCAATTTCTTTACAAACTTCTTCTACAAGAGCATCTTCCAATCCTAAAACAGCAGCCATTGTTCCTTCGGCTTGTTCCGTAGCAACTTGCATTGCTGTTGCTCTTTTAGCTACTAATTTTAATCCATCTTCAAAAGAAAAAACACCAACAGCAGATAATGCAGAAAACTCTCCTAAAGAGTGACCTGCTACTAATTCTGGATGGATTCCTAAAACCTTAGATTTAATTACAGAATGAATGTAGATAGCAGGTTGAGTTACTTTAGTTTTCTTCAAATCTTCTACTGAACCCTCAAACATTATCTTTGTTATATCAAATTCTAAAATATCGTTTGCCTTTTGAAATAATTCTTTTGCTTTAGAGTACCGATCATACAAATCCTTACCCATCCCACAAAATTGAGCTCCCTGACCAGGAAAAACATATGCTTTCATATTTGCTTTACTTTATTATTTTACAAATATAATAAGCTATATACGAAGTATTCTATATTCGTTTAAAAACTTTTTCCCTAATCCGATCAAAACCTTGATACACTTTGTAGATAATAAACCCGATGATCACTAAAAAAAACAACAATAGAAAAATCAATACAGGATAACTTAAAGAAAGTAATGATGTTAAGCCTAGTACTCCTGCTGTTCCAATTTCTGCTGTGCTAATTATAGGGTTTGCAATTCCTGTTGTTGTAGAAGTAGAAATCATTCTTGACCCAGAAGTTGCTCCGCTGACTACAGTTGCTGTTCCTCCTCCTGCAATAATAGCCATAGCCCATTTCAAGAATTCAGAATCTAATGTGTCTAATTGAATTGCTACCATCATAGTCCCTACAATAGCCGCTATAGGGCCTGTAATTGTATCTAAAACATTATCTACCCAAGGAATATAATAGCCAAAAATTTCTACTATAGTTGCTACTCCAAAAGCTATCACAGCTGTTGAGCTTCCTAACCAAGACCAATGATCACTTAATTCAAAGGGCATCCAATCCAAGTAAGCAACTATACTAACCATTAACAATGGTACAAAAATACGAAAACCTACTGCTGAGGCTAACCCTACTCCTACTAAAAGTCCTATAATAATTTCTGAAAACATTCTTTTTCTAATTTTTAATTCTAAATTGGTACTTTCTTATTAAATTTATGATTTCGCAATCATTATAAAAATTCATGGAACAATATATCATCATCATTTCAATTCTAACCTGTATTCCTATAAGTTTTCTTATTGGAGTATTATTTTCTAAAAATCAAACCAATAAAAAAATTAACGCTCTTCATACTGAAAATCAAAAATTAAGCCATTCTAATGAACTTATAGAAATCCAAAACCAATTACTTCAAGATCAAATTCTCACTCAAAAAAAAGAAGCTACGGTTCTACTCGAAAAAGTGCAAACAGAAAAAGTACAACTTCAACAAGATAAAAATACTGTTGAACAGAGTTTAAACATTCAACTCACTCAAAAAGAGTCTGTAATCAATCATTTAGAGGATAAATTATTCATGCAAATTAAGGAGTATCAAAAACTTCAAGAAGATAACAAGCGTGATTTTGAAGTTTTAGCAAGCAAAATTTTAGAAGAAAAATCAACCAAATTCACAGAGCAAAATAAAGTTAATATAAAATCTTTACTAACTCCTTTACAGGAAAAAATTCAACATTTCGAAAAAAAGGTGGAAGATACCAATAAGGAAAGTATTGAACGAAATTCTCAATTACGCGAACAAATTTTTAACCTAAGAACTCTCAATGAGCAAATGAGTAAAGAAGCTTTAAACTTGACTAAGGCTTTAAAAGGAGATAGCAAAACTCAAGGAAATTGGGGTGAGTTGGTATTAGAACGCGTTTTGGAAAAATCAAATTTAGAAAAAGGGCGTGAATATGAAGTTCAACAAAGTTTCACCAATAAAGAAGGAAAACGTTTTATGCCAGATGTTGTTATCAACCTTCCAAATCATAAAAAAATGATTGTTGATTCCAAGGTATCTTTAACTGCTTATGAAAAATACAGTCATGAAGAGGATGAAGAAAAAAAAGAACACTTTTTGAAAGAACATATTCGCTCATTAAATCGTCATGTAGAACAATTAAGTGATAAAAAGTATGAAGATTTATATCAAATGGAATCCCCTGATTTTGTGTTGCTTTTTGTTCCTATTGAACCAGCTTTTGCCCTTGCCTTAAATAAGGACAGTCAATTGTACAACAAAGCTTTTGAAAAAAATATTGTTATTGTTACCCCTACTACTCTTTTAGCTACTCTTCGTACTATTGATACGATTTGGAATAATGAAAAACAACAACGAAATGCTATGGAAATTGCACGGCAATCAGGTGCTTTATATGATAAATTTGAAGGGCTAATAATTGATTTAACCAAAATTGGTAAAAAAATGGATGATGCTAAAGAAGATTATAGTGCTGCAATGAACAAATTGGTTGAAGGACGTGGTAACTTAATTACCCGTGTAGAAAAACTCAAAAAATTAGGGGCTAAAACAAAAAAATCTTTACCTCAATCCTTTATAGAACGATCTCAAGATGAAGATGAAAAGTCATAGCCTAAAACACACTAAATTAAGAATTCTGATTCAGAAGCAACTTTATTTTATAAAAAAGAAAAAACATTTGATCAATTTCATAAGGTTTAGTATGTTTGCATCTCACTTGCCTTGGTGGCGGAATTGGTAGACGCGCACGACTCAAACTCGTGTTCCTTTGGAGTGTGGGTTCGATTCCCACCCAAGGTAC
>JBKDZS010000121.1:0-3532 GCA_047971445.1 Flavobacteriales bacterium
TGGAAAATAAGCTCTAGACTTAAATTGATCAAAGTAATACAAGGAAATACCTGTTTGAATTTCTGCTTTATCCTTAAAGACTCTTGACTGATAATATAGTGTATTTCGGGTTACGAAATTAGGTAAAGGTAAAATTTCTTCTCCATGAGTTACTTTTTGATATGTAAAAGTATTTTCTAAGCTCAATTTTCTATAACGAAAGGTTTTATTTACCGTTACATTAAATAGGTTTAAAGAACCTGTATATTGCTTTGGTCGTTCTGTATTATCTATAAATACATAATTATTAATATTATGAAAGTTAGCTTTGACATTTAAGTATTTATTAGATCGTAAACCTAAATGAATTTGCTGACTGTTAATTTTATCAAAGTTGTTGTTATAATTATAATCACTGTAGAAACTTTGATTTAAAACTACATTTAAGTTAGGCGAAGTTGAGGCTATATTGATTCCTCCATTTAATAAAACATCATCCATCAATCTAAAATCTAAATTAGAGTTTAATTGATATGAATTACTATACTCTCCCCCTAAGGCATATTGTGCATCAGTTTCTAAATGCAAACGATCACTCCAATTAAAATTCAACTTTCCTATGGCTGAAATTAAACTTCCTTCAATTTTATCAGGTATATTAATTAAATTAGTTACCAATATGGAATCGTAGCCATATGTAAATTGATCATATGAGATACCTGCTTCCAAGCGAAGTTTATCGTTTATATTTCCAATAGCTGAAAGTTCATTTTTCAACAAGGTATACTCACTTAGTGCACTTCGATCTTTTCCAGTAATAACATCACTATCAAAAAATGTATTGACTTCAGATTCTTTATACAAATACTTTTGTTTTTCGTAAGTAAATTTGTGCTGTAACGTAACAGGACGATAAGCTAAATCTTCTTTACGAATACCTTTTAACAAGCCGTACTGTTGCGCAAAGTGAAACCTACGTGAATCTAGTTCAGAACTGGCTCCTTGTAAATTAGCAGTAAAGGTTTTACGGTCTGTATAATTTTGATCTACATTCTCAAACTCTTCCACTTCTCTAATACCCGCACTTTCTTCGTTATCTATATTTTGAGAAGCATAATGTGTCCAAAACCTATAACGTCCTTTTCTTGATCGATAGTTCAAAGTAGCTATAATAGCGCGATCACTTGCTAATTGATCTTTATAACGTCCTAAAGAGCGCAACCCCCTGTATGTAAAAGAGTAATTTAATGTTTTATTAATACTATGAGTAAACGTAGTTTCCAATATTTGTCCTTCTTCATATCCACTTTGATAATTAAACTCTGTTACTGGAGTTCGAACATCATAATATTTAATATCCTCTACTTTTCTATAGTTAAATCTTTTACCCATAAAGCCCATCTTTGGCACAACACTAAAGTCAGCATGATAAATCAATTCATTAGCTCCCTGTCCTATATTAGGCATCAACATATAACCGTAGGAATCTCGATGAGTATAATTTTGATTGTAGTAGTTCGTTAATGATAAAGAAGAATCAATGGCTAAAGTGTCTAAGCTTTCTGTCCAATATCGGTAGTCCAAATCTTTAGGTAAATAAACCGTTTTAGTGGAGTCTGTTTTCTCTCTCTCAGCAAATTGCTGAATGGAATCTCGTCTATTAAAATTAGGATCGTATGTATTGATTTGTGTATACGAATAGGCACTCATTAATACTAAAAAAATTAGGATTCTATCTTTCATTCCATTCTTTCTAACTTAATCAACGGCTAATTTAATTCTTTTTATACAAAAGTCCCCCAAATTAATTCTATTAAACTTTAAAAAGTATTTTGTAATTTAGTGGCTTAAAAATTTTAAAATAAAAAACACTTCATAATGAAATACGATATAATCGTTTTAGGTAGTGGTCCTGGTGGATATGTTGCTGCAATAAGAGCTTCACAACTAGGATTAAAAACTGCTATCGTTGAAAAGGAAAATTTAGGAGGGATTTGCTTAAACTGGGGATGTATTCCTACTAAGGCATTGCTAAAAAGTGCTCAAGTGTTTAAATATCTACAGCATGCTGAAGATTTTGGTTTAAATGCTTCAGAAATTGGATTTGAATTCGACAAAGTAATTGAGCGTTCTCGTGGGGTCGCTAATAAAATGAGTAAAGGAGTTGAATTCTTATTAAAAAAGAATAAAATTGATGTCATTTGGGGAGCAGGGAAAGTAAAACCAGGTAAGAAGATTGAAGTTTTCAACGAAGGAAAAACAATCGAGTATACAGCAGACCATATCATCCTTGCAACAGGAGCTCGTTCCCGTGTATTACCCAATTTACCACAAGACGGTAAAAAAGTTATTGGATATCGTGAAGCTTTAACACTACCTAAAGTTCCTAAAAAGTTAATCGTTGTAGGTTCTGGAGCTATTGGTGTTGAATTTGCTGATTTTTATCACACCATGGGCTCTGAAGTTACCATTGTAGAGTTTTTACCACGTATTGTTCCTGTAGAAGATGAAGATATCTCAAAACAATTAGAGCGTTCATTTAAGAAGAAAGGCATTAACGTTATGACAAATTCTTCCGTTGAAAAAGTAGATGTTTCAGGAGATGGAGTAAAAGCTTTTATCAAAACAAAAAAAGGAGAAGAAATTTTAGATGCAGATATCGTATTATCAGCTGTTGGAGTAGAAACTAACTTAGAAGGAATTGGCTTAGAAGATGTAGGGATAACTACAGATCGTGGACGAATTTTAGTAAACGATTACTACCAAACAAATGTTCCGGGTTATTATGCTATTGGCGATATCGTTCCAGGTCCCGCATTAGCCCATGTTGCATCTGCCGAAGGAATTATATGTGTTGAAAAAATTGCTGGAATGCATGTAGAGGTTATGGATTATGGCAATATTCCTGGTTGTACATACTGTCATCCTGAAATTTCATCTGTTGGATTAACCGAAACTCAAGCAAAAGAAAAAGGACTTGATATTAAAGTAGGTAAATTCCCTTTCACTGCTAACGGAAAAGCTACCGCTAACGGAGATACAGATGGTTTTATTAAAGTGATTTTTGATGCTAAATACGGTGAGTGGCTGGGATGCCATATGATTGGCAACGGTGTTACCGATATGATTGCAGAAGCTGTTGTTGCTCGAAAACTGGAAACAACAGGCCATGAAGTTTTAAAAGCCGTTCACCCTCATCCTACCTTAAGTGAAATGGTCATGGAAGCTGTTGCTGATGCTTACGATGAAGTGATTCATATTTAAAAACTTAATCTAATATAAAAAATGCCTAAACTTACTTTAGGCATTTTTTTCTCAAAATCTATCTTTTAATTATCCTATATTATATTGTTCTGTTAAATTTAAATTATACTACTTGTTTATTCGAAATATTCCAATTATTTTTAGGTAAATTATTTTATAAATAAACATATTGAGCGAAACAATTATAGTAACAGGAGCTTCAGGGCAAATTGGAAGTGATTTAGTCTTAAAGCTGAGAGAAAGATACGGTCATGATCGTGTTATTGCAACTGATATAAAAAAACCGCCA